>JALYHL010000004.1:270695-302014 GCA_030776625.1 Actinomycetota bacterium | reverse complement strand
GGCAACAACAACGAAGGCAACGGAGGCAACGAAGGCAACAACAAGCCCGGCAACGGGGACAACAACAACGAAGGCAACGAAGGCAACGAAGGCAACGGAGGCAACGGAGGCAACAACCCCGGCAACGACGGCAACAACAACCAAGGCAACGAAGGCAATAACAACAACAACAGCGGGAACGAAGGCAACGAGGGCAACAACAACCCCGGGAACTAACGGGGGAGGGGGAGGCGCTTCACAGACATACCCGACGAACAGGTGCTGGGCCGGACCGTCCCCTCCGGCCCGGCACTTGCTCGTTGGGTTGGAAGCTCAGCTCACACCACAGAAGGAGATCGTCTTGTTCAACGGGACGCGGTCATGACCACTGCTCTTGTCGGCCGAGCGTCAGCTTGGCCGGGGGGGTCGACGGACGGTCGCGCTATGCGGGTGCGGCAACCTGCGCCGCCGGAGCCGAGTGTGGCTCCCTCTGCGAATAATCGGACCACGCTGCTCTAAGTCGAGCGACGGCTTCGGTCATCGACGCATCGTCGAGCACGAACGGGATGCGAAGGTGGTCGTCATGGCCCCTGGTGGGGGAGAACATCGGGCCGGGTAGCAATGCGACCCCCTGGCGGCTAGCCAGTTGGGCGAACTCCGTTGCCGATCCGAACGGGACCCGAGTCCATAGCGAGGCGCCGCCCGCGGGCTCCGTCACAGACCACTCAGGGATCTGAGATTCAAGCAGTGATACCAGGTGCTGGTAGTTCGCTCGTAGTTGCTGTGCCCGATCAAGGCGCGCGTCGGCTGCGCGCTCGAGTGCGCGGGCGGCGACGAATTGGCCGATCAGGGGCGTTCCCAGATCAAGGTTCGCCTTCAAGCGCTTCAAACGTCCCAGCACTGATTTCTCTGCTCTGATCCAGCCGATCCGCAGACCTGCCCAAAAGAGCGTGCTGAGGGATCCGATCGAGATCACGAGTTGTCGATCGATGGCGCCAAGTGGCGGAGGCGGGTCGAATTGCGTGAGGCCGGTATCCATCAGCGCGAGACTCTCGACGATCGGTACTCGTTTGCGACTTGCCAGACCCACGAGCTCTCGACGCCTCTGCTCTGAAAGCAGCACTCCGGTCGGATTGTGATAAGTGGGGACGACATAGATCAAGGCGGGAGCACCCGTTGTCATCGCTTCCCGTACGCGATCGATGCACATTCCGTGCTCGTCGATGGGTACGGGGACGAGTCGCGCCCTCGCACTCCGGAGTAGCGGTAATGCCCCCGCATACGTCGGATCTTCTAAGACCACGCGGCGACCAGGCCTTACGTACAAGGAGATGACGAGGTGGAGGGCCTGCTGAGCTCCCGTTGTGATCATCAGCTCGTCTGCGGACGTGGGTAGACCCTGCGCCGTTAGATGACGGGCGATTGCCGCACGCAGCTCCGGAACCCCTGCCGGCAGGTATCCCTCGTTGCCGAGCGCGGTGCGCCAGTCTGCCGGCGTCATCGTTTCGATGGCTTCGAGGAAGATCGATGATGCCGGCACGTCGGTCGATCGCAGACCGAGCACCTCGGGGTCGGTAGGTCGATCCTTGGCTGGAGCGGGAAAGAGCAGGTTCGGCCACGGAAAGAAGGTCGCCGCTGGATCCACTGGGGTATCGCCGGATCGGCTCCTAACCCAGGTGCCGCTGCCTTGAAGCGTCTCAACCAGTCCGCGTGCCCTGAGCGCGTCGTACGCGGCAGTAACGGTCGTGCGGCTGACTACGAGCGCGGCCGCGAGAACCCGTTCGGGCGGAAGTAGCGTCTCCGGCGCGAGGTGGCCCTCTTGGATCAGCGACTCGAGCTTGATTCCCAGATCTTGGTACAGGGGGTGCGCGCTCGACGCCCAATCTCCCAGCATCGACGCTAGCTCCGCCGCGTCGGTCTGCAGTGCCGGCGCATTCATGATGCGACTCACGCTACGACCTCGCCCTCCTGCCCCGAAAAGACCCAATATCCCCAGATTGGCCTGAGCGCATCGGTAAGAGTCCAAGCACCTAGGAAGTGCCCTTTGTCCGTGTTCGGACGGGGGCCGCGAGAGGGATTGCCGCAGCGGTCAACGAAGGGAGATGCCGGTGGAGCTTGAGCTTGGACCTGCAGTGCTTGCGGGGCTGATTGCGGGCGGGATCATGGAGGGGCCCGTGTACATGCAGAAGGCGATGGGGCTGCGCGTGAAGCAGAACATCTTCCGGACCTGGGGCCAGAACCTGCTGAAGATCCCGGGAGGCGCGGGTTACTTCGCCGGATTCCTCTTCCACCAAGGCGTGGCGGTGTTTGCGGCGGTGCTCTATGCCATGTTCTTCAACCTGATCGGGGCCGACGACAACCTCTTGATCTGGGGCCTGGCCGGCGGCTTGATCCACTACATGATCGCCGGGCCCGTCGTCGCGATGCTCCCGTCGACCGACCCCGAAACGGGCGAGATCGGCCGCCAGGGATTCGCCTATAAGAACTACGGCGCACTCGATGTCGCCACCTCGTTCATGGGCCACATGATCTTCGGTCTCACGACCGGTGCGCTCTACGGGCTCTTCCACAGCCAGGGCGGTACTGGGTTGATCACTTGATGGCTTGTCGGCAGAGGTGACAGGAGCGCCCAGACCCACCACCCGCACCGGCCAACGTGAGCGGGTTCGACCTAGGACATCGGTGTCACGGCCGCGCAACGACCTGAGGCAATACGACGACCTGCAGGACCAGTGGTGGCGACCTGACGGCGCCTTCGCGGCGTTGCACTGGCTGGCCCGATCCCGCGCGGAGCTGATCCCCGACGCCAAACGGCAAGGTGCTGTTCTCCTCGACCTGGCCTGTGGCGGCGGGCTTCTCGCTCCACTCGTCACCGGGTACCGGCACATCGGTCTGGATGCGGTCGCTTCCGCTCTCAGGGTCGCGGTGCAGCACGGGCTGACCGGGGTCCGGGGTGACGTCCACCATCTGCCGTTCCGTTCTGCCTGCGCGGACGTTGTCGTGGCGGGCGAGATCTTCGAGCACATCGCGGATGTCGAGAAGATGATCGACGAGATCGCGCGCGTTCTGCGCCCGGGCGGCATCGTCATCTTCGACACGCTTAACGACACGCGCTGGTCGCGGTTCTCCATGGTCTCCGTGGGCGAACGCGCCCCCGGCGGACCCCCTCCCGGCATACACGACCCCGATCTATTCGTTGACCCTTCCCGCTTGCGCGCCCGCTTTGCCCGTCACGGGATCAGCCTCACCACCTGGGGACTTCGTCCGGCGACGATTGATTACCTGCGATTCCTCGTCGCTCGTCAGCGGCCCGTGCGTTTCGTCCGCACGAAGTCGGTGGCCGGGCTGTACCAGGGGGTAGGTCGGAAGGATCCGTCATGGACGCTGTAGCCAAGGCGCAGAGGATCGCGCCGCTCTTACGTAAGCGTGCGGAGCAGTACGACGCAGTGGCAGAGTTTCCGAGCCAGGATCTCGAAGACATCAGGACCGAAGGGCTGCTCTCGTTGCTCGTGCCCCAGGAGCTCGGGGGGATAGGCGCAACCTTCGAGGACTACGTGCAGGTTGCTATGGCTCTCGCCTCCGGAAGTGGTTCAACAGCGCTGATCTTCAACATGCATGCGTGCGTTACCGGCGCGTTGGCGACTCTGCCGCGCCAGCTCCTCGAGAACCTCGGCGTTGACCAGTCGTTCTTCGTGGTCCGAGATGACATCCTGCGGCGAGCTGTGGACGGCGCCGCGTACGGCGTCGCGATCACCGAGAAGGAGGCGGGATCAAGGCTCACCGCCTTGCGGACCGAGTACGGACGCGACGGTAACGGTTACTGGATCAGGGGTCACAAGTCGGTTTGTTCAGGGGCCGGTCATCTCGACGGTTACCTGGTCGCCGCACGCAGTTCGGCTACAGATGGCGGCGATGCGGCCGTGTCCTACTTCCTGGTCCCGCGGGGCCCGGGGATCGAAGTGCATGAGACGTGGGACCCGCTCGGGATGCGCGCGACCGCGAGCAACGAGCTCGATCTCGATGTCCGTGTTCCTTCTGATGCTCTGCTGGGTGGCATGGAGGGCCTCGTCTTGCCGCTCGCTCACCTCATGCCGCAATGGCTGGTGGCGTCCTACGCCGCCGTCTATGTAGGGCTGGCGCGCGCGGCGGTAGACGAAGCGGTCGCCTACGTAAACGAGCGAGTGGTCGTCGGCCGACGCGGCGGTCTCTCAGATTTGCCGTTGGTTCGAGCTCGTTTGGGGCGGGCAGACACAGATGTCGAGGCGGCCCGATTGGTTCTCGAGGAGGCATCGCGCAGGATCGATGCAGCACCGGGCGAACCGGACACGAACAGGTGGATCTACAGAGCCAAACTCGCGGCGGGTGACGTCGCCATGACGGTCGCAGCGACGGTTTCAGAAGCATGTGGGTTGGGTGCACTGCGTCGTGGCTCCGCGCTCGAGCGCATATTCCGCGACGCCAGGTCGGGAGCGATAATGCCGCCGTCCTCCGATGTCTGCGCCAACTACCTGGGCACGGTGTCGCTGGGGCTCGACCCCATCACACAAGGAGGTAACCCATGGTAGCGGCTGCCATAACCGGATTCGGCAGCGCCTTTCCGGATCACCTGATCGATCAGCAGGAGGCGTGGGAGAAGTTCTTTGCGAACCATTACGCCGACGTGCCGGTCGCGGAGAAGGTGTGGAACGCGACGGGAGTTGCGACCCGCCACGGCGTGATCGACCCCACCCACGAAGACATCAGCCTGTGGTCGACCGGAGAGAGGATGCAGCGCTTCACGCGAGAGGCGATGCCGCTGGGTGCCTCGGCCATCGAGGATTCTCTGGCGCAAGCGGGGGTCGCGCCTGGGGATGTGGATCTCCTTACCGCTGTCTCCTGCACCGGATACGCGACCCCCGGGATCGACATCCTCCTCGCGCGCGACCTCGGGATGCCGTCTTCAACCGAACGGGTGCATGTAGGCCACATGGGTTGCTACGCAGCGATCCCGGCCCTGGGGGTCGTCCAGGACGCTGCGGTGGCGCGAGGCAAGGTTGGAGTTCTGCTGTGCCTCGAGCTAGCCAGCCTGCACGTGCAGCCGGCCACCGATGAGATCGGTCAGGTCGTCGCCCACGCGTTATTCGCCGACGCCGCGGCCGCGATCACCGTCGAGCCAGGCGCGACAGGTCTCGAGGTGGTCGACGTGATCGCACGTACAGACGCCAATGAAGCAGACAAGATGACATGGGATGTCACGGACCATGGCTTCCGCATGGGGCTTTCGCCACAGGTCCCCGACGTTCTGGGACGGCACGTGCACGACGTGGTGTCAGAGCTGTTGGCGCGGCATCAGCTGCGGACGCAGGACGTCCGAGCTTGGGCCGTCCACCCGGGGGGGCCGAAGATAGTCGATGTGGTAGGCGAGCAGCTCGCGCTGACGGACGACCAGTTGTCGTTGTCTCGTCAGGTGCTCAGCGAATGTGGCAATTGTTCATCTGCGACGGTGCTCTTGATCCTGCAACGGATCTTCGATCAGGACGATCTCGATGAAGGAGACTTCGTGGTAGCTATGGCGTTTGGACCCGGTCTCACCCTTTACGCCACGCTGCTGCGCCAGACGACGTCGCGGCGATGACGCCCACGGGTACTACTTCATTCGGCGCGTCCGTTGGTCGAGGCGTCGTGGCCGGTATCGCGGCGACCGGCGTGATGACCGCGTTCCAGAAGCTGATCGAGATGCCGATCACCGGCCGCGGCGAGAGCTTCGCCCCTGCGAATCTCGCGGAGCGAGTCCTGCCGATCGAGGCGAAGGATGAACGCCAGCGGCGGCAGCTGAATTGGATCACGCACTTCGCGCTCGGAGCGATGTGGGGAAGTGCATTCGCCATCGCAGATCGCGCCGGGCTTCATGGGCAGAAGTCGGTCGCCACAGTGTTCGGCGTCGTCTACACCGGCGACGTCCTGCTGAACACGGCGCTGGGACTGTACGAACCGACCAAGTGGTCCGCCGGTGAGCTTGCGGTCGATGTGATCGACAAGCTCGTTCAGGCCGAGGCGACGGGGCTGATCTTTGACCGCATGAACGACATCTAGCCGATTTCGTCCCGGCGGCCGAGCTCCGAGAGGATCTCGTCGACGAGTTCATGGACGCGCCCCGTCGCTATAGGAACGGCTGCCGCGACATCAGCGCTCAGGCCTTCGTGGAAGTCCTCACAGGTAGCTGGCTGACATCCCACGACCAGGACGTGATCAGGCAGCACACTGGCCGCTTGCGCGATGCGAAGGATCCGTGATGGCTCCGCGAGATGAAGGTCGGCATACTGGCCCTGCCATTCCTCCATCGTCGGTTGCCTGATCTTAGGAACCTGCGGGATCAGGACGAAGACCGTCCCGGGCGGCGCGCTTCGCTCAATCGCGTCGACGACGATCAACCCGCTGTAGCCCTCCATCAGCTGCTGGACGATTGCTAGGCCCCCAATGCCCGTCTCGATCAGGTCGACTTGGTCGGGAAGAGAGCCTTGCAGCTGCGCCGCAACCGCGACACCGAATCCGTCGTCACCGCGCAGCTGATTCCCGACACACGCGACGAGGACGCGTGACAGCGGATCAGGCTCCGTTCGAACAACCACAGCTGCCGCCCCCTGCTCCACAGCGACCGGGAGATACTTCTGTTGCGCTGCGGAAGCTCAGGGTGGGGGCCGGTATGACCACCGGTTGCCTTTTGGAGTTTCGGGCGCTCGTGTGCTCGGCCGATGACGACACGTCCATGCGGACGAACTCTGGCAACTCCGCGCGCAGGGCTTCCTCCACCAGGTCGCGCAGTCCCGCGGTCGATCCGGAGCAACTCTCACACGCACCCAGAAGGCGGATGGTGATCACACCTCCCTCGGCCGTAACGACCTCGAGACGGCCGCCGTGACTCTCCACGTAGGGACGGATCCCCGCGACCGCCGCCTCCGCACGGTCCCTCTCGTCCTCGATTTCGCGCGACCCGTACAGGTCAAACAGCAGCGCCATGTGCGCATCGTCTTGGGCCTCCTCCAGGAGCGAACGTTGCTCGAGGAAAGCCGCGACCCGCTGCAGGCCGCCGCGATGAAGGATGTCCACCGCGCGCAGTACCGCGATCACGCCATCCTGCACATTTTCGTCGGGATGGTCCACGAACATCTGGATGAGCTCGTCGAGTTGACCCAACGCTGCAGCGACCTCGGGAGGCAGCTCTGCCGGCGCCGCGGTCATGGTGACTCGCCGCTGCCGTGCGACCACCAGCCCCAGCCAACGGCGTCGAGTGGCTGGAGCCCTCGCGCCATCCCAGCAACTACCGCGGTTGTGAGCGAATAGATCTGAGTCCCCACGAAGAGCTGTAGCGGCCCAGACATCCCGAGGGCGCCTCCGAACGGGCCAGGCTCGAGAACGCGGGGGGCAGAGCTCCCGTTCAAGACGTCCAGGACCGGCAGCAGGATCCCGCCCAAGACAAACAGAACGAGGCCCCACAGAGCGCCCTTGGTGGCGGCGCCGCGGAAGGTGAAGCGGTCGCCAGGAGTGATCGGCCACAGTAGAGCCAGCGCGAGCGGCAGGATGAATACGCCGATGACTACGAACATGGCATACCCAACTCCAAAGATCGTGTCGGGATCGTTCGAGCCGACCGCGCCGAGCAGCCGCGGCAGGTCCAGGACGGTCACTCCTACTGCTGCGGCGAAGTGCAACGACGCCGTCAGGAGCACGGTTCCGGTGAATCCACCGAGGAGCGCGAGCGGAAAGAGCGCCGGATGCGGTTTGTACAGCAGCGGAGAGTCCACGGCTACCTCCTCACCGACGCCGGTGGCGCGCCCATGGCGGCGGATACCTCCTGGCGCACCAGGTCGACGACCTGCGGAACCAATGCTTGCACGTCCGGGGTGAGTCCATCGCCAACCGTGCCGGGATGCGGCTCAAGCTCGATCGCGATGACATCGTCCGGGAGCGCATCGAAGTGGCGGCCGATTACCACGAGGTGGTCGAGATCGATGACACCCGCTCCTGCCTCGTACATCCGTGCTTGGATCTCTTCGTTGTCCGGCTCGGTCCTTTCGCACGGGAAGCGGTATAGCCGCCCAGGCTCGCGACCCCGCTCCGTGACGCCGATCAGGATGACTCGCTCGTAGGGTGGATCCACCTCAGCGAGATGCAACGCCACGTGCAGTGCGCCGTAGCCGAGATCCTCGACGTCAACACCCGCTGGCCACTCCAGCAGCGCCAGCGCATCGCTCACCACCAACCCGAACGAGCCGTCGCCGAACCACCGATAGCCCACCCCGCCGATGAGGACGCGCGAGGTCATGACGTCTCGTCGCGGCGATTGCTGACACAAACCCGCTGGCTCATGTAGCCCCGCACGCGCAGGTGGTGGCGTCGCGGATGATCATGTTGTCGCCGTTCGCGATGTGCACGGTGCACGGCATGCAAGGGTCGAACGACCGGACCGCGCGGAAGATGTCGATCCCGGTGAACTCCTTGTCCGAGTCGAACTCTTCGAGGATCGGCGTGTTCACAGCCGCTTCCTCATAAGGGCCAGCCTGTCCGAACGGGTCGATGGGGGAGGCGTTGAAGGTAGAGGGGGTCACGACCTGGTAGTTGGTGAGGACTCCCTTGTCCATGGTGAGGTGATGGGTGAGGAAACCGCGGCCGGCGCCCCAGAAACCCACCCCGACGCGCTCGTCACGCGGCACCTTGAACTCCGTCATCGTCGCAACCTTGTTCTCGCCGTCGCCCATGAGATCGAAAGCGATCTGCACGTTCTCGTACGCGACCATGAGCGAGTAGACGACGTGATAGGCCCGCGCGAGGTTGCGTTCGAAGGCGTTCCAAGTCTCCGGGATCTTCCATTCCAGCTCCATCGCCCGTAGAGCTGGCGTCTGTGGTGTGTCGATCTTGACGCTGGTGCCCGTGGCCTGCAGGAAGCGCGTGTGCGGCATCTTTGCGGCGGCCGCGGTCGCCCACAGCCGGGCGTAGGCGCCCGCCTCCATGACCTGGCGATCCCATCGCGGCGAGGTGCTCCAGGTGTAGCGATCCTTCCAACTGCGCTTGTCTGGTCGCGGCTTCGTCTCCTTGTTCCAGGGATGGTTCGGAGAGAGCGGGTTCCCTGCGGGATCCCTCGGATACGGCGTCCCTTCGTTCTCCCATCCCTCGTAGTAGGCGTGCTCGACGAACTCCTCCAACCCCATGTTGATGTGGTGCAGATTCGTCGTCACGAGCTCGCCGTCCATGATCACCCCGGGAGTCGCCCATCGCTGATCACCCCACTCGGCGGCCCCCGCGTAGGTGCCGTCGTAGGCGAACGGGTCATCCCACATGCCGGTGTCGATCATGTTCTTCGGGCGGGTTCCGACCTGCTTGTAGAGCGGATCGGCGTCGTAGAAGAATTGGGTGATGTCGTCCCAGATGAAGACGCCCCTTTTCGCGTAATCGAGCGTTCGGATGATGCGGATCTGGGTCTCGTTGAGCACCTGCATCGACACCGTGGTCGACAGGCCGCCGGGAACCACCGTCTGCGGATGTGGATACTTCCCGTAGAGGATCGCGTAGGCCTCCTTCGGTGGTCGGGTCATGTGAAGGCCTTCGAGATAGAGCTTGCCCGTCAGCGGGTTGAACGCCGTCATCAGCTCCGCCATCGTGGCGAAGCCGTGGATGTGGCCGTGGCGGGTCTCGGTCTTCTTCGCGCGTTCCCATAGAGACGGGTTCGTACGCTCGATGACGATCTGCGAGTAGTCGGGCCCCGCCAGCAGATAGAGGTGGACGGGGTTGTCGATCTGGAAGTCGAGTCCGAGCTGGATGTTGCGCAGGGCAAGCCCCATCGGCGGGACCCCGATCCCGAAGGCCATCTCCATCGCCAGCGACGAGGCGACCGAGTGAACTCCTCCGCACACTCCGCAGACGCGACTGGAGATGAACATCGCATCGCGGGGGTCGCGTCCCTTCAGGATCACTTCATAGCCGCGAAATAGAGTGCCGATGGAGTGTGCCTCCAGGACCTTGCGCTGCTGCAGGTCGACGACGGTGTGGAATGCCATGGCACCGGCAACCCTGGTGACGGGGTCGAGGTTGACGTCCTTGATGTGGCCGTTGCTGGCGAGGAGCTGCTCGATCTGCGACCGATCGACGTTCCGTGTCTGGTACGCGTAGGGGTTGGTGATGCCTTCTTTGAGTCGCGCGTTTCCTTGCGCGTCGAACTCAACGGGCAGGTTCTGAAAGCACATCGGTGGCTACTCCTGATCTCCCTCAAGGGGGGTGTCGAATCCGTCGGCTTGAGGCGACAGCCCCGGACGTTGATAGGTGCCGCGCTTGCGAGCCTCGTCTGCTCTGCGGTCCGGCAGAAGCTGCGCGTACTCCTTGCCGTAGGCCGCCTCCGGCGGCACCACGTAGCCGCTCGCATACTTCTCTTCGTCTTTCTCGTGGCGACCGGGAAGCTCAGAGCGGAAGTATTGGATCCGGGTGTAGAAGTACTCGAAAGTGCGGTGGGCGATCGTCACGTTGTCGTATTCGGGGGCCCACCCGCTGGGGGTGGTGCTCCTCCAACGAGGCTCCCGGTTGCGCTCGAGCTGCGTGGTCCGACGGAGTGGCTTGGTCAGGGCACCGTGGATGCGCGAGAGCGTCGTTGCCGGCGTCGTTTGCGGCGGCCGCTTGTAGAACGGCGTGAACTTGTCGGGGAACCCAGGCGACATGCAGCCGATGCACGCACCGCCCGCGACCATGCAACCACCCTTGCCGTTGATGAACCCGCGTTCGGTGATGTGGCAGTTGACCACGGGCCCCCAACACCCGATCTCGGCCAGGCACTCCTTCCCGCCGAACTCACGGGCGAAGTTGCCCTCCTCGTACCAAGCGCCGCGCGGACAGTGCAGGTGGACGGTCTCGCCGAACTGCCACGCGGGACGCCCGAGCTCGTCGAACTCGGGCACCGGGCCTTGGCCGTTCATGTACTTGAGCAGCATCGTCACGGTCTCGGTGAAGTCGTCCCCGATCGGCGGGCAACCAGGAACGTTTACAACCGGGAGTCCCAAGGAGCTCCTGTAGTCCTTGCCCAGGAAGTCCATCATGCTCATGGCGCCTGTGGGGTTCCCCAGCGCTGCCGGGATCCCGCCCCAGGTCGCACATGTGCCGATGGCGATCGTTACCGCTGCTCCAGGAGCCAACCGGCGAACCCACTCCGGCGTCGAGCGACGCTGGCGCTGGTCGGCAGGTGCCCACGTCGGCAGCGAGCCCTTTGCCGCCCATGGCTCCGCGCCAACGGTCAGGTGCTCGTCTGTGATCGAGCCTTCGTAGACGAGGATGTATGGCGCGTCGAGCGCCCCGGCGTCCGCCTGCTCCAGCTGAAGCGTGAAGTGGTCGCCGGATTCCATCTGGAACTGGTAGTGATGCAGGACCACGACAGGGACGCCCGGCAGCGCTCCCGTTAGTAGCTCCTCGATCGACGGTTCAGTGGCCCCGATCGTGGAAACCGTGCATCCGTCGCAACTCATCCCGGGCAGCCAGAACACGTAGACCTTCTTCAATGGCCCGAGTGTGTCCCTGCGGCCGCCGCTCTCCAGCAGACGCTGCTGGAGCTCGGAGTTGTGCGCACCGGCAACGTTTCCCACTTGGTCAGGCAGTAACCGGCTGACCTCGCCCTCGAGGGGGACATCCACCCGCGCCTTCATCGGCACCGAGATCATGTTCTCCAACGAGCTCTCCTAACCCCGCTCACGTTCTGGCTGTCGTCCCGATGCGGCATTCAGTGCCTCGATCGTCTCCCGCATTGACGCCACCAAGACGGCACCTCTTGTCGATAGATCTCGGGTCTGATGCTCGACCGATCGCAGTCCGACCGTCGTCTTCTCGAACCAGTGCCGGATGCTTTGCAGTGACTTCAGCACGAGGAACAACCCGACGAGAAGGACCCCCAGCAGGGCCCACGCCGCGAGCACCGACAGGATCGTGAGAAGCGTTGTCACGAGAATCGGCCCCCGATCCCGGGCGACGACGAGCTGACTCTCGGACCCGCGGCAGCGGCACGCGGCGGCAGCCCTCGAACCGCTTGCGGCATCTGGCCGGCAAGAAGCTCGAGCTCAGCAAGCGCCTCGTCGTGAGCCAGGTTGTCGACTATGCCTCTTGCAGCGTCCCGCGACATCTGAGCGAGCCGACGCGCCTGCTTCAGTACGCGCAGGACGAGGAAAACGAACTTCAAGAGCACAACCAGCAGGAGCCACGACACCACCAGGCCGATCCAGGCGAGAGCCTCCACCGTGTTCTCGCTACCTCTCGACCGGAGTGAGCTCGCCCGCAGCAGCGAGGGTCGCGTGTTGGATGCCCTGGATACGGCCGGCGAACCCTGCGGCCTCCTCACCGGCGAGCTCGAGGGCCGATAACGTCTGCCTCAGGAACCGGCGGATCTGCATCACGAAGATCAAGATCGCCACAAGAGCTGCCACCACGATCACGCCGAGTAAGGCTGCGGTCGCCATGATCAAGGTGATCATGTCTACGAGCTCTTGTCGTCGTGGTGTTCGGAGCGGTCCAGCCAGTCCTGCACCTTTTCTGCGGCGGCGCTCACCGACCCGACGACCCCGGCCCCGATCCCAGCACGCTCGATCCCGCGAGCTGCATCTCGGATCGCGACCAGGTCTCGGTTCGTCTGCTCCAGCGTCCACAGTGCGACCGTGTTCTGCGCGATCTGCTTGCCGGCTGTATAGGTGCGTGCTGCGTGCCGGTCGATGCTTTGAAGGGTCGCGATGATCAGCCCGAACAGGACCGCGATCACGAGGACGACGACCGACGCCAGGGCGAGCGCAGCCGACCAGAGGTCGTTGTTGCTCAAGTCCATTCTGTCTCCCGTTGGCGTGGGTGAGGCCGGCTCTTCTGACCAATCAAGATCGGGGTCACTATCCCCGATGCAGCGAAGGCCAATTAGCCGAGATTGGACTTTCCACCCGTGCGGCTCATCTGATCGAGGCACAGCAGCAACGCGGCACGGGATCTCCCTCTGAGCTTTCAGGCCAGATCCGCGTTATTGGCACCTGGGGCGTGGGGACACACGTGACGTTCATCCAGGAGGACCATCGGAGGCGTGAACGCTCGACCCCACATACTGGACCTGGACGTCAACCGGAGGAGGGGACGTGGATCCCAAGGATCGCCCAGAACCGTTGCCAAGACGAAGCTCGGCAGGAGTTCGGGGAGCAGACGGCAGCGTGGTTACTCAACCGCGAGGCTCCGTATACCGAGGACGTGCTGTTCCAGCAGCCGTCGGAGTCGGATACGGGCTATCGCGATGAGCCGGTGATGAAGGAGCCGACGCTGCATCAGGGCGTCGAGAAGGTCAAGGACGTGCTGGGCATCGGAACGACAGAGTGAGATCGGCCCAGGTGCTTCGGGCGAGGTCCGCACGTTGAAGGCGCTGGCTCTGAACTGCACGTTGAAGGCGGGATACGCGGAGTCATCGACCGAGCTTCTTCTTTCTCAGGTCCTTCAAGAGCTAGAGCGACATGACGTCACCGGTTCGATGCTGCGCGTGGCCGACCTCAACATCAAAGCGGGCGTGACCTCGGATGAGGGTCCGGACGACGACTGGCCCGCCGTGCGGGCGCGGATCATCGATAGCGACATCCTCGTTCTTGGGAGCCCGATCTGGCTGGGGCAGCCCTCGAGCATCGTGAAACGCGTGCTCGAGCGGATGGATGCCTTCCTCAGTGAGGCCGATGATCAGGGCCGCTATCCCTCCTACGGCAAGCTGGGTCTCGTTGCGGTCGTGGTAACGAGGACGGAGCGCACCATGTAAGCGCCGAGCTGTTCCAGGCGATGAACGAGGTCGGTTTCACGATCGCTGCAAGCGCCGTCACGTATTGGGTCGGCGAGGCGATGCAGGCGACCGATTACAAGGACTTGAAAGAGATCCCGGAGAAGACGCAGCGCGCTACCAGTATGTCGGTTCGCAACGCCGTCCACCTAGCCAGGTTGCTATCGAGCTCTGGCTACCCAGGTGAGGAGGAAGGGTCCCACCCGAAGCCGCGATAAAGGATTCCTGCACGGGATGCGCGTCGTGCAGGGGTCCGTCGGATGGAGAGATCGGCTCCCTCCACGATGAGAACGTCGTAGCGGGACCTCCTGATGACGCCCCTGTGGGGCCGCTGTGACGAAACGTGCGCCTGGTTCCCACATGTGGCTAGGAGACGGTCTCGGTCATGGCTTCTCGAGGCATGGCGGCGAAGCCGAACACGGCGGCTGCGATAAGCAGCGCTCCGCCCAGCACGTAGACCGATGTGATGCCGATCCGGTCGGCCACGAATCCGCCCAATCCGAGGCTGACGAGCCTCGTCGATTGCCACACGACGTCGTAGAAGGCGAAGACGCGGCCGCGCAGGCGGTCAGGCACGTTCTTCTGCAGGGCCGTGTTGTAGGTGACGTTGCCGGTACTGGTGCCGATGCCATAGAAGAACAGGGCACCGACAGCGGTCGTGAAGCTGGAGAAGGCCGCCAGAACTAGATCGACCGCCCCACGTAACAGGTACGGACCGAAAAGCAACAGCGGGCGCCGCACCTCGGTCGCCACCCGCTGCAGCACGAGTGGCCCGAGGGCTGCTCCGAGACCGATCGCCGTGAGGAGGAAGCCGAACCTCGCCGCTCCCACGCCTAGGTGCTGTTGCGCCAGCACCACCAGCAGCGCGCTGGTTGCCCCCGTTGACAGGGCGGCCAACGCTTGAACCGCTCCGAGCGTCCTGAGGAAACGGCTGCGTCGCAACACCCTGAGGCCTTCGAGGATCTCTGACAGCGTTCGTGCCGCCACGCTTGGGACTCGCTCGATCGAAAGCTTCATCAGAAATAGCGCGGAGATGAGAAAGGTGGCGCCGTTGATAGCGAATGCCCACCCTGGTCCCGCAAGAGCCACGAGGCCGCCCGCTGCCGGAGCCAGCACGATCTGCGAGATCACGGCAGCGGACCAGAGCGCTGAGTTCGCACCAACGACCTCGTCTTCATCGACCAGAGACGGGACCACCGACGATGCCGCGGGGTTGAAGAAGACCGAAAAGCTCGCGAGTGCGAAAGCTGCGACATACACAAACGCCAGTTGCTCGTGGCTCGCCGCGAGTGCAAACGCTATGGCGGCACGACCCACATCCGAGATGACCATGACGGTTCGCCGCGGGAACCGATCGACGACGGCCCCGGCTACGAAGCCAAGCAGCAGCACGGGCACGATCTCGAAAGCGACGATCGCGGCGACTTTCAGACCTGAGCCGGTGAGGCGAAACACCAGGATCACGAGCGCGACGTAGTTGAAGGTGTCGCCCCACCGGCTGATGGTCTGGGCCAGGAACAACCGCCTGAAGTCGGACCGTCGCAGTGCCCTGCGCAGTGACGAAGCCATAAGGGTCTTATCCCTACCAGGAGCCGCGGGCGGCCCGGATCAAGCGTGGGGTTACCGATGGTTCTTCATGGTTGTCTCGTGGCTTTGCTTGGATATCTCGTTCGTGTGTTGCAGCCGAAATTGAGGCGGCACCCGCCTTCCTCTCAACCGGTTGCTCGCTGACCTAGCGCGGTGGTGGTGGCATACAGGGCGCCGTAGGTCGCCAACCCTGTGCCGACGACGATGATCGTGAACCGCATCAGGCGGGGCTTCACCTGGCATTGCCGCGAGCCTCTGCGAGCCACGGTCACCGCGGCAACCGCGAACATGATGCCGGCGATCTTGAACGCCCACCCCCAGTCCGAATAGAGGTTCGTCGCCAGATCCACGGCCACTGCCGCCGACGAGAGTCCGAGCAGCGCGCCGACGGCGGGACCTACGCAACAGCCCAGGGCCACGACCCCCGCGCCGGCGCCCGCGAAGGCGGCGCGCGGCCATGTCATACCGGCGCGGCTCGGTTCCTTACTCACTGTTGCGAAAGATCGTTCAAAGCGTTCTCGATGCCGCGAACCCCGGGACCGTGGATCCAGCCTCTTGCTGAAGACGCGGTCTTAGATACCGTGCCGGCGACAGCCTCGCCGCCCACGCCGAGCCCGATCACGATCACGTCCTGCGTCCGTGTCATGACTCTTCCTTTTTCCTCGAAATGCACGCGAATGGACGCGTAGGACGTCGTTCTCTAGTAGGACCCCACTACCAGTACTTCGATTGCATCCGGGAGGTCAGATGGCTTGGATCGGATACGGGCCGCAAGGGGACTCGCTGCCGCACATCCTTGCGTCACACTCGCTGAATCCGAAGGCGCTGCAGGGGCACCTCGCGCTGTATCGGGCCGTGATGTTCGGTGATTCCCCGCTGTCGAGGGCAGAGCGCGAGGCGATGGCGGTGGCGGTATCGGCGGCGAACGATTGTCATTAGTGAGTGGTTCAACACTCAGAGGCGCTGGAGCGGGAGTCGGATGATCCAGCGCTGGCCCCGGCGGTCGCCGGGGGACGATTCGGTGAGCTGGACCAACGCATGAAGGCTCTCTGTGTGTATGCGGTCAAACTGACGCTGGAGCCGTGGGCCATGAGTAGCGCCGACGTGGAAGAGCTTCGAAGGGCGGGCCTCGACGACCGTGGCATCGTCGACGCCAATCAGGTGGCGTCGTACTTCAACTACGTGAACCGGATCGCCGACGGGTTGGGCGTCGAGTTGGAGTCGTCGTGGCGAGAGGAGCTTCGCCGGCCGCGGCAATACCCGATCAGAGACCCATCGTCGGCTGGACGACCTTCACGATCGAGCACGTGATGTTCGGGATGATCCTCGGTATCGGCTGGTTCGTGACCGCGCGCCGGCGTGCGAGGCTCAGCTGATGGCGAGAGCGATCTGGAACGGTGAGGTCATAGCTGAGAGCGACGACATCGTGCATGTCGAAGGCAACGCTTACTTCCCGCGTGAGTCGCTCCGGCAAGAGTTCTTCGAAGGTTCCGACCATCGCTCGATCTGCCCGTGGAAGGGGACCGCGAGCTACTTCGACGTTGTCGTTCATGGCAAGCGCAACGAGAACGCGGCGTGGTACTACCCGAAGCCGTCTCGCCTCGCGCGCAAGATCACCGAGCGGGTCGCGTTCTGGAAGGGCGTCGAGATAGAAGACTCACAGGCTGCATGACGCACCACACGCGTCCGGTCCAACCGGGAACGAGTAGATGACGATCACGAACGTAACGAGTGAGACCTTCAGCCAGCAGGTGTTGAACAGCGATGTTCCTGTCGTCGTGGACTTCTACGCTGAGTGGTGCCACCCGTGTCACCAGATGGCGCCGGTCCTGAACGCGCTGTCGCAGGAGCACGAGGGTCGTGTCAGGTTCACCAAGGTCAACATCGATGAGGAGCCGGAGCTCGCTCGCGCTTATCGGATCTCGTCGATCCCCGCAGTGCTGCTGTTCGATTCGGGGGCGCCGACGGCCTGGAGCCTGGGACCTAAACCGGGGTACGTGCTCGAGAAGGAGCTGGGACTCGCTCGCGCCAGAAATCGACGGGCCGGGAGCGGTGGCGTTGCCGCCGGCGACGCCGAGGCCCGTCAGCAGCGTGGCGTTCTGACCGCGCTGAAATCTTGGTGGGGATCCCAGTGACTCTCGACGAAGGCGACGGTCGTCGTCCTGATCATGATGCTGGCGCTGCAGCTAACCGGCATCTCGGTCTAAAACGAGCTTGTGCCGCTGCTCGTGACGAAGGCGGTAGGTCAGGATGAGGAGGAGAGCTAGTGACTGACAGCGCACCGGGGCCGCATAAGAGCGGCAGTGTAGGTAAGTACCGCCTACGTGGAGAGACCAACTCCACCTACGACCCCGCCCGCACGGTGTTGCTCGTCATCGACCCCGTCAACGACTTCCTGTCCGAGGGCGGGGCAGGCTGGGATATGACCAAGGGAACCGTCAAGAAGAACGACGTGGTGGAGAACCTCAAGCGCGTCATCGCTGGAGCACGTGAGCGCGCCGTTCCAGTTGTCTTCGGTCCGATGGCCTACACCGAAGAGGACTATGCCGACCAGGAGTTGCAGCGCCGGAGCGGGATCAATCGCCTGATGTTCGAGCGCAAGATGTTCCAAGCGGGATCGTGGGGCGCCGACTTCCATCCTGATCTGCAACCCGCCGAGGATGAGGTCGTGCTTCTGCCTCACAAGGGGATCGACGTCTTCGAGACGGACCTGCCGCAACATCTCGAGCGTCTCAACACGACCCACCTGGTGATAGCCGGCATGACGGCGAGCCTCTGTTGCGAGTCGACCGGGCGACACGCGATGGAGCATGGTTACGACGTGACGTTTGTCAAGGACGCGATCGGTGCCGACAGCCTTCCTTCCTATGAGGCGGCGGTACACCTGAGCTACCCGCTCATCGCCAATGCGGTGGTGACGGTCGACGACTTCCTCGCAGCGGTGCAGTCCGCTGGTGACCCGGTCCAACAGGGGGACACGGTCTTGGGGTCCGACCACGGCGAGATAGGCACGGTCGAGAAAGTCGTCGCCCCGTCTGACTCGACCGACGGGTATCTCGTGGTTCCTCGCGGCCTGATATTCGAGAAGGACACGTTCATCCCGCTCGACGCGGTGGTGAAGCGAGCCGGCACGAAGGTGTTCATCAACATCCCGAAACTGATCGTGGGGAAGATGCCGTGGGAGGCGCCGCCTTCGCGCCAGGATCGGACGACCAAGCTTGGTCCTCCCGCTCAGCAGGTGGACCGTCTCTACGGGTCGCGCTCACCCTCGAGCAGCACCAGCGCTTAGAGCGCTCGGCTCCCGTGGCCTCACGTCCGCTCGGTCGTATCTCACGAGTCGAACCTGTTGAGCCGCGGCACCAGGTCTTGCCTAACGGCCTCGCGGATGGCCCTTGGCCTTCTCCCACCCCGGAAGGTGATGTGCGCCCGGGTTTGTCGCGCGCTATTGGAAGGATCTTGTAGGGCAGGAATGGCTGAGTAGGCACCGAACTACCTTCGGGATGAGGTACGTCGCCTTCGTCGCCGTGATAGTGGGAATGCTTGCTCTCGCGCTAGTGGACCGCGGCTCCCCGGCGTCTTCCGTCCAGACCGACCCGTTCTCTTCGGGATACATGCGGCATCTTCAGAGCGGCTCCCTCGAGACGCTAGTCGCCGGATCGGCTCCCCCCAACGGTGAGTCGGTCGGTCGGAACCGGTGGATGTTCGATCCAGGCCCCCCTCGAGACACGGAGACGTCGCTCGCGGTGGACCCACGGGATCCCGATCGCGTGCTTGTCGCGTGGCAGGAGGACATCAGCCTCGTCTGGACGGCTCGAACCGAGGACGGAGGGCGCCGCTGGACGGTGGAGGCGCTTCGCGATCCCGATACTCGTTCCGTGGCCTTCGATCAGGAAGGCTTCGATCCGACGGCCGCTATCGGGCCCGACGGCACCATGTACGTGTTGATGGGCGTGACGGAGATCCCGGGGGGTTTGACGCTGGTGAGACTTGACAAGGAAGGGTGGAGCTTTCACCGGGTCGATGCTGTCGGGGATGTGCACGCGTGGGACGCGATGCACTTAGCGGTTGCTCCGGACACGGGCGAGCTGTATGCGGTCGCTCAGTCGATCGATCACCGTGGGATCGGGTTCTGGCAGAGTTCGGATCGTGGTGATTCCTGGAGTGTCGTGCGCTTCCCACAGGTCGAGACCCCGCAAGGCGCGGCGCAAGTTGCCCAGGACGGTATCAATTACTGGCCGCGCATAGCCGCGGGGCCGGACGGACTCGTGCTGATCGTGACCAAGGCTATCTTGAACGGTGGTAGTGACATCCGGACGACGGTCAGTTCCGATGGAGGCGAGACATTTGGTCCTCTAGCGCCGCTGACGGACGAACCTCTTTCCGGTCGTCTCGTCGGCGTTCCACCAGCGTTCGACGGCGCGAGGGCTTTCGTCGGCTTCGTCACGGACGACATCGTGCTTGCCGAAGCAAAGAAGGCAGTAGGACCATGGCAACTCCGCCGATTCCCACGCTCCGACCGGAAGTGGGATCCCGATTGGTCGACCGTGACCGCGCGGAACGGGACGGTATGGATCCTGCATACGGAGCAGAATTCCCGCCCCTCGTGGCGAGCCTTGCTGACGCGGATCCGCGGCGAGTCCATAAAGACAACAACGCTCGCCTCGACGACTACGCAGCAGCCGCGCGGAACGCGCCCGGGGGACGAGTACGGCGGCCTTGGGGTCGGCAAGGATGGCTGCGTATGGGCGTCGTGGGCTCACCCCTCCCGATCAGGTGCGCCCGTCATCATGGTGACGAAACAGTGCTGACGACTACCGGTTGAACGTTCGGCAGGCACGGTCGGCTTCCGCCAGAACGGGCGCTGCCGCAAGCGCAGTCCGAACGCGTGGTCGCCAGGTAATCGAACCCTGAACCGGAGCCGCGCAGCGGCGATCAGGGTGAAATGGCTCGGGCATGGCGGGGCGACCCGCGAGCGTAGTGAGTGGGTCGCCCGGGAATCGAACCCTGAACCGGAGCCGCGCAGGGATAAGGCACCCGCCCAACTCCTACCCAGGCCTCGCTGTGGCTAGCCGCCAGCGTCCTCACGATTCGCGGCGCGATTGGCGTCATCCAGCTAGTTCACGCTGTGACGACCATTGGGGGCGATTTCAGTGGCTCGCTCGGTCGATCGATTTCTACATGCTCCTTGGAGGCATGATCTTCGCGCGAGTAGCCTGGCGGTTCTCGCCGTTGCGTGGCAGAGGGGCAGGGTGATCTGACTGTTCCTGACCCGTCTGAACAATTGGAATGGCAAGAGAATGGCAAAGCGCGTTCGTGGCTATTCCGTCTGATCGTTCCGGGCACCATCATTGAGCTGGTCCGAATCCCACGTGATTCCATGCGTTAGCTCGGCTTCAAGTGCCTCTAGCTCCGGGGTTGCGACTAGGGCGTCAATACACGGCCGGGATGCTCCGACGAAGGTCGAGTCCAGATCGATCTCGGTGTGCACGAACCATGCGTGATCTGCCGGCCACCACATCGTCGGCAGTGACCCTCCCATCCCATCCCAGGCGGTGATCACCTCGGAAATCTCCCCCCGGAAAAGGTGATAGCCGCGTCCCGGTGTCTTGAAATGGGCCGCCGCGTCCCGGTTGGCACGCGGCGTGCCCTCGGATCCGAACTCCTCCGGAACCCTCGTGACCGCCCATCGATGGCGCAACCTCCAGAATGGACCTGGTTTGACGGCGACCAGGGGTGAAGGGTCTCCCCACCCCTCCCAGTACGCGAAGTAGCACTCATTCGGGGTGGAGGTGAAGCCGGAAAGGACACGCGCTAACCCGGAGGCGATCTCATCCGGAATCTGACCGTCGCTTGGTGGAGACGTCCACAGATCGGGCTGACCCCCGCGCATGTTGCCCGCTTGGTCGAACGAGCCGGGTGGTACCAAAGCTCGGAACTGCATCTCGGGATGCGCGGTCTTGTTGTTCGTCATGGCGATCTCGCGCCAGGACACAGGACGTCCGTCCTCGCGTCCAATCCAAGCGGGATGAAAGACGCGGGCATAGGCCTCGAAACTTCTGGGGACAAGCCCGCCGACGTTCGTCCCGAAGGTCTTCAGGCTGTCGACGATCCACTCAGCGGGCAATCCGTCCACGGCTGGATACAGGGCCATCCTCGGAGCGTAGCCTCCAGCCCACCGGGACGATCCACATGCACATTGAAAGTCTCCGCGAGCACGGGGAGCCGGTTCCACCGCCGTCCTCGTCGGCTGAATACCGCGCCGTCTAGGAGCCACGAGCAACAGGTACGTTTGCGCAATGAAACGCGCCGTCGGAGCCTCGTTAGGAGGCCTCGCCGGGCTCGCCTTCTCGACCATGGGGTTGATCGATACCAGGGGCGAGGTCCCCACCGCCGCGGCAGGCGGGAACGACGCTACCCCCGTGGTGATCCCCGTTCGTGTCGCTATCGGTGCTCTCCTTGGGCTGACGGTGCTGTGGCGTTTCCCCATCGCGATCCTCGGTGCCATCGTTGGCCTCGCCGCAGGCATGTGGCTGCGGGACAACACGACCATGGGTTCCGTCCAGCCGCCGTGGGTCTTCTTGCTGCTATTCGGTCTGCCAGTGGTCGGCGCGGCGGGGGGCTACTTGCTTCACCTCCCGAGGACAACGTGGGCGCGACACCCGATCGAAGGTGCAGCGCTCGCGGGTCTCGCTGCGACGACCGTCACTTACACGGTGGCGTCCTTCCTCTGGGCTTCGGCCACCCACGACCCGAGCTGCGATCCGCTCCCTCAGCCCGACGGCTCCGTCATCTTCCAGTTGTGCTCCGACACCGGTTCGCCACTGTGGATCGGTGTCGTGGCCGCCCTCCTAGGAGTAGTGGTCGGTGTCTTTACCCATGCGAGGTTGAAACCCCCTGATGTGCCCGACTAGAGAGAGCGCCCAGACTTCGTACCGCTTACCAATCGCGGAACGGCAAGAGAATGGCATGGGACTCGGTCGGCGGGTCGCCATCTACCCCTTTAGATTCAGCGCAACGGCTTCACGAACGAGGTTCTTCAGCGCACGTTCGTCGATCTTGTCGTGTTCCTTGATGTCGATGGCGCGCCTCACGTTCCCCTCGAGGCTGGAGTTGAATAGACCTGACGGGTCGCTCAGAGAAGCACCCTTGAAGAAGGTCAGCTTGACCTTGTCCTTGTAGGTCTCGCCGGTACAGATACCTCCGTCGAGCGACCAGACCGGCACCCCGGGGTTGGTGGGTTTCACCCACTTCCACTCTTCGATGATGTCGGGCTCCGCCTCCTTGATGATCAGTCGCACTTTGCTGAGCGTCTTGCCGCGCCAGTCGCTCAGCTCGCTGATCCTCTTGTCTATGAGTTTGGAAGCCCTTGTTTCATCGTTTGCCATTCAAGCCTCCTTACCCGCGCCAAAACTGCTCGGTCGCGTCCATGCCATCGTGAAACAGGTGGGCACCGCCTTCGGCTCCGACTGCTCTCGGTACTCGCTGGGCGAGAACCCCACGATCTCGGTGAACGTGCGGCTGAACGTTCCGAGGCTCGTGAGCCGACGGCCATGCAGATGTCGGTGATGCTGCGCCGCGTTTCGCGCAGAAGGAACATCGAACGCTCCACCCGACGGCGTTGGAGGTAGCGATGCGGCGTCTCTCCGAACGTCGCTCGGAAGCTCCGGATGAAATGCGCCTCCGACATGAATGCGACACGCGCGATCGCCGCGACGTCGAGCGGATCGGAATAGGCGCGTCCATTCCATCTCGAGCTCTCAGCAGACGCCTGTTCAGATCCTCGACAGCCTTCGCCATATACGTCAATAAGACCATCAAGTGGATGACCCGCGGAGACGCGAATACATGGCTTGTGGATGTCGTAGAGCGCACCCGACCTAGCCATCGACCAACCAGTGGCCGTCGCGCATCAGCTCGCGGTCGGCTAGCTCGTTCACCTCGCGCCACGCCTGGATCCGGTGGGGGGAGATGCGGAACCAGCGGTAGGGGGTCGCGAGTGCACGCGGGTCGAAGCCGGTGCGCTCGGCGAACCGGTCACCCAGCCCCCGCGGCAACTGGACCATCTCGAGGACCTGGACCTCACCCTCGATGATGGTCACGTCGCGGGTCTCGCCCAGACCCAGGCGGGCCACCCCTGTGGCGACCATGTTCCTTCCGGTCGGGCTGTCTGCCGGCGTCGCCACCAGCAATGTCTTTCCGTCCCAGTCGAACGACAGCGGCACCAGATAAGGCTCACCGGTCGCGGAGGCAGTGGCGACCCATACATCGACGTCGTGGGTCAGCCGATACTCCGTATCGCGACGACGCTCAGAGCGGGAGCGGGGAGTCATTCGTACTGGACCGGCCCGCCGACCCTGCGGTTGGGATCCATCACGCCCGCAGCGAGGACGTCGTGCGCGGGCTCCTTCCTCAACACCCCTCCCTTGTGGCACTCATTCGTTCATTGATCCTGCAGTAATCCGAGGACGTTGCCGTCCGGGTCGGTGACGGTGGCTACCAGCCTGCCGCCCCCGACATCTTGCGCGGGCTCCTTCACGGTCGCACCCGCGCAGGTGCATCGTCCACTAGCCGCAATCCGATTGATTCCTCGCGACGGGAGCGACGCTCTCGCAGTCGGTCGAGGCACACGCGCGATACGACGGTAGTTAGCCATCCCGCGAGGTTCTCGACGGCCGTGTGGTCGCTGCGGTCGAGACGCAGCCACGTCCTGGACGGCGTCGTCCGCCTCCGTTTGAGACCCAAGCATCCGGTACGCGATGGAGCGCAGATGAGCGCGGTGGGTTTCGAAGCGCTCGGGAGGAACTCGTGCTCGTTCATGCTCTCGATTCCTTAGGTGGTGGCACAGTAATGACGACGGAGCAGCGATAGATGTGACAACAGCCCAGGTGGCCCGGCCCGACCCGTGCAGGGCTAGCAGAGCGACGGGGATCCACATCTGTCGGTGGGAGGGGAGTCTGTACCGCCTCCATCGGATTACGTCAGCGACCCGCTCGGCCTGACCAGGCTAGGGAGGGCCGTCACTCCTCCAGGAACGACTTCAGGTCGACGAGCCGCTGCTTCCACAGCGCCTTCGTCGATTCAGCTTCGTCGGCATCGGGGAGCCGTTCGTGAGCTAGGGCAACGGTTGACTTCGATTCGTCCTTGGCGGTGAACCCCACGTTCACGCGGGTCGAGCCGTCCCCCCAGTCAAAGCGCGCCGACCGTCCCGGCTGCGAGGTCCGCAGCGACATCGTCCCGTCTGTGAGCCAGCTCTTCCGGGTGCGCGCGTTGACGAACGCGTCGAAGAGGACATCGACCGGAACCGAGATGGTCTTCGTGGCGGACACGGAGAAGCCATTCGCCTGCTGGTACTTGAGGCGCATTCCTCGAGCGCGTTCGTAACCAACCGTGATCGACTGCGCCCACCAGCTCCCGACGTCATGCTGTTCGACCAGGAACTTCGCGATGTCGCTGTGCTTCTTGTCGCGCGCGCCCCAGCGATCGAGGATCGAGAACCACTGGTCCCAGCTCCTGCCGGTTGCCTCCTGAATTTTCAGGTCAGACACGCGCTCGTCGGCCGCTGCGAGCCGCGCCCGCGCCCCTTGAACCCGCTCACGCTTTTGCGCTACCTGAGTGCGGGCGGCGGTGTAGCTCTCTCCCGTCTTCGACATGCGCTCGCGTACCCGGCGCTTGAAAGATCTCTCCTCGGTCACAGCACTCTCCCTTCGTCCATGTCGCGGCCGCGGGACTCACGCTCCCTTGGGCGCGACCCGAAGGGGTGCTGCCGAGCATCCCGAGGGCTGAGGCCCCCTTTGCCTCGCTGATGCCGGCGGCGTGAGCGCCGGAGCCGAGGTTGGGCGTGGGACACGCCAAAGGTGAAAATACCTCGCCACCAGTTCGTTGTACAGCGGTGGCGACCGCCGCCGCGATCGCGAGATCGAGCCGACTGCGGCCTCCCTAGGCGTCCGAAACGGTCTGAAAGTCCGTAGGTCAGCTATCTCAGCAGGTCAGGAAGCGTTTTCTTAATGGCGTTCTGGTTAGCGGCCTGTTGCGGCTACTTTTGATCGATGGAGCATCCAAATGTCTCACTGGTCCGCCGGCTTTACGAGGCGATGGCCGCCGCCGATCTCGCCACGATCTTTGAGATTTTCGATGCCAACGTCGAGGTAAGGCAGACGCCGGAACTGCCGTGGGGTGGCGAGTTTCACGGTCACGATGGGGTTGGCGAGTTTTTCGGGAAGCTCAT
The DNA here is from genome assembly GCA_030776625.1 of Actinomycetota bacterium. NCBI lineage: Bacteria > Bacillati > Actinomycetota > Actinomycetota bacterium. The sequence goes on along the minus strand of JALYHL010000004.1, from coordinate 276,431 downwards.
AAGCCACATCAGCTCGAAGGTCACGCTCGAGGTCGTCTTCCCGGCAGGGGAGAAGGTCGTCCAGGTCGGACGCACGGCCGGCACGGTAAAGGCGACCGGCCGTGCATTCGACATCGACGAAGTTCACATCCTGACGATCCGCGACAACAAGGTCGTTCGGTTCGAAGCGCACATCGACACCCCCGCGATGCTCGCGACCCTGGGCATCGGGGCGACTCATGCCGGACCAGGACAGAGCGGCGAGGATCGCCAGGGAATCGAACCCTGAACCTACGGATTAAGAGAGTGTTCCGTCGGGAGCTCCTGACCTGCGGTTTTGGTCCGATCTCGCATTTGACCTCGGCTTTTGGCTGAGCGGCACTTGTCGCTGTTAAGCATCATTTTCCGTTGTCGCGCGGGTTTTTCGTGGGGTTATTTCAGGCCTGTAACCGCAGCGGTGCTCATACCGTTCCAGTAGTCACGGAGGTGGGCGAACCTCTTGTTCCGCTAAAGCGAGGAGCCCGTGAAGGAAATTGACGATGCACTTGCGAGCGTCGTTGTTGAGCTTGTCAAGGATTGCTCAGAGTGGAACGAGGCCGCCGTTGAAGTTCGACGATTCAATACGGACAACGACGAGCAGTTTGAAGCCCTGGAACATGCGTTCGACTACAACCTTGTTGTTCAAGCTGGGGACCGAAGGGATCAACACGGTCCCTTAGCTCCGTTGATGGAGGGCGACGAGCGAACGTACCCCGCGATCGTCAACGCTGCCCCCGACGAACACCTCAGGATCTGGGCAGAGGCCCACGAAAGAATTGAAGAGCCTCTCGTTCGTTCACGCTTGGGAGACCTACTTTGGCTGCGGCGATACGGGGACGAGCCGCATTTGTTCGCACGCTCGGCGTCGGGAGATGGCTGCAATGATCCATATGCCTGACGTGCATCGTGTCATGTCGGAACGGGAGCTAGATCGTTTCGACCTCGAGAACGAGCTTTGTCAGGTCATTGACCCAACTTTGCTCATCGCTGGTCGACACGATCGAGCCGGGTGAGGTCAGGAGTTCGAATCTCCTCTGGTCCACAAAAGCCCACAGCATCAGGACAAGATCTGAGCTGCTCACGAAGGTTGCGGAAGCTTCCCGGTTGCCGTCGCTAGTGCGTCGACGGTGAGGTCGATGCCGTAGGCCCAGAAGAAGACGGCAGCGATGTCGTTCCACGTCCCCACGAACGTGTCTTCGAACAGCACGAACGCCACGATGATGAGGGGGATGAGCAAGAGGAAGCTGAAGATGCTCCTGGCGAGGAATAGCGCGCGCCGGGGCGAGATCGCCGCGAGGCTCTCGTGCATCGGACCCGACTGGAGGGACATGCGACCAACTCCGGATGCTACGGGGATCACCGAAAGCGCTTGGTGGTCGGCCAGCGCGGCCGCGGTCTGACTCGTACGACCGGCAGAGGTCCCGTAAGGAAGTGACGTCATGTAATCGCCTAGGTCCCCCTCGAAGGTGAGAAAGCTTGCAGTCGCGGTCTCACCTACCTGACTCGCCGGTAACCGTTTCAGGAGCTCGGCCGCCGCCAGGTAGTCGCCGGCGGCGATCGATCCTTCCAGCTTCGTTCGCAGGTCGCCGGGCAGATCGGCGCGCTGCTCGAGGACCGCCGCGCCGCTCGCCGTGAGTGCCGCGTCCAACGCCCTTGCGACCCCGGCCGAGGAGCGGTCCAAAGTCTTTGCGAAGGCAATCCGCTCGGTTTCTAGCTCGGCTAGGCGCTCCTGCAACGTAGCCAGGGGCGTCTCGTTCGGGTTGTCGAGCGCGCAGAGTCTCTCGCGCAGCGTGTCGAGCAGCTCGGCGACCTGGGGGACGTAGGAGTTCATCGTCGCGCTCAGCTGGATGTGGATCCGATTCACCTCTTTCAGGACGGCATCCGGTGGTTCGGCTGCATCCAGCGCTTCGATGTTCTGAATCGCCGCAGAGATCGCGGTCGCGGCGTCCGTCAGCTCGTCGGACACCTTCTTCGGTAGCGGTCCCTCCGGCTGCTGCATGGTGTCGAGGAGAGGCCTGAGATCGTTTCCCCAAGAGAGCGCTGCGGCCTGGAGCTCGACCGTCAATCTTTGCTTCAGGTCGGCGAGGGCGTCCGTCGCTCCCTTCACGTCGAACGCCGCGATCTTGCCTTCGATGGCGACGGAGTCCTTGGTCCCTTGCTCAACGATCGCGCGGATCGCAGCCGGCCCGGTCCTCGTCAGACTGAACCCCCTCTGGAAGACTTCGAGGTCACCGAGCGCGGTGGCCCGCCGGTCCCAGAGACCTGCAACCTCCTTCCGCAGGTCGGTCACGACCTCGGCGACCTGCGTTCGCAGCGTCGCGGGATCCTTCTTCGAGTCGGTCTTGGCGGTTGTTACCCGCTCGGTGAGCCGGTCCAGAGCCGTGTGGAAGCTCTCGTCCGAGCTCTTGGACCGTTCACGCTCGATCATGGTGATCACCCTCTGCGCTTCCTCGAGGGCCTCACCTCGTTCCACGTAGCGTTTCAGACCCCACCTTGTCACCCAGCCAAGGAAGATCCCGGCCGCGGCGAGCGGGATTATGACCAGGTCTCCCAGTCTGGTGCGGACCTCGTAAGTCGCCTCGACGGGTGACGCTAGTTGTGGAGCGTCGAGGGTTAAGGAGCCCGTAGTCGTTCCAATGGGGAACTCGTCGCGAAGCTCGAACGGAGCGTCGACGGACCCCCCGGGGGGGACCGCGAAGCTAGCCTCGAAGAGCAGATTCCCGGATACCCGGTTCGAACCTGACAGCGCCTGATCGATCTGGTCGATCGACAGGTTGGTAACGCGGGAACGTCCACTCGTTTCGACGATCGTCACGGTTGCGTGTTCTTCCGGACTCGACCCGACATCGATCGCGTCACACAGGATCCACAAGCAGAGCGTCCGGTCGACGACCACCGTCGGCAACGTTCGCAACTGAGCTGCGGGATGCTCGACGCCGACATCCAGTCTCTGCTGTTCGTCGTCGGGCCCGATCACGACTACCGAGACCGTGTAGTTCCCGTCCGGAAGGCCCTGTGCCGACTCGAAACGCAGACGTATGGACGTGACGCTTTGGTGGCTCCCAGAGATGATCTCGGCCTCGATGTCGTCTGGCAGGGAAGCGTCCGAATAGCTGCCGACCAGCGTTTCGACGACTCCGATGTCGAGATCGTCAGCCGCGACCCCCTTCCTAACGACGACCGGAATCCTCACGTACGAGTAGCGGCCCTTCTCGCGCAGCTCGTAGGTCGTCGTCCTCAACAGGCTGATCAGGGGTTCCTGCTGAGCGAGGGCATGCGTCGGGAACGCCAGAAGTGCAAAGACCGCGAGACAAGCCGCACCCCCGGCCGGGGATATCCGAGTTCTCCGTCGGCCCGACGTCGAGATCCGGTCCATGGTCGCGACCAGCACGCTACCCGATGGGTCGCCGGTTCATGAGTCTCATGGTCGAGATGGACCCCGGTCCCCGTTGTCCCTCGAGGGCACAGACGGCGAAGAATGGGGGAGAAGAGATGACCGAGGTCGGACCGTTGGGAGCAGCAGCACTTGTCTTCATCGTGATCGCGGGCGTGATGGGTGCCTGCAGCATGACGAAAGCGATTCGGCGGGCTGAGCTCCACCGGCGAGTCCGTGGCCGAGCAGGAGCAAGCTTCTGAACCGGCGGCGCGGGGTCGATTCAGCGCGCCTGCATAGGGCTCCCTCGAACGAGGTAGCCGCGGTCACGACCACGTCTAAGACCGGGCGACCGCAGATGTGAGCCTCGCGGCCCGAGGGGGTCTCGACGTGACCAAAACCGCGGGTGTAGCGAGCGCGGGGAGCTGCAGGAGCGGTGCGTGATTCCTCTCGATCGCCGGACGGTTCGGTGGCTACGTTCTGTCTACCTCTACCGAGAGAGAAGGAGCGGGATTCGGTGAGGTGCGCATGCGAGTCGCTACTGGGTGTCCTTCTACGCGCTTCCCTGGACCTCTACGTGCCCAGACGGGGGCGATCACAGAAAATGGAACGACCTGTTTACAGCTGGGTCACCCGTCACATGGGTGAGATCTTGCGTCAGATCTCTTCGAATCCGATGCTGACAAAGGTCGACGTGTTGGAGAGAGTGCGGTCGTGATCGCTCAAGTGGACGAAGGCTTCTTGTCCCACTGAGTGACGTCGAAGGGTGGCTTCGGAAATCCCTGGTCTAGGAGGAAGCGAGGAATCATTTCAGCCACTATGCAGCGACCGGTTCGTGACTCCGCATCTTTTTCTCTAGGTCGATTGCTTCGACGATCGCGGACTCAGAAACACCTTCGTAGAGCTTACCTATATCGGTGGGGAGTAGGCCACGTTCGTGGCTTAGGGAAAAGAGCGTCGATGTGGGAAGCCTCGTACTCCGGATACAAGGCTCACCTGCTAGCACCCAAGGAGAGATGGCTGTCTGGGTGGTAGGTCGAACCAAGTCTGGTCCCCAAACATGTTTCAGCCCGGTCTGATCCAAAGGTGCCATGAGGTCGAATTCTGAGAGCAGAGGAACGACAGCAGCAAAGGCCATTTGCGGCGATTCAAGATCCTCCACCGCGTCGTCGAGGTAAATCGAGTAGCGCGTACTCCGGACAGTCCTCAGAGTGGCATCGGTCCGTTCAAGCATTTTTCTTACTGCTCTGACGTGTTTGGCAGCTTCTCTCACCGGCTTCTGTCTAGCTCTGAAGAAGACGAAGTCGGAGCATGACTAGGTCGCGGTACGACCAGGCTTTGGGGAAGCTCTCGTTGAAGTCAGGCACGACTAGCCTTTCACTGGCCCAGTGATAGATCGTTCGCTCCGGGATTCCAGCTATATGAGAGGCACGTTGGGCGGAATACCGACCGCGAGGGATACGGAGCGCTTCACGTATCTGCACTGTTTCCTCGGGAGCCAACTCCCTCGCCGCGTCGGTCACGCCACCCCTCCGAGGGTCTCGGCTATCCGAGGCGTCCTACTCACGACCCTTGGCGACCCGAGGATTCGCTAGGCGGGCCTTTGACAGGGAGCGAGCGAGCGAACTGGGCTCCCATGGCTTCGGCGGCTTCGTCTCGGCCTTCGTCAAAAAGATGCGTGTATGTGTCGAATGTCATCGCGATGGTCGAGTGGCCCAATTGTTCTTTGATCTCCTTAGAGAGCGCCCCGCGGCATGCATAAGGCTGGCGCAGGTATGACGCAAGTCCTTGATCGTCGTCACTCGATCCACCCCAGCCACGTCAAGAGCCGGCCACCACACGTTCTTGCGGAAGCTGCTTATCCAGATGTGCGTCCCCTCTTCTGTCGTGAACACCAGGGAGTCCAACTTGCGCGGCACGTACTTCGCCATGTGTTCTGCGAGGATCTCCTTGACGGGCTCGGGGATCACGACGGTGCGTTCCTGGTGCGTCTTCAGAGGCCCGTAGTGCAGCCCACCGCTTACCTCTGACACTGCCTCTTTGACCTCGATGCGGTTGCAGGAGGTTGCAGCTCGATCGGCGGAGGGCCACGGCCTCACCCCATCGGAGTCCGCCGTAAGCCAGCACGTAGATGAGGGGGTGGGTCGCCAGGGAATCGAACCCTGAACCTACGGATTAAGAGTCTTCCCCATGCCGATTCCGTGACCTGCGGCTTCGCTCATAAACGGGCGCTGACCTGGGGTTTCGCTGATAGTTATTGCTTGTTGTTTGTGGTTGGTTTCCGTTGCCTCGCGGACTTTTTGCGGACTTTTCCTCGCGCGCACGTGGTGCGCGCGCCCGCAGCC
>JALYHL010000004.1:184954-270685 GCA_030776625.1 Actinomycetota bacterium | reverse complement strand
GCGACCGCAGCCACATTCGAGCTTCTTCGAGGAGAGACGTCGCCGTCACGAGTTCATCCGCTGCAGCCATTCGGCTACGTCCACCATCCGGTAGCGAACGTGCTTCCCTACCCGGAAGCCCTTTGGCCCAGTGCCCTTATAGCGCCACCCGTAGAGCGTGCTGACCGGGACGACGAGGATGCGGGCGACCTCCTCGGTAGTGAGCAGCCGTGACGAGATGTCGAGCGATGGCGTGAGCACGCCCTGGGTCCGCTGCGCATGATCCTTGTTCGTCTTGGCCATCGCCGCCTCCTTCCAGTCGCCGTTGAGCGGCCGGAAGCAGGGCCATAGGGACCGAGTGACAAGGGTGACCCTCGGGTCATCTCGCAGAGACGCGAGTACCGGACCGTAGGGAGGAACGGAGCGCCCTTGCGCTCGGGACCGGCGCTGCTAGGGAGCAGCGATCGGCGACTGGAGGCGGTGATGGGTGAAGACGGAGCTCGTGGCTGAGGAGCCCAGGCGGGAGGGTCGACTGCTGGTGTCGCTTTGCGCCTCCGGGCAACTCTGGTTCGGTAAGGGTGGACCGCTGAGCACGGGCCACGGCATGCTGACGCAGGCAAGGCAGTCGGGGCCTCTAGGAGAGGAACCAAATGAGGCAAGCGACTACCCGTTCGGGGTATTCCGCTCGCACCGAGACATACCTATGTTCGTCATGAAGCGGTGGAGGGTCGGCCGTTGTCTTCGGCGGTGATTCGATCGGGGGAAGAGGATGGCGGCTCTGCACGCGGGATCAAGCTGGGCATGGGTGCTTCGGGCACGGCTCTCGACCGGTTTGGTAATCACGCTCGCGACGATGAGCTTCATGGCAGGGCCGCCTGCATCTGCACAAACGATCGACCCCCCGCTGCCCCAGTTGAGCCTCGTTGGGCCCACCGCCGTCGGTCTGCTAATCCCGATCCGGTATTCGGGCGACCTTAAACTCTCGGGAACTGGAGTTCCGACCCAGGAAATCGAACTGTTCGTCGCCGGGGCGCCAGCTGAATCTACTCAGACGGACGTCGAAGGTAAGTTCTCGACTCGTCTAACCTTCAATAACGAAGGCGTCCAGACGGTCCAGGCCGTCGCCTATGCCGGGACCCCGCTCGAGGTCCGGAGCCCGGTTTTGAGCGTCGACGTTCTTCCTGTTCTCGACCCTACCGTTGCAACCGATATCGCATCAGCGACGGAGTTTCTCTACACCGGAAACACTCCTGTGCAAACCGGCGTCGAGGATGGTGCGATCGATCCTGCAAAGGTGGCGGTTCTCAGCGGCGAGGTGAACGGGTCAAACGGTCAGCCCCTGGAAAACGTCACCGTGCGGGTGAGAGATGGAGCGGCCTGGGGCGAGACCCAAGTGCAGCCGGACGGCTCTTATGCGATGGCGATCAACGGGGGAGACATCCAGACCGTTCGGTTCGAACTGGACGGCTACCTTCCGGTAGAGAGGCGGGTGAACGTTCCGATACGCGACTACACCGCGTTGCCGGATGTCACCATGACCGCCTACGACACGAAGGTCACAACGATCGATCTCGTCTCGGGAGCGACACAGCCTCAGGTCGCGAGCGGAAGCGTTGTTAGTGATGGAGACGGGGAGCGACAGGCCACCATGATCTTCCCAACCGGTGTCAGTGCCAGCATGGCGCTGCCCGATGGAACCGTTGCTCCCTTACCTGTTCTTGATGTACGAGCCACGGAATACACAGTCGGTGCCACTGGGCCTGAGGCTATGCCCGCGCAGCTTCCTGCTTCGAGCGCGTATACATATGCCGTCGAGTTCAGCGTGGACCAGGCGGTCGGTGCCGGCGCTACAGAGGTCCGATTCGACAAACCCGTCGCGACCTACGTTGACAACTTCCTAAGCATGCCGATCGGGGTCACCGTCCCGTCCGGCTACTACGATTTTGCGGAGCAAAGATGGATTGCCTCTGAAGACGGGCGTGTCATAAAGATCGTTGGGATCTCCAACGGGTCGGCAGATGTGGATGCCGATGGTGACGGCCAAGCTGATACGTCCACAGCGCTGCAGGAATTGGGCATGACCGCAGAGGAGCTTCAAGAGCTTGCCGACCTTTACCCACAGGGCAAGAGCCTATGGAGGGTGCCCGTCACCCACTTCACTCCTTATGACTACAACTGGCCGTCGCAGCCGCCGCGAGATGCTGTTGGCCCAGGTGGCGAACCGTTGGGTAGCTCCCCAGAGGACGACAATTGCACGATCAAAGGCTCGATCATCGAGTGTGAGAGCCAGGTCCTCGGCGAGTCGGTCGAAGTCACCGGCACTCCGTTCTCCCTCGGGTATCGCAGCGACAGGGTCCCCGGGCGCAGATCAGGTTTGGACTTCCCCATCACCGGAGCGAATCCACCGGCAAGCCTCAAGAGGGCAAACCTCGAGATCGTTATCGCGGGCCAGTCAGTGACCGAGAGTTTTGGGCCATCTCCCAACCAGACTTACTCGTTCTTGTGGGATCGGAAGGATCTCTTTGGTCGCATAATTCAAGGAGGCCAACAAGTAACGGCACGCTTGAGCTACGTCTACGACGGCAGCCTCTACTGCAGGCCAGCCGGCAGCGTCAGGTCATTCGGGCGATTCTGCAGCGAACCCCTAGCCGGCGAGATCCTCACCCGAGATGAGTTCGTGTTGACCCGCGAATGGCGTGAGAACGTTCCGGCAACGAAGATCACTAACTGGGACGCGCGCGGACAGGGTCTCGGTGGGTGGACGCTTGATGTTCATCATGCTTTTGATCCGGGGACGTCGGTCGTGTACTTGGGAAGCGGCGAACGCCAATCCTCCAGGCTCGCCTCCGGCACGACGATCGACAGGGCCTTCCCGCACGGAGCAGCTCTCAATGGTCCTCAAGGGCTCGACGTCGGCCCTGACGGAAGCATCTACATAGCCGACCGAGTGAACGACCGCATCCGGAAGGTGGCACCGGACGGGACGATCACCACCGTGGCCGGGAACGGCACGAAGGGGTTCGGAGGAGACGGAGGTCCCGCCATTGCCGCGCGGCTCTCCAGTCCGTACGACGTCGTCGTTTCTGAAGACGGCTCTATCTATGTCGCCGACACCGGCAACAACCGCATAAGAAGGATCGCCCCCTCCGGTGACATCTCTACCTTCGCCGGAACGGGAACGGCTGGCTTTGAGGGCAATGGTGGACCAGCGCAAGACGCCAAACTGTCGAGCCCAAGGGGATTAGCCCTCGACACCGCCGGACGCCTCTACATCTCCGACACGTCGAACAATCGGATCCGCCGCGTGAACAGCGACGGGACCATACAAACGTTCGCCGGCGGATTCAACGGTTGTTGCCAGGCCCAGCTCTTGGAACCGGTAGGCCTCGCATTCCTTCCTGGCGGCGAGCTGCTGGTCGCGGACGCTGGGTATCACCGCGTCTGGAAGATCCACGCAGACGGTTCCATAGCTAGTCCCCAGTTCGCCGGAACTGGTAAGACCAGTGGCACGTGGAACGACGGCGCTCTTGCGCAGCTAAGTCCCATCGAGCGACCCGTAGGGGTCGACGTCGCCGCAGATGGCACCGCGTACATCACCTATCACGGGCAGCTTGTTCGCGTGGCTCCAGACGGAAGGATGTACCGGGTTTCCGGCTCCCCGCGTGCGCCCTACAACGAAGGTGCGGCTGCTACCTCGTCTCGCGCTTTCATCTACAACGGAGATGTCGCTGTTGGTCCAGGCGGATCTATATACGTAGCCGCCGACTCATCCGCACGTGTGCGACGAGTCGACAGCACCGGACGGATGACGACCGTCGCAGGTACCGGTGATCACTCCTATTACGGCGACGGGGGTTCCGCAGGAAACGGCCCGATGCAGGAGGCGGTCGACATTGCCGTGGGTCCGGATGGATCACGCTATGTATCCGACGAGGAAGAGCACGCCGTGTTCAGAGTCTCTAAGGGAGTCGTGACTAAGTTCGCGGGAACCGGCTGGTGCGATTACACGGGAGACGGTGGCCCCGCCATCGACGCGACGTTGTGCTTTCCCGGAGCGCTCGATGTCGCCGCAGATGGGTCGCTGTACGTCGCCGACCGGTCCAACAATGTCGTCCGGAAGATCAGCTCAGACGGGATCATCAGCACAGTTGCGGGTAACGGCAACTGGGGATTCGAGGGCGACGGTGTTCCCGCCACGGAGACGGCTCTCAGCTGGATCGCCGGCATAGCTGTTGATGATCGTGGAGCCTTGATCATCTCGGATCAGGGTAATTACCGGATCCGTCAGGTCGACCCGGGGAGTGGGCTTATCACCACCGTCGCGGGGAGCGGGACGAGCGGATACAGCGGGGACGGAGGTCCGGCAACGGACGCTCAGCTTGGCGGGATCAAGGGGATCGACGTGTCCAGAGACGGATCCATCTACGTGGCTGACGATTACAGGCTTCGAAGGATCAATCCGTCGGGAATCATCGAGACATTCGCCGGTAGCGGATGCTGCGGAACCAGTGGCGATGGAGGGCCTGCAACCGATGCCAAGCTTGACCCTTCCGAAGTGGCGCTCGGAGCTGATGGATCGGTCTACGCGTCCGATGGAGACAGGGTGCGGGTGATAACTGCGGACGGAACCATCACCGCTGCAGCGGGAGGCGTGTGCTGTGCTGATGGCGATGGTGGTCTCGCTACCGAGGCAGACCTGGATCTCGTCGAAGGTCTCGGCGCGTCGCACGACGGCACTCTTTACATCGCCGACGGACGAGCGGTAGTTCGACGAGTGGGGACACCGCCCCCTTCTTTTGTCACAGGAGAACAGATCGTTCCCTCGAAGGACGGATCGCAGGTCTTCGTGTTCGACGGCCGCGGCCGCCACCTTCGCACTCACGACGCTCTGACCAACGTGGTGCTCTACCGCTTCGAATACGACCCGACAGGTCTACTCGCCGCGGTGACTGATGTGGATGAGAACACGACAACGATCGAGAGAAACGACGCTGGAACTCCCACAGCCATCGTTTCTCCATACGGACAAAGGACGCTCTTGGCGGTTGACCAGAACGGTTATCTCTCCTCCATCACGGATCCAGTCGGCAACTCCGTATTGACCACGCACTCGGCGTCAGGTCTGCTGGCGAGCTTCACAGATGAGAACGGAAACGCCCACGCGTTCTCGTTCTCGGAGGTCGGGAGATTGACTGTAGATGATCCTCCAGGACCCGCACTGACGTCGTTGTCACGTACGGGAACGCAGCGCGACTACACCGTCTCTGTTTCCACCGCAGGTGGTCGCACGACAACTTACCGCGTGGTCAAGAACTCAGATGGAGGCGGGCGCCGCGTCGTTACCTACCCAAATGGCACCACTTCGACGGCGGTGACCACTGCGGACGCTAGATCTATCACGCTGACGCAGCCCGACGGAACCGTCGTGGAGTCGACACTCGGACCAGACCCACGCTGGGGCATGAAGAGTCCGATCCTTAACAAGATGATCGTTACTACCCCGGCAGGAAAGAAGGTGACCTCGACGGCGACGCGAACGATCACCCTCGATGACCCTGCAAACCTGATGTCGCTCTCTACACAGGTCGACGCCATCACATCGAACGAAAAGACCTTCACCAAGGCGTTCGACGCCGACGCGAGGACGATCACTACCACCTCCCCCGAGGGTCGCGTCGGGACCGTCAACCTGGATGCCAAGGGCCATGTAGCTTCGGTGGAGGCACCCGGCGTCGCAGCCGTCGGATTCAACTACGACACGCGCGGGCGGCTAATGGGAACGACGCAAGGTTCCGGGACCCAACAAAGAAGCAGCACCATCACCTACGACAGCAACGGGTTCGTAGGCTCGGTCGGCGACTCGCTCCACACGACCTCGTTCACCAACGACGAGCTCGGTCGAGTTGCCAGTACTGCCTTACCCGACAACAGCTCGATCGGCTTCGGCTACGACGACGGCGGCAACCTGACATCTCTCAGCCCGCCGGGCCGAAGCGCCCATGGGTTCGGCCACACCAGTGGTGATCTCTTGGAAAGCTACGTTCCACCATCCGTCGCGGGTGAGAGCCACGCCACCGGCTACACCTACAATGCAGAGGACCAGCCGACCGCGATCAACTTGCCGGGACCCCGTTCGATAGCACTCGCTTACGACAGGGCGGGGCGTCTCGACACGACCACCATCAGTCGCGGGGCGATCGACTACGGCTACACCGCCTCACAGCTGTCGTCAATCTCGACCCCGGACGGTCCCACCCTGGCCTACGGCTACGACGGTTCATTGCTTACCTCTGTCGACTACAGCGGCGCGCTCACGGGCTCGATCGCTTACGGCTACGACGCAGACCTGCGCGTTTCATCCCGCACGGTCAACGACGGTGCAGCGACCAACTTCACCTACGACAAAGACGGACTCGTCAAGACCGCTGGTGAGCTGGGACTTACCTGGAACGCGGCCACGGGCATGCTTTCCTCGACCGCCCTCGGTAACGTCGCGACTTCGCATGGGTACAACTCCTTCGCAGAGCTCGAGAACTCCTCGGCGAGCTACTCGGGCAGCGGTCTGTATTCCGCGAGTTACGAACGTGATCAGCTCGGCCGCATCACGAAGATGTCCGAATCGATCGGAGGAGCGCCGTCCATCTACGAGTACGTGTATGACGCACGCGGTCGTCTGACCGATGTCACAAAGGACGGAGCGGCGTGGCGCCACTACGAGTACGACGCCAACGGCAACCGCACCAGCGCGAGCGAAGACGGCGGAGCGGCTGTCACGGGAACCTATGACGCTCAAGACCGGCTGACGAGCTACGGCTCGACGACCTACAGCCATAACGCGATGGGTCAGCGCATTTCGAAGACGATCGACAGCGACGTGACGACCTACGACTACGACGAGCTCGGCAACCTCATGAAGGTCGTGCTGCCGACGAAGACCCTCACCTACGTCGTCGATGGCCTCGGACGCCGAGTCGCAAAGACGGTCGATGGAACCACGACCAACCGCTATCTCTATGGGCAGGGAATACTTCCGATCGCCGAACTGAATTCTGATGGGACCGTCAAGTCGCAGTTCGTCTACGCCAGCAAGCGCCACGTCCCCGATTTCATGATCAAGAACGGCGTGACCTACCGCTTCGTCACCGATCAGGTTGGCTCGGTGCGCATGGCCGTCAACACGACCGATGGAACGATCGCCCAGCAGATCGACTACGACCCGTTCGGCAACGTCATCAGCGACACGAATCCCGGTTTCCAGCCGTTCGGTTTCGCCGGTGGCCTCTATGACCCAGAAACGGGCTTGGTGAGATTCGGCGGTCGGGACTACGATGCTGAAATCGGCCGCTGGACGGCTAAAGACCCCATCGGGTTCTCGGGTGGAGATCCGAACCTCTATGCCTACGTCTACAGCGATCCGGTCAACCTGATTGATCCGACCGGAGAGTTGGCCTTCATTCCCATCATCGTCGGGGCTTGGGCCGTCATCGAGGTCGGTCTATCTATAGCGGATGCCATCAACACGGCATCCACATTGGCTGACGTGTGCGCGTCAGCATCTGAGAAGTTCACTACGGGGGGTCTCTTCATTCTTGGTCTCGCTCTTCCCGGAGGAGGAGCCACCTTTGGTGACGATGCCGCGCGTGCAGCGCTTCGGACACTCGATGATCTTCCCGCCAACGCCCATCTTCTCAACGACTTTGACGAAGTGGCCAGCCACCTTTCCCGCTATCACGGGATAGACCCACGCCTCGCAAGCAAGCGGCTTCATGAGATCAAGCCTCAGTCTGGTCGCGGTGGCGCGGCAAACGTGATCTTCGATCGAACAGGGGGCGTGTGGGATCCCAACACTGGCGAATATCTGGGATCGCTGACCCAAGGCGGCGCGGGGAGTCGGCCGTGAGCTCGCGCCGCTATCCCGAGAAGGTTGCGGTCTACGCCGTGATTCGCTACGAGGCAGACGCTAAGTCACTCGACTTTCGGGTGACCGTGAAAGAGGTGTTGCCTACCAAAGAGGAAGCTGAGCGCGAAGTCGAACGGCTCAATGCTCTAACCACGGATGATGCCGTGACCTACTTTTGTCAATCCAGTCGCTATTACCCAAGAGGGCGTGGGGTTCTGAAGGTCGTCGACGGGGAGTGACCTAGGCCGTTGCGGTCCACCTCTTGGCTTCGTGCTTTACCAGGATGCCCTCGATCACCTGGCGGATGATCTCCTTCTCGTCCTCGTCTAGACGCGCGGTCGCCTCGAACTGGCCGGGAGGCGCTCGTCGGGGGTCCGCTCGTCCTGGTCGAACACCAACACGTCGGTGCTGACCGCGAGGGCGAGGGTGGCCTTGCGCAGGACGTCGAGCGTCGGCTGCGAGCTCCCCTCGTAACGACGGATCTGGGACACGGACGCCGACGAGCTCGACGAGGGCGTCCTGGGCCAGTCCTCGCTCTCTTCTAATCGCGGCTATCCGCTCCGGAAAGGCCATATCCGCTAGGACGCTAAGGCGGGGTTCCGGGAGAACTTGATGAGTCTTAGCAGATAAATAGCAAAACATGCGGATGCGCTACTTGACAGATTCCACGGATGGCGGCTGATGCCCGCATCCCCGACCACAAGATCGAGCGCCTCAAGGCCGAGGTCGACCTCGCCGCCCTGCAACGGCACCGAGCTCCGCCGCTCGGGGCGCGACCTCCTCGGCCTCTACCTTTCCACGACGACCGCGACCGATCTCGGATGGGACGCCCGACAAGAACGTGTGGCACTGCCTCGGGGCCTGTCACAAGGGCGGCTCGGTGATCGACTGCGTCATGGCCGCCGAAGGGCTGTCGTTCCGGCACGCGGTCGAGATCCTGCGCGCCGACGACCCTCTGCTGGTCGCCACGGCGCCTGTGACCCGCTCGAGCGTCAGGAAGCTCCCGACCCCGCTGCAGGTCGACGCCGCCGACCACGAGCTCTTGGCCGAGGTCGTCCCCTACTATCACCAGCTCTCATGGACTCGTCCGAGGCGCTCGCCTATCTACATCGGCGCGGCATCGGCGACCACGAGCTCATCGAGACCTTCTCTCTCTCTCTCTCTCTCTCTCTCTCTCTCTCTCTCTCTCGGATTCGCCAACCGCACGCTGGGCTATCGGCTCCCCGACAACAACTGCTCCCTCGACGCCACCGCGGGGCCGCCTCCACCGTCTGGGGTCTATCGCAGCTCGGGTCACGAGCTTCAACGGCTCGGTCGAGCTCTACGGCAGAAAGATCACCGAGGCCCTGCGCAAGGGGACGCCCGACCACCTCTATCTCCCGGGCCTGCATCAGGGCGTGTTCAACCTCGACGCGCTCACGACCTCAAACGAGATCATCCTGTGCGAGTCGCTCATCGACGCGCTGCCGTTGTGGGCCGCGGGCTTCCGTCGCGTCACCGCGTCCTTCGGCACCAACGGCTTCACCCAAGACCATCACGGACGCTTTGGCCCGCCACTCGATCAAGCGCGTCCTGATCGCCTATGACCCAGACGACGCCGGCAGCTCGGCGGCGACCTCCGTCGCCGCCGAGCTCACCACTACTGGCACCGAGTGCTTCCGCATCGTCTTTCCCAAGCGCAAAGACGCCAATGACATCGTCCGGGAGGCGAACTGGCCACGCGATGCTCTCGGCAAGCTCGTGCGCTCTGCGACCTGGCCCGGCAAGGGTCGCGCACCGCTGCTTAAGTTCACCCCACCGGTCGCCAAGACCGAGCCCGAAGCACCCGCCGCTTCCTCTTTAGCCGCCGAGTCGCCCGCGCCGATCGAGTCTCCGGTCCCCCATTTTGTTCATCGGGGGTAGCGTGAATCTTTACCAGTACGCTGACGGCGACCCTATAAAACCGCCTCGGCCATCGGGGCTTTCAGCATCTTTGGTTTCGACCTCGGTTGTGTAGCGGATTTCGTCAGCAAAGCGGCGTCGGTAATCGCATTTGCAGCTGGCTCGGGTGCTCTCGTTGGGCTTTCGATTGTTGCCCTTCCAGTCGTCGGCGCTGTTGCGCTCGGAGGAATCGCGAGTGCGGCGGCGGCTGTTTCAGCGACGGCAGGGGTGATCAACGTAATCGATGACATCGAAGATGGTGATGTTTACACTTCTGGCAGCGTCCCGAAAACGATCATGAATCTGGCTTTAGCACCATCGGTCATCTAGCTCGGGGCGTAAAAGAGGCTAAGTTCATCGCAGATACTGCGAGTGCCGCCACTGCGTTCTTCCCATGATGCCGACCTCCGCATCCTTTCGCTGCTACCGCTGCCGGAAGCCAGTCGAGGGCGATCCTCTGCCGGGATTGGGGATCCGGTGGGATCCAATGCGCTTTGTTAAGACCCCTGTATGCAAGGCGTGTGGGACGACGGATCGTCGGGCGATCGTCTCGGTTCTGGCGTTCGCCGTGGCCGTCGGGGTGGCCACAGGGACGTTGTGGTCGCCGAAGGCGACCATCGTCGTCCTCGCTGGTAGTGCGGTAATAGGCGGCTTCCTGGGTTGGGTTGGCAAGAGAAGGCTCCGGAATCTGGAGGACCAGCCATTCGTATCTGAACCGCCTCCTGACGCGCGTCGGGCGATCGCTCTTCTCATTCTCGCGATCGTTGTAATCCTGTTGGTTGTAGCCGTCGAAGCGTCGGTCGTGGAGTCGCAAAGGTGACATGAGTTGTGTCGGTAGCTCAAAGTCGTGTCACCACGCCCCGCCCTCACCGTCATCGACGCGTCGGCGACGGTGACATCGACCTGACTTGGGCCACGAGATCGCGGGTTGCCGGGCGAGTCTCGCGCGGCTCGATCTCCTACTCCACAGCTGCACCTATGACGCCAACGGCAACCGCCTAACCGCCTCTGAGGACGCCGCCACCGCAGTTACCGGGACGTATGCTGCCCAAGATCGTCTGAGCTCCTCTCGAGGGGCAACGCCGCCCGAACGTGCTCAGTTAGGCGATGTCTTAATAGATCGAGCTCTTGTGCCGGCCACTCCTCACGCCATCCATATTCCAGAGTTCTGAGGTGCCGGATATCGAAAGGCACGTCGTCAATGTTCTGCGTAAGTTGCACCACCGGTTTATTCAACGCATGGGCGATTCCGAGTTCGTAAAACACGTTGGGATTCCGCCCCGTTAGTTCGGCGATGACCACTTTGGCCTCTTGGATGAGGTACCGGACGTCGCTGACGATGAAGCCTGGTCCGAAGATTTCTCCCGCGTGCTGACATGTCAGGTCTAGTTGTTCAACCGCAGGAACAACTAGATATCGGTAGATGAGGGTGAAAGGTTCCCTCAGAGGCAGCAACACGAAACAATGGGTCGGTCGTACTCCCTGACTCGGTGGCCCAAACACCGAGGCGACGTCGCCAGCAGAGCGCCGGCGTCTACCTGGGGCGACGCGATCTCCAACGACGAGCCGGTCGTCCCGGAGATGCCATCCTTGTCGAGCCAAGTCCGACAAGAGCCGGTCTCGCTCCTCCTCAGAAGGGGGACCAGTGTGTAGCTGGTCGGACAGCCATGCACCTACAAAGGAACGAAGAGATCGGCGGGCTGCGCTTCCGCCATCTGTCAGACCTAACAAGGCTTCGTGGACATATTCCCACTTCCAGCCAGAGGCATCCTCCGGGAGCGAAGAGGGCGGTATGCCAGATTCGGTTAGGAAGACTGGCAACTGCTTCGCGGAGTATCTCTCAGCGACTGAACGTGCGATCTCTTCGAGTGTCAGTGCGGCGATTGGTCGGCCGTCGTCCTCGTGTGGGTCGGGTGGAGCAACTACCACCACTCTTCCGCGGGCGCGGTCTCTTCCGAACGGGGTGAGTTGAATCTCCTTGAGAGAGTTGAGGAAGTGGTAGTCGTCGAGGCGTGGCGGAGCATGCCGTCCAATTTGAGGACGAGTTTCAAAGCGGATCAGGCCAGCATCTCTCGCCCAGGAGCAATTCCCTGGCGAAGGCGGCGCGCTCGGCCTCGTAAACATTTTGACCCCCGGTGGCTCGATCCAGAAGTTGTTGACCGTCCCATAAGGGCTGCCCGTGTTCTTCCTCGAGGCGGTCAATGAGCTGTAGGACCTCTATGTCATCCCAGCGTCTCATCCGCTTCCTCGTCTCTCCCCGCGAGCGCCTCAAACATGGCCTCGTCGTCGTACTCCACATTGACAAGATTCTTCGTTCGGTGTGACGTAGTCGCTCCTAGTGGCTCCGAGAACCTGACCAGGGCCGACAAGAAGCCAGTGGCATGTTTATTGAGCTTCATGTCATCGCTCCACAGTCCGAATTCAAGGTGCTTTCTCGAGCCTGGTGCCCAATTCGACGACGATAGCCACGTTCGCCAAGGCCGGAAGAAGAGGAGGTCTTCGACGTGGCCGAGTGAACCTCGTCATGCCAAACGATCTCCCCGAGGACCATCATCTTGAGGTGGGGGAGGGCTCTGTTCCCACCAGGCCCGTACCCCGCTACTCGCACAGGACCTAGCATCAGACTTTCTGACGGAACCCGGTCGTACCGACCGAGGAGCGGGGCCGAGCCCTCGTCCTTGACTTCACCGAGTTCAGCAAGCTCATGGAAAGCCCTTGCCGGCAGTCCTTGACCGCGCGAATCCAGTTGGTTCGCGATCTGCGCCGGCCGCCGCCCGTCTAACTGCAGCTTCGTCACGATGACGCAGCGGGCGTTCGGCGAGCCGGTCAGCGAGCGACGCGTCGTCCAGCCAAGGGACGTCGCCGAGCACGGCCGGTTCCGCGCGAAACCGCGCGTCCCCCCAATCACGGTGCTCGTCAAGCAACCTGGAAAGCGCGTCTGTAACTTGCCCGCCGAAGCTCACTTTCCAGCGATCATCCGGGCCCCACTCCCGAGGTTGCCCAGACCACCGAAGGAAGTCATCGAAGTCGCCAAGCGGCAGCTGCTTTCCCATGCAATCACCTTCTCGCATCCCTGAGACAGTTCTCGCGAAGCCTTTCTGAACGTTGCACAGACTTGCATTTACATGCTAGTAATTACACGAAAGGGATTTAGAGGTCAAATCGGCGGTGGCGGAATGCTCAACATCGGCAAGCTGGCCAGAGGGCAGCAGCACTACTACCTGAACTCGGTCGCCCGCGGGGTCGAGGACTACTACATGGGGTCCGGGGAGCCCCCGGGCTACTGGCTCGGAGGCGGAGCCACCGACCTCGGGCTCGAAGGTCGGGTGCTCGAACGGGCGCTGACGCCAGTCCTCGAGGGGTCCGATCCGGCGACCGGCGAGGTGATCAGCCACCGCCAGCACAAGGCCCGCATGCCCGGGTTCGATCTCACCTTCCGGGCCCCGAAGTCCGTCTCGCTGCTCCACGCGCTGGGTCCTAAGGACGCCTCGAACGAGGTCGTGAATGCTCACGACGCCGCGATTGCCGCCGCCCTCGCCTACCTCGAACGCCATACCGCCGTCGGCCGGCGCGGGACAGATGGAGTCGAGCCGATCGGCTCATCCGGTTTCGTGGCGGCCGCCTTCCGCCACCGGACCTCGCGCGCCGGCGACCCCCTGCTCCACACCCATGTGCTCGTCGCGAATCTCATCCATTGCTGGGACCACAAGTGGAGCGCTCTCGATGGGCGCCTCCTCTACAGCCACGCCAAAACGGCCGGCTATCTCTACCAAGCTCAGCTCCGCAAGGAACTGACCCGTCGGCTCGGGGTGGAGTGGACGCAGGTTCGCAACGGCACGGCTGAGATCGAGGGCATCCCGCGGGCAACCATCACCGAGTTCTCCCGTCGACGCGCGGAGATCGAGATCCGCATGGAGCAGCGCGGGGAGCACAGCGCCAGGGCCGCTCAGGTCGCGACCCTCGACACTCGCCGCGCCAAGGATCACAAGGTTCGTCCTGAGGGCCTCCAGCCTGAGTGGGAGCGACGCGCGAAGGGGGTCGGTCTGACCCGCAACGATCTGGCGAACGTGCTGGATCGGACTCAGGAGACCCGGAGGCGTTTGTCGCGTGATCTCGCGGAGGAGCTGTTCGGGCCGGATGGACTTACGCGGGATGCGAGCAGCTTCACCGTGCGCGAGGTGATCCAGGCCCTCTGTGAGCGACGCGGGCCGGCCGTCTCGGCCTTAGAGATCGAGAGGGAGGCGGAGCGACTCCTTTCTTCCGATCTCGTCGTGCGGCTGTCGGCGGCCAAGTCCGACTTCCTGCTCACCTCGAGCTCGCTGCGGCTCGCCAATGGTCAGGTCGTGCCGGCGGTGAACGACGGCACCCGCTATTCGACCAAGGAGCTGATCCGACTCGAAGAACGGCTCATCCGCCGAGCAGTCGATCGGCAGACGGACTCCGTCGGGATCGCCGACAGAGCTGTCCTGAGAGAGATCCTGGCGCGTCGAAGCTCGCTCACGCCCGAGCAGCACCGAATGGTCGAAGGCCTGACGCGCAGCGGCAGAGGTGTGGACGTCGCGGTTGGTAAGGCAGGCGCCGGCAAGACGTTCGCTCTCGATGCGGCCCGTGAAGTGTGGGAATCGTCTGGGATCAAGGTCATCGGGTGTGCGCTGTCGGCTCGCGCCGCCAAGGAGCTCCAGGCGGGTTCTGGAATCGAAAGCTCCACGCTGGCAGCCCTGATGAAGGATCTCGATGATTGGAACGCGCCTGGCCTTGATAGTGATTCGGTCGTCGTGGTCGATGAAGCCGGGATGGTCGGGACCCGCCAGCTCGACGCGCTTCTGAACCACGCCGAGGACGCTGGCGCCAAGGTCGTCCTCGTCGGCGACGACAAGCAGCTCCCGGAGATCGCTGCTGGGGGAGCCTTCCGGGCGTTGAAGGAACAGCTTCCGGCAATCGAGTTGTCCGAGGTGAGACGTCAGACCAACTCGTGGGAGCGCGATGCTCTCGAGCTTCTCCGCGAAGGCCGGTCAGCCGAGGCGGTCGAGGTGTACGGCGAGCGTGACCGACTCGTGGTCGGGAGAGATGCTGCAGAGACGCGAGCCGCATTGGTTGCTGATTGGTGGCAGGCCTCGCAGCAAGGGCAGGCGGTGATGATCGCGGCGCGCAAGGCGGATGTTGCGGATCTCAATGACAAGGCTCGGACGATCCTCAAGGCAGAGGGTGTCTTGGGCGACGAGGAGCTAGTCATGCGTGGCCGGCCCTTCGCCGTCGGCGACGAGGTAATGACTCTTCGCAACGAGCGCAGTCTTGGCGTCATCAACGGCAGCCGAGGGGTGGTCCAGAGCGTTGACCTCCATGCTGGTCAGCTAGAGGTCCGCTTGGCCGACGACCGAATCGTGACCCTCTCGACCGAATATCTGGAAGCTGGTCACGTCACTCACGCCTACGCCATCACGGGCCACAAGGCGCAAGGGATGACCACAGATCGGTCGTTCGTGCTGGGCGATGATTCGCTCTACAGAGAGTGGGGCTACGTCGCGATGTCTCGCGGCCGCGAGGAAAACCGCCTCTACGTTGTCATGGGCGATGGTCACGGTCGCGACGATGTCGGTGGAGCCGTCGAACGCCCTTACCAGGTGGATCAACTCGTGCGTTCTCTGGAACGGAGCAGGGCTAAGTCGCTCGCCTTTGACCCGTACGGCGACATCGCGGAGAAGGACTCGAAGTCGCTCCGGGTCGAGCAAGAGACGATCTACGAGCAATTGTCACGAGGTCCCCGTGATCCGAGGGACAAGTTGATCCAGGTGCGCCAAGAGGTTGAGCGGATAGGTCAGTTGCTGCAGCAGGAGCGTCGCGCGGCCGCCGAGGCGGAGGAGAAGCTCGCCTCCATGGGAGCTGTCGCCAAGGCGCGCCGGAAGGCCGAGGTCGAGAGACTCCGCCGAAAGGTCAACCGCTCGAGGCGGGCCCAGAACAGCCTGACGGGGAAACTGCGGTTGCTAGCCGATCAAGAGAATGAGCTCGTCCAGTCGCAACAGCAGTGGGATCGCTGGACTCGGGAGCAGAGTCCGTTAGTGACACGCGTAGAGGAGATCGAGAGCGAACTGGAGCGCCGCAACCGGGCCACGCTCCGTGATCGAGAGAACAACCTGCCGAAGTATCTAGAGAGCTGGGTCGGAGCAATGCCGGAGCGTCCGTCGGAGAAGCATGAGTGGCGCAAGGCAGTTTCGGCCATCGAGGGCTATCGGGAGCGATACGGAATCACCGATGAGAAACGAGCACTCGGACCAGAGCCGCGCAATGCTGACCAGCGGTGGGAGAAGGAGCAGGTGGAGCGACACATCGAGGAACACAACGGCCGACGCTTGGGCCGCTCTCATGACAACGACGTCGGCCTCGAACGTAGCTTGGAGATGAGTCTCTAGGGCGATGAATGTCGTGGTGGGTGTCGATGCCTATAAGGGGGGATGGGTGACGGTCGCCCTGCGTGATCGATTGGTCGAACGATGCGGCGTCTACGGTCGAATAGAGCAACTCCTGGAGGACCATTCGGGGGCTTCTGTCGTCGGGGTTGATATTCCGATCGGGCTTCCGGCCAGGGACGCGCGGCAGGCAGACGCGCTCGCTCGAACGTTCGTCGGTCCACGCCGTAGCAGCGTGTTCTCGACCCCACCTCGCGCAGTGCTCGAGGCAGCGACCTATCAGGAGGCGCTTGAGGTCACGCGCAACCTCGGGGTTGTCGGCATTTCGAAGCAGAGCTTTGGGCTCGCTCCCAAGATCCTGGAAGTGGACGAGGCCGCCAGGAGTGACGAGCGCGTCGTCGAGGTTCATCCAGAGGTCTCGTTCCGGGCGATGGCCGGCCAGACGCTGAAGTATTCGAAGAAGTCATGGAACGGCGCCGCTATCCGACGACAGCTTCTAGCGCAGCACGACATCGTGCTTCCCGACGGGCTGGGCGAAGCAGGTCTCGCTCCGGTCGATGATGTGCTGGACGCTGCCGCAGCAGCATGGACCGCTGACCGGATAGCCAGAGGTAAAGGCGTAAGCCTTCCGGATCCTCCGGAAGAACTCGCTGATGGCGGCAAGGCAGCCATCTGGTATTGAGGACCACATGAGCAAGGGTTCCCTGCCCGAGCTCCTAGGGAGTGGAACCGGGACGTCGACGGTAGTGCGAGCAGCGGGTTCCGTCGTACTTACGAGACAAGATCACGGATCGGTTCGAGATAAGGCAACTCGGTCACGACCGTCGAGCGTCGTATCGGTGGCAGGAGACCCTTCGGTCGTCAGATTCGTATCCGCGCCAAGAGTTGTTCAAGCAGTTTGATCTGCCTGACTTAAGTACGACCTCGTTCCGTTTCGGCCAGTAGCCGCATCGCTCCTGGCAAGTCATGCTCCGCCAAATAGGAGCGCACATCTTCCGGAGTTGCCGGCGGATTCCTGCGTCGACCTGCCATCTTTTCTAGGGACCTCCAAATGGCCGTCGGATCGAGGTCGACCAGATGCTCTACGAACTCATCAGGGTGCTGTGGTTCGACTCCGTACGGGCTGCAGGAATCCTCAGGGAAGTCATCAAGGTTGAATGTCACAAGCACATCGGCCCCCACCGCAACCGCTGTCGCGAGTACATGGCGGTCCTTCGGATCATTCGTCATCGCATCTATGAGTTCGCGAGGCGGATCGATGAGCGCCGCCGGCTCCGCCACGTTCATCAGATCAATCCTGCGTTGAATAAGGGAAAGGTCCTTCTCAGGGAAATTTCTCTGATAGGTGCGGCCGACTTCGGCCAGAATCTCTGTACTCCAATGCGCGCGGTAGAGACCGCTTTCGAGGGTCGTAATGAAGAGGTCGCAAAGGCTGATGGGATACAGAACATTGGCGTCGAAGGTCGCGATGAACGGCATGCCTCGACCCTAGTTCGTCGCTCAGAATTGGAGCTAATAGGGGAGTGAGTTCTCTTCCCCCATGCGGACCATTTCGGCCAGTGCGTCTTCTCGAGCGCGATTGCGGACCTCTTGATAGGAGAGAAGATCGCTCAGGCGGATGCGCCTATGCGTGCCGACGTATTCGAAGGGAATCACCTTCTCGTCGAGCAGCTTGATCAGATACGGCCTGGAGACGTTGAGGATTTCGGCTGCCTGATTGCTGGTCAGCAATTTGTGAAGTGGCATCACGACGACCCCGTGACCCCGCTGAAGCTGGTCGGCGATCGAACTTAGGACCTCGAAAAAGGGGGCAGGCAGTTCCACTTCGTGGCCATGGGAATCCATGAGTCGCGCCGGTTCGCTCTCGTTTTCGGCGTGCTCCAATACCTCCGCCACTCCGGCGGCTTCCTTGGCGAGCGCCCCCTGCTGGGGATCGAGCGTGATCGTCATGCGGTTCACCTCCTGCGTCTTTTCCTCGAGGGAACCCTAGCAGCTATCTGAAATAAGTGCAATATTCGAAATAGCTGTCGAACGTGGTGGTCGGAAGCCGAGGGCGTCCTTAGGTAGGATCGTTGACATGGTGCTGCGTGTTGCCAACCTGCAACAAGCCGCGTGTAGGCTCCCGTCGTGCGACGAGCTCATCCCGACAAGGACATCGAGGAAGCCCTTCGGTACGCGGAATCGCGTTGGTGGCGCATCTTGCCTTCGCGCTCTAGGGCAGGTCACGCCTGGGGTCAGGCTCTGTGTCCCCGAGAGGCGAGAGATGGGTGTCGCACGAGTATTTGGTGCACACCTCGGGACGCCGCGCTCCATGCCAAACAGATTCGGGCGGCAGTTGGTCGCTGCGTACACATGACGGGGAGAAGTCTTCGTGAGTAGCTCAGCGCATGAGTTCACACTGGTCATCTCTCATCCCAGAGAGCTGACGGGGGACGACCTTGATGCCTTGTTCGAGGCCGGCCTCGACGACGCCACATTCACAGAACGAGACGGGCTGATCTTTGTCGACATCGCTCGAAAGGGTGCCGACGCTCTCAAGGTGATCTCCGAGGCAATCCGTGTTCTAGAGCGCACGCTTCCCGAGTCTGCTGTCGTGCGGGTCGAACCCGATGATCTCGTCACGCTTTCGGGCATCGCGGAGCGAACAAAGCGAAGCAGAGAGAGCGTCCGGCTTCTCGTTGAAGGTAAACGTGGCCCCGGCGACTTTCCACGGCCTGTCACTTTGGTGGATTCGAAATCTCGCCTTTGGCGCTGGAGTGATGTCGCTCGTTGGTTCCATGAGCGCTTGGGGCAGGAGGTTGAAGTTGGACTGGACACGGCGACCTCGCTAGCGGCCATTAACGCGGCCTTGGAACTGAGGACGCAACGAACGAGGCTGGGCGAGGCTGAACATGAATCCCTAGAGGCCTTGGTGGGACGGTCGCTCGCCACTGAGATTGAAAAGCATTCCGAAAAACCCGGGCCGACCCTAGATATTGCGGGTGAGCTCATAGGGATTGCGAATCCGGTCCTCGGTCTTCTTGCAAAGTGGGCAGGGACCAAGCTGTTTAGTGAAACCCCAATCGGAACCGCGATCAATCGCACGCAGAATCTCTTCAGCGGGATTGAGATTGACCACTCGCTTAGGAAGTGGTCCACCGGTCCGGCATTCCGAGACCTCATGGCGCGCGTTGCGGTGGGTCACCGTGATTTGGATGTCATTCAGGTTGCCCATGACTTTGTTGCACTTACCGGTTTCTTCTACGAGGACGACAGGAGGACTCTCGAAGTTGCTGCGGTCGTACTGCAGACATTTGCAGTGATCCTTCACGAGGAGATGCTTAAGAGCCCTTACGGACTCGCTGTGAAGAGCGCCCGTGACGAACGAAATCAGGCCCGTACTGAGCAATATCTCGAACGCGCTCTGGATTCTGTTCAGGGAGTGGAAGGGCAAATCCACGGGATGGAAGGGCAGCTCCACCGTATGGAAGCCCGGATCATCCACGAGATAAATACGGCTCAAGAAAAGCCGACGACATCTGAGAATGACAAGATTCATGCCAGAATCGACGTCGCTCGCGATCTCCTAAAGGGCGGCAAACCGAGTAGCGCACACGCCGCTGCTCTTCAAATCCTCAACGACGTAGAAGCCGAATCAATCGACGATCCGTTCTTGCGGTTTCGGATTGCGACTGTCTTGGGGTCGACATACCTCGAACTCGGCAACCTGGAAAAGGCCTATGAGCATCTGCTCTCTGCATACGAGTGGCAGCCGAGATCTGCGGACGCCCTTGCCAATCTCGCATTGGTCGAGCTTCTCAACGACGACGTCACAACTGCCCTGAAGCATGCTCGGAGAGCTCTTGAGATCGATTCACAACACGCTCACGCCAAAGGCACTCTGCTCTCATGCCTTGCGAGTTCCGGTGGTGTCGACGAACTGGAGGCCATCGCCACTGAAATTAAGGACACGGAGGACTCCGGTCTCCTCGCCTCGCTGGGCGTCGTGCGTTTTAAGCAGGGTCGATATACCGAGGCGGAGGATCTCTTGCGACGATCTCTAGATCAGGGCGGTTCGAGTCCGCAAATAGACCTGTACTTGGGATCGGCAATATTTGCTGGCGTCCAGGAGCGTCTTCAAAAAGATCCGCCGTTGTATTGGCGTATTGAACTAAGCGACCTGGATTCCCTGGCCAAGGCAGATGCTGCCTTCACATCAGCGGTCGACCAGCTTGCGGAACAAGAGGGAGCGGCGTTACTGACGGACGCTCTCGCGAGCAGGGCTGCAGTTCGCGTAATGCTGGGTCGAGATGAGGATGCAATCGCGGATGTCAAGCGAGCTTTAGAGCGCGACTCAACCCACCGGCTCGCCGTAGCGAATATGGGCCTCCTGCTGCTCGCACGCGGTGAGGCCGAGGACGCAATTGACTTCTTACGACGAACGTATGAGGCCGATCCTTCTCACGAGAAAGCATTCAAATTGGCACAGGCTCTGGGAGAGGCTGGTCGGCCAAAAGAAATTCCGGAGCTTCTAAAGCCTTGGCTTCCTGATGACGTCGCTGAATGGGACGCTCTAACCGTCGACGTTCTTCTCCATGCATATGAGAAGTCGCAAGCTGTAGCTGAAATCGAGCAGCTTGTTGGACGACTCCTCGAGTCTTCAACTGATCCTTCTGCATTGTGGGTCTACGCACGCCACTTGCGGCGTACGGGAGACAGCGACGGTTACCTGATTCAACTTCGACAGGCGCTAGGCCTTGCGACGAGGAATTTGCGCGAACGGATAATCATGGATCTCGCCGACGCGCTGTTCGATAAGGGCGAATTCGGAGAGGCGGCATCGCTCTACCGGGAAGTCGTTGATCCCTCGTCGGAACGTGATATCGGAAAGCGGTACATCACCGCCCTCTATAACTCGGGGTCGCTGAGGTTGGCATTGGAACTTGCTACGTCGATGCGAGAAGCAGTTGGAGGAGCAATCCCGGTGATTACCGAGATTGAGGCTCTGGTGCTAGCGCGGATCGGCGAGATGGATCGTGCGCGGGAGTTGTTCGTTATGCTTGCTGAGCTCGAGCCAGATCGCCAATCCCACCGCTTACAGGCAGTCCTTCTAGCGATTGAGACGGGGAACAAGGCGGAGGCTGGGCGTCTTCTGAAAAAGGTTGATGTCGCGAGCATTGAGAACGATCCCCGGGAGTTGATGCAGCTCGCCCACGCTCGCATGGCAGTCGGAGAAGGGGGAGTCCTTCCGCTCGCATATCGAGCACGCAGACTAGCGTTCGACGATCCGGAGATTCACCTCGCCTACGTGGGTGCGTTTCTCAATAGGGAGGAGGAGGACAAGAAACTTCTAGACGTCGAAACCGTCGGTCTCGATACCGCAGTTCACCTGCGGAGCGGGGATGGAGAGAGGCATTTCCTCATCGTTGATGAAGATCTCCCTCGCCGCCCGGATGAGTTGCCTCCAGAGGACAGCCTCGCGCAGCGGCTCATCGGACTTCGCAAGGGCGACGAGGCCAAGATCAGGGAAGGGATTGAAGAACTTACTTACGAAGTCACGGATGTCCAGAGCAAGTATGTCTTCGCGTTTCAAGAGACCCTTCTCGAGTTCGGAACTCGATTCCCTGAGCATGAGGGCCTTCATCGCTTTCAGGTTGCTGATGATGACCTGACCCCGCTCATTCGAGTACTTGAGGCCCAGCGAAAGCAGGTCGAAACTTCTCTTGAGTTTTACCGGTCACGCCTCATTCCCATCAGCACCTTGTCGAAGATGCTGAGGAAGCATCCGGCTGAAGTCTGGATTGGACTTCTCAACGACTCAGAGCAGGCGGTAAAAGTATCGACCGGTGGTTTCGCTGACTTTGAAGAAGAACTCGAGAACGCTCGCAAGGCCGAAGTCCTCGTCCTGGACACCGTCGGATTCCTTACTGCGCAGAGCCTCGAACTCGTGGACTCTCTCCTGAAAACAAAGAAGCAAGTAGTTATTTCACAAGCAGTTGCTGATGAGATTCGCAATCGAGCCACTGATGTCCTTCAAGGCCCTGAAGCGACAGGTCAACTTCGAGGTGGCGAACCCGGAATCGTGATGGATGAGTTCTCCCCAGAGCAGCTTGAAGAACAGCGCACCTTTTACGAGAACATCCTCGAAGTCCTAAACAGCAAACTGGAAATCCGCCCAACTCACGAGTTGCTAGATCTCGACGCGAGACTCCGTTCGAAGATGGAAGACACCATCGGCAAGGCAGCACTGAGTTCAGCGCTTCTGGCTAAGGAGCTGGCAGGCATTCTGTATACGGATGACTTCGCATTGAGAGCCTTGAGTCGTAATGAGTACTCGGTGAAGGGAACCTGGACTCAACCAATTCTTGAGCTATTAAGAGACAGGGACCTGATTGATGCCGGGCAACACCGACAAGCTCTGTCAAAACTCGCTGCTGGGCGATGCCTATATCTCCGGGTCACGCCCGAAGTCGTTCTTGACACGCTTCGTGACTTCGAGTTCGCCTCGTCGCAGGAAGTAACTCGATTTGTTGAGTCGATTTTCGGAACCGATTACGGAGATGACTACGTCACGATTCTTGCTGCCGATGTCATTCGGAATCTGTGGCTTGAGCCGCTGACAAACGAACGCAAGCTCTTGGTGCTCGACCTGATTCTGGCTGGCTTAACTCGAGATCGTGTACCCGAGACAGTCCTAGGTCAGCTTGAAAGGTCACTCGATGCCCGTTTGATGCTCCTGCCAACGATTCGGGCGGTTGTCTTCGAAACCCTCCGACTCTGGCATCAGCGAAATCGAATCATGCGCGGGCTCAATACCGAGTAACAGGAGATGAGGCTGAAGCATTGACCGAATCTCGCCAGACGAAGCGTAGGACCAGCATCGGAGGCGCTGCCAACGAAGCGGGTGGCGAATATAGGGCGAGTGTCGCGGCCTGGATTGTTGCCCGGTGTCTTCGCGGGCTTGCCCTTCCTCCCCGAATCCGGCTCCAACCTGCAAGCTCGGTCCCTGAAAGGGTCCAGCTTGAGGGTGATCGCGGCGTCGATGACATCGACGTAACTACGTCAGGAGGAGGAAGAGTTTTCTTTCAAGCCAAACGACGCCTGGGATTTGGAAAGACGAGCCTTCCGCCGGTTGTGGATCAGTGGAAGCTTGCGGCTGCCGAGGGCCTCAATCCAGAGACGGACCGTTTAGTGGTTGCGTGCGCTCATCCAACTGAGGAGATTCGACGTCTAGGTGAAGCTCTTGAATCGAGGCAAAGGGCTGTGGCTGCCGAACTGTCTGGCCCTCAGGCCGGAGCCCTAGACAAGCTCCACAAACTTCTCGAGGACATACCTCTCACGCACCAAGAAGTAATTCTGAAAACCGCAGTCATCCTTCCTTTGGAGTCAGAAGAGGAAGGTGTCCTCGATGCAGAAACCGGCGAGCTTCTTCTTGATGGTCACGTGGTGGTGCATGGTAAAGGTCGGGATGCGTGGCGGTACTTGGTCCGCGAGGCTAGAAGTCTAGCGGCCAAACGCTTCGGTGAAACTGCCGAGGGCTGGATGAGGGTGTTGCGTGATGCGGGGTTTGACCTCATCGCAGACATCGAAGGTGGGCGGTCCGCGCGAATCGAAGCTCGCCGGCTGGCCCTTCGCAGGTACCGAGGGCGGCTAATACAAAGGGCTAATCAAATTGATTTGTCGGCGCTCGCGGCACAAATACCGCCGCTGACCTTTGATGAAGCTGGCATGAGTCTCGAAGTCTCACCTGAGGGCGCCGACTCGTCTAATCGCAGGCCGCCGGCGTGGGCATTTCGCAGACGAGGTCGATCCGTTGTCACGGGACTACCAGGTGGTGGCAAAACGATCCTTCTTGCCCGAGCGACGGGGTTCTGGGCTGAACGCGACGATTGGCCTATTCCCATCCTTATCAATTTGAGGAAGTTTGTTGACCGGATGGACGACGAAGGAACTCTGGATTCATTCCTTCGGATGGCTACGGAGGATCTAGAGCCATCGGATCGTCTTCTAGTACAGGAAGCGATTCGAGACGGCTTATCCACTGGAACAGTGGCCATTTTCTTAGATGGACTGGATGAAACACGGGAACGAAGACATGACGTTCTTGTTCGCTTGAGACAGATGCTGCTCGACATCCATCCCGATGTTGAAATAGTTCTATCGACAAGAGATGTCGCCTATGCGGACGCGCGCTCTTTGGGCTTTGCTGCTCTAAGAGTTCAACCGCCTGAATACATCGCCTCCGCCATAGAGGCGGTACTTTCCGCGTACGCCGATGTCTCCTCAATCCCGGAAGCTCACAGGCAGAGTTGGGTAGGCGAACGCGTGGGTTGGGTCGAACAGGCGTGCGATCGAGAACCCACACTGAAAGAGAGCCCATTGATGGTAGTTCTCTTGGCCCTTTTGGCCGGGGAACGAGACGAGAAGGCTCTACCGCAGAGTCGAGCAAACGTTCTCAAGGAAGTCGTGGTGGGTGTTCTTCGTCGTTGGGAAGCTCGGCCCGGAAGACGGTCCGATGTGGGTTCACTAGCGGGAGAAGAGGCTACGCGCGCTCTTCTTGACGGCTTCAAGCAAGTGTCATCTTCTCTCGCCCTCAACGGACAAGCCTCAGAGTCTGAGGTTGAAATGGCTCTAGCCGAGTACCTTGCCGGCGACAGGTGGCAGTTGCCGAAGGCGCGTGCCGAGTCAACGGCGCGCAGCGTCCTGGAATTCTGGGACGCTGCGGGCATCTTCGTAAGCCGAGGTTCCCCACCAGTTGTCGAAGCGCGCGTTCGATTGTTTGCAGAGGTAGGTGAGGCGCTAAGAGTCTCCGATATGGAAATGTCCGATCAACGCTCGTGGATAAGAGAGGCGGCGGACGATATAAATCGTCACGAAGCCTTATCACTCGTAGCGACGCTTTCCTCCGATGCTGCAGACGAACTGTTCGCTATCGCAACCCGGCGTGGAAGCCTGGTTCTCTTAAATTTGGCTGCGCGAGTTCTGCGCGAAGGAGTGTCCGTTTCCCAGGAACGGGCGTCCAAGCTGATCAATCGCTTGCTGAAACGCATGAAGATCTCAGCGGCGAGGGCGTGGGAAGCTACGAAGCTAATTGCCCACATTCCAGTCCCGGTGACAATTCGGCCCGAAGTCCTGCGTCAAATTGCCGAGAATTTGCCGTCACCTCATTCAGACATCGGGCGGGCATTGGTGCTGCTCAAGTGGGGAGATGAGAGCAAGGAACTAGATGATTCGCTCCTCCGCGTGCTGGAAATTGAGGATATTCCAGACTTGGAGCCGCTGGAAAAACCACGGGATCTAAGAGACCGTGTTCTGGCTGCAACTGTGGATGAGATACGTCGATGTCGTGCTAAGCGGTGCGCCTCGCTTGTTAGCTAAGTATCCCCAGCTGGCCGATCCGTTGATGGAGCTTTCTTACCATCACCTCCCTGCCTTCTCCTCTTCAAAGATGGGGGAGATTTTGAGTGCGCTTGGGTTTGAGGAGATCGTGCGCGCTCACCAGAAAAAGCACTTCAGGCCATTGAGGGATCTCAGTCAGTGGCGAGACCGATTGAGGTCGTCCTGGAAGAGTCTCCTATCCGTCATCGCAGACCTCGCTCCACCGGCCAAGCTATCTCCTGGCCAGGAACGACGAATGGACGAATTGGCCAATTTCATCGAGACATTGGACATTAGTGGTTCGGGACCCGAGTTCGAAATAGCGGCCATCAAGGGTGGCGATGAATTCGCTGTCGTGTTGGGTGCGTTTGCTGATCTTGGTGGCTTTGATAGAGGTGTCTTGTCTGCTGAAGCTGATGAATTAGCTCGTTGGGAGGGAGGACAACTAGGAATCGGCACGCCCCTCTACATCTTTGATGGCGCAACTGAAGTCCAATTGAACTGGAATCACGTACCCACGCCCGAGGCGCTCCGCGACACCCTTATCGAGTTGCTCAGAAACGGGGCGTGGATCGCCGAGAGGGCTGCGGAAGCGCTAGCTCGATATCCAGACCCCGAACCGGTTATCAAAAAGGTAAACGAGTTTCTTCACACTCTTCATCCGGTGACCCGGAATCTGGCTGCGTGGCTTGTTGGCGTGATCGACGCCGAGTATGAGAACAGATACGAAACGTGGCTCGCCGGCGATGACCCTGTCTTGCGTCGGATGGCGGGCCGGCTGATCGCTCGCAGGTACAAGTCTGGTCAGCGTATAGGCGACGATCTGGTTCTTCAGTTGCTAGATGAACCAGACGATGCCGCGCGCGCCTCGATACTCAATTCTTTCAGTGGCGTCGAACTACCAAGACATCTTCAGAGGCGTGTACTGGAAGCGAAGAAGCGGACCGACACGGGATGGCAGTGCCCATCATGCGATCAAAAGAACGCGCCCCGCGCGGAGCAATGCACGAACTGTCGTAATCAAGCACCACACATTCCAAAACATTTCAAGATTGAGTCCCGACCGAGGAGAGCGATTAGGCCCTAACGGGCGTGGTTTGTTGGATCGGGTAGCTATCCAGGCGTCTTGCCAGTGCGTCCATATCTTCGTCAAAAAGGTGGCCGTAGACGGTAAGGGTGAATGCCGCAGAGCGATGGCCCATGATGGACTGAACCGCCTTCGGAGAAGCGCCGGCGGAGATCATCCGAGCTGCGGCTGAGTGACGGAGTGCATGCATGCCGACGACGGGCATCTTCAACTTAGCAAGAACGGGGCGCCAAACGTTCATGTAGGAGAACCGATAGCGGAGCGGTCCGCCTTTCTCGCCTGTGAAGAGCAGCGTGTCGGGATCGGCGTCGATGGAGTCCAGGTGCTGCTCGAGCTCATCGAGGAGCGATGGCGGGATGGGAATTGAGCGTTCGGCGTGAGATTTGGTCGGGCCGAATACGAGCTTCCCGCTGACTTCGGCCATGGATTCCTCGACGCGAATTCGGCGCCGAAGGAAGTCGACGTGGCGACGCCGTAGGACCACCGCCTCACCGTAGCGAAGCCCCAGGATGGCGAGGATCTTGAACAGCAACCGGTATTCGGCGGGAACGGCGCCGATGATTTGATCCGCAACGGCGGGGTCGAAGTACTCTGCTTCTTTGTGCTCGATCTTCGGAAGCTTGATGCGGTCGGCAGGATTGCGGGCGATTAGGCGATCGTCGACGGCGGCATCGAGCATTAGCCGCAGAACGATCACAGCCTGGCGGGCGCGGCTGGGGGACAGGCCTTCTTCAAGCATCGAGGCGATCCATTCCTGGATGTCCGACCGATGCAGCTGCGATAGGCGACGGTTCCCGAACACCGGCAGGATGCGGCTGCGAAGAAGGGACTCATACGTCGCCTTCGTCTTGGGCTTCACCGTGAGCCCTCCCGCCCACTTCTTGGCCCATTCCTCCAGGGGCACTTTGCCGGCACGAGGATCGACGTAGTCATTGCGCAGAATGTCCGTCTCGATCGAAGAGGCGAAGTTCTCGGCATCCACGCGCTTGGCGAACGTGCGGGCTCGTTCGACACGATCGGGATCCCGATAACGGACCATCCATGCGTGCCGTTTCTTGCCGTCTTTGGTTGCCCTAGCGACCTTCTTGATGTGCGCCATCGCAGCCTCCGTGAAATCGCGCCGCCGTCCCGCGGACTTATTGCGGACTTCACGTAATCACGGGGATACGACAAAAACTCGGATTTAGCCCGTGACCTGGGAAAACGAGCGTGGGTCGCCAGGGAATCGAACCCTGAACCTACGGATTAAGAGTCCGTTGCTCTGCCAATTGAGCTAGCGACCCGCCGGCGAGTGTAAATGAGCATCGGCTGGCGCTCTTTTCGCGTCTACTTCCGCATAGCGCGAGCCAAGTGAAAGGAACGGCCCCACTAACGGCGGGGGTGGGGCGACCGACGGGACTTGAACCCGCGACATCCCGGACCACAACCGGGTGCTCTACCTGGCTGAGCTACGGCCGCCATGGGGCGCAACCAGCGTAGCAGCGAACGGCGAAGCTAGGCCGCCTCTGCTTCTGGCTGTGCGGCGATTCGCGAACGGGCTCGACCCACGTACCCGAGCAGCACGAGGCCTCCTGCCGCGACCAGAGCCGCGATCCCGAAGGCGCCGTTGTAGCCGACCTGCGATGCGATCGCACCGGCACTCGCGGCTCCGATGCCGAAGGACAGGTCGAAGAAAGAGGTGAAGGTCCCGATCACCGCGCCGCGCTCCGAGACCGGCGCCTGGTTGATCGCCATCGTCATCAGAGCGGGGAACAGCAGCGCGTGCCCGATCGAATAGAAGACGGTGCCGACGTAGAGACCGACCGGCTCCGCCCACAGGGCCATTACGAGGAAGCCGAGCCCGACCCCCGTGAGGGCGAGCCGCGACGACAACCGAGGACCCAGCCTGTCCGGGAGCCGAGCTCCGAACAGACGGATCGAGATGATGATCGCGGAGTTCAGCGCGAAGACGAAGCGAGACCCGCCCATCCCTATCTGCAACACATACAGCGGGATGAAGGCGGAGAAGGTGGCGAGGCCCCAGATGTTCGTTCCCAGCACCGTCCCAGGCAGTAGCGCCCCGCGATGGATCAACTTCGTGGCGCCGTCGCCGGCGCCGTCGGGGCGCGTCTCCGTGACCAGGAAGCCGACGAATCCCGCGAACGCTGCACTGGCTCCCGCCCACCACCAGACCGCGCCGAAGTCGACGCGCTCGAGGATCGTTTCGCCGAGCACCGGGCCGACCGCGAGACCTCCGAACAGCGCCAGCGAGAAATAGCTGAGCGCCTCGCCGCGCCTGTCGTTGGGGGCGATGTCATTGATGACGGTGGCTGCACCTACATAGAACGCGGCTTCGCCCACTCCCGTGAGCAGCCGCGCCACCAGCAACGGCCATAACGAGTCCGCCACTCCGTAGCCCACGATCGAGGCGCCGACTACGAGGCCGCCGCCGATGATCAGGATCCTCCGGCCTCGCCTGTCGCTGACGCGTCCGACGAAGGGACGCAGGAGGACGGCAGTGATAGCGAAAGCGCCGACGGTGATTCCCACTGCAAGGTTCCCGCTGGCGAGCGGGCCCTCGACGTAGCGCGGCAGCGTAGGGGTGATCATCCCGAGCGCGACGAAGTAGGCGAAAGTAGACAGCATCACCAGCAGGAACACCGGCGTGACGAGCCGGGCCCGCGTGCGGGTGAAGGTGATGCCCACGGCGTGCCTCCTCCTAAAGATCGGTTACTTACACCGTAAACGGAGGAGGCGAGCAGCTATTCCCTCAGGCCTCCGGCAACTTCCGCCGACGCACGACGGCGCTCACTTCGAGACGAGCCAGGGCTCCTCGAGGTCGTAGAAGGTCATCTCGCCATCCATCAGCGCATCCCACTGCGCCATCTCGGGCGGAGGATTCTCATTCATCTCCTTCTCGCCCTGGCGAGCCTCCTCGAGAGATGTGAAATAGAGGACGGAGATGAACGATCCGTCCTCGCGATTGGCGTCGAGGGCACCCATCAGGTCGGGGCGTCGCTTGGGCATCTCTGCCTCCATCCGCTCGCCCAGCTCCTTCGCCGCCTGGACGTCATTGACCCTGCCCTCCATGATCTGGACGAAGCCGGCCTGATCGGAGCCGCCACCAAGAGATGTGGATACGTCGGACGACTCGAAGAACGTGGCCTCTCCCTCGAGGTGCTGAGCGAGATCATTCCACCACTCGCCCTGCTCCGGCCTGTCGCTGTTGCGCCGGGCCGCCTCTTCGGACTCGAAGCGGACCGCCGCCACGAACCGACCGTCGGGCGTGACGCCGGCCGTCGTCCCAAGCCACCCGTCGGCGGTGGGGCCTAGCTCCCGCACCCACCGATCCATCTCGCTCTTCACGGCATCTGCGTCTGTGGTGCGCGCTCGGATCACCTGCATGAACATGTGCACCCTCCTTCGGCTCGGTCCGCTGGTCCTCAACGTGACGCGCCGGAGTGGGTGCGTCAAGGGGGGTTGCTACCCTGGAAGAGATACGACTGTCCGGTGTTGGGCATAGTGATGACCGACGTGGAGAGCACCCAGATCAGCAAAGAGACCTTCGGCGCCAACCAGTGGTTGGTAGAGGAGATGTACCGCCGCTACCAGGAGAACCCCAAGGCGGTATCTGAGTCCTGGCAGGAGTTCTTCGAGGGCTACACCCTCCCCGGCGACAACGGGAGGAACCGGAGGGCGCGACCGGCGCCGCGGCCGCAAGCCATGGCGCAGCCCGAGTCGCGTCCTGCGCCTTCCTCCGCTCCCGCTGCAGCCGGCCCCCAAGAGGTGCCAGAAGACGCGACGCCCCTGCGGGGCGTTGCGGCGCGGATCGCCGAGAACATGGAGGCCTCGCTCGGCATCCCCACCGCCACCTCGGTCCGAACGCTTCCCGCGAAGCTCCTGGAGGAGAACCGCCGCGTCATCAACCGGTGGCTTAGCGGTCATCGCGGCGGCAAGGTCTCCTTCACCCACATCATCGGGTGGGCGATCCTGAAGGGGCTTCAGGCGCGGCCAGCGATGAACGCGAGCTACGCAGAGGTCGACGGCAAGCCACACGTCGTCCAGCGCAAGCACGTCAACTTCGGCCTCGCTGTAGATATCGAGAAGTCAGACGGGAGCCGGGTGTTGCTGGTCCCGAACATCAAGAACGCGGACGAGCTGGACTTCGCCGAGTTCCACGCCTGCTACGAGGAGCTCATCCGAAAGGTAAGGAACAACAAGCTCACGCCCGAGGATTTCGCCGAC
Organism: Actinomycetota bacterium; assembly: GCA_030776625.1. Classification (NCBI taxonomy): domain Bacteria; kingdom Bacillati; phylum Actinomycetota; species Actinomycetota bacterium. The sequence continues at coordinate 239,814 of JALYHL010000004.1, read as the reverse complement.
ACCACCGTCACGCTCACGAACCCGGGCACCGTCGGGACCCGGCTGTCGGTTCCCCGGCTGATGCCGAACCAAGGTTTGATCGTCGGCACCGGCTCGATCGGATACCCGCCCGAGTACGAGGCGTCGGACCCGCGGACCCTCGCGCGCCTCGGCGTCGGCAAGGTCATGACCATCACCAGCACGTACGACCACCGGGTGATCCAGGGGGCCGAGTCTGGACTCTTCCTCTCGCAGGTGCACGACCTGCTCCTCGGCGGCGAGCGCTTCTATGACGAGATCTTTGCCTCCCTGCGCGTGCCGTACGAGCCGGTCAGGTGGAGCGCCGACCGCGCCGACAGCTCGAGCCAGGACGGTGAGCTCCGCAAGCAAGCGCGGGTGGCACAGCTGGTCAACATGTACCGGGTACGCGGCCACCTGCTGGCGGACCTGAACCCGATCGCATGGGAGGTCCTCTCACACCCAGAGCTGGACATCTCGCACTATGGGCTCAGCGTGTGGGACCTGGATCGCGAGTTCCTCACCGAAGACCTCCCCGGCCCCCAGCGCCAACCGCTCCGTCAGATACTCGACACCCTGCGCGATGCATACAGCCGCACGATCGGCGTCGAGTACATGCACATCTCGGATCCGCAACAGAAGCGATGGATCCAGGAACGGGTCGAGCGAGGGCACGCGGACCTGTCGGTGGAAGACAAGAAGCACATCCTCGCCCGGCTGAACGCGGCCGAAGGGTTCGAGCGCTTCCTGCATGCGAAGTACACCGGCCACAAGCGGTTCTCGTTGGAGGGGGCCGAGAGCCTGATCCCCATGCTCGACACGCTGTTCGAGACGGCGGTGGACCAAGGCATGGTCGAGGCCGTGATGGGGATGTCCCACCGCGGGCGCTTGAACGTGCTCGCGAATGTAGTCGGCAAGCCGCTTCCGGAGATATTCAAGGAGTTCGAGGGTGATCTCGATCCCGACACCGTGCAGGGGTCGGGGGACGTGAAGTACCACCTCGGGATCACGGGCCGCTTCACGTCTCGCGCGGGCAACGACCTGGCGGTGGTGCTCGCCTCGAACCCGTCGCACCTCGAGGCAGTCGATCCTGTCGTCGAGGGCATGGCGCGCGCCAAGCAAGACCTCCTCGGCGAGGAGGCGCACGACCGCGTCCTGCCCGTCCTTCTCCACGGAGACGCCGCCTTCGCAGGGCAGGGTGTTGTCGCCGAGACGCTCAACATGTCGGCGCTGCAGGGCTACCGCACGGGCGGGACGATCCACGTCGTGGTGAACAACCTCATCGGGTTCACGACGTCGCCGAAGTCCGGCCGTTCGACGCTGTACGCGACCGACATCGCGAAGATGATCCAGGCCCCGATCCTGCACGTCAACGGCGACGATCCTGAGGCGTGCGTGCGCGTGATGAAGCTCGCCTTCGCCTACCGCCAAGCCTTCAAGCGCGACATCGTCATCGACCTCATGTGCTACCGCCGTTACGGCCACAACGAGGCCGACGAGCCTGCGTTCACGCAGCCTCTGATGTACTCCCAGATCGACGAGCGCCGCTCGGTCCGGAAGCTCTACACCGAGTACCTGCTGAACCGGGGGGAGCTGACGATCGAAGAGGCCGAGAGCTCACTAGAGAACTTCCGCTCCGGGATGCAGAAAGCGTTCGAAGAGACTAAGGGAGCCGACCGGACTGACGACATCCGTGCGCTCCGGCCACCCGCCCCGCTGGGCGTCGTTGCGCCCGCCGAGACCGGAGTGGAGCGCGACCGGCTGCAGTACATCCACGAGGTCGCGAACAGTTACCCCACCGACTTCCGCCCCCACCCGAAGCTCCAGCGTCAGATCGCGAAGCGCGCCGACATGCTCGAGCGCGACGCCATCGATTGGCCTGCCGGTGAGGCGCTCGCCTTCGGCTCGCTGCTCCTAGAGGGCTTCAGCGTCAGGCTGTCCGGCCAGGACTCCCGCCGCGGGACCTTCAGCCAGCGACACGCGGTTCTCGTCGATCACGAGACGGGGGAGGAATACCAGCCGCTGTGCAACCTCGGGCAGGGCCAGGCTCCGTTCCGGATCTTCGACAGCTTGCTATCGGAATTCGCCGCCATGGGCTTCGAATACGGCTACTCGGTGGCGAACGGCGATGCGCTCGTGTGCTGGGAGGCGCAGTTCGGTGACTTCGTCAACGAGGCGCAGGTCATCATCGATCAGTTCCTGGCTGCCGGTGAGGACAAGTGGGACCAAGAGAGTGGGCTTGTGCTGTTGCTCCCGCATGGGTACGAAGGCCAAGGCCCCGAGCACTCGAGCGCGCGGCTCGAGCGGTTCCTCACGCTCTGCGCCGAGGACAACATGCAGGTGGTTCAGCCGACGACGCCCGCGCAGTACTTCCACGTCCTGCGCCGCCAACTCCACCGCACGATCCGCAAACCTCTCGTCGTCCTCACGCCGAAGTCACTGCTTCGGTTGCCGGACGCGCGCAGCAAGACAGATGAGTTCGTCTCCGGTCACTTCCGCGAGACGCTCGATGACATCCAGGTGGAAGACCCGAAGGCCGTGAAACGCATCCTCTTGTGCACGGGGAAGGTCGCTTACCTGCTGGCGGGCGCCCGCAACGAACGTGAGGCTCCGGCCGCCATCGTGCGCGTCGAGCAGCTGTATCCCTTCCCGAAGGAGCAGCTGACGGAGATCTTCGCCCGCTACCCCAACGCGACGGAGGTTCGGTGGGTGCAAGAGGAGCCCGAGAACATGGGCGGCTGGACGTTCGTGCACCATCGACTTCGGGACGGTCTCGACAAGCGCCTCACCCTGAGGGTTGCTGCCCGCGCCGAGAGCGCCAGCCCCGCGACCGGAAGCAACCGCGTGCACGAGCAGGAAACCCAGGAGCTGTTGGACAAGGCCCTCGAGAACCTCTAGCCGCAGCGGCGGCCTAAGCGTCTTTCCTCCGCGCTGATATCAAACCGCGCTCGCGTGCCCCCTGGATCGTGTCGGCGAGCGTGTCGAACGCGTCGTACTGCGGCTCCCATCCCAGGTTCATCTTTGCCTTCGTCGTGTCCATCAGAACCGGCACGCGCAGCGCGCCGATCCACGACGCGCGGGCGGGGAGGAGCGGTACGCGCGACACGATCCGCGCGGTGAGGTCCACCGCCAGCTCCGGGATCGGCATCGCGTACCAGCCCAGCGCGTGCGCGAGGTCCGACAGGGTTATCTCTCCGTCGGCCGCCAGGTTGTACGTCCCCGGAACGCGGCCCCCCCGGATGGCAGCCAGCAGCGCTTGCGCGACGTCGTCGGCGTGCACCAGTTGGAAGGGGACGCCAGGGTCAGGGATCACCGGGCGTAGAAGCGGGATCGTGCCGACGAGCTTCCGCACGGGATCCGGCAGCTTCTCGCCCAGTTGCACGTATGGGATGTTCTCGATCAGCTCCGTTGCGGTGGGACCCGCCACGATGCACGGCCGGAAAACGAACAGCTCGGTGGTCGGAGAAGTGGCCGCTAGCTCTCGCAGCGTTCGCTCCAGCTCGGCCTTCTGCGCGGAGTAGTAGTGGTCATCGGAACCCCGTGCGGGAACGTCTTCGTCCAGGAGCTCGGGGTTGTCCTCGTGGAAGCCGTACGCCGCGACCGAGGATGTGTAGACGAGCCTCGGCACCTTCTGGTCGAGCGCCGCCTGGAAGACGTTGCGCGAGCCCTCGAGGTTGATCCGGGCGGTGTCCTCGTAGGAGCCCAGGATCAAGAACGCCAGGTGAACCACGACGTCGGCGCCGGCGACCAGGCCTCTCACTGCGGCTTCGTCTAAAACGTCGCCCTGTCTGTACTGGATCTTCGTCCATCCTTGCGACAGGGGGTCGAATGGGCGCCGCGCCATCCCGACAACGCGCCCGACGGCAGGCTCGCGTTGCAGCGCGTTCATCAGTGCTTTACCGATCGCGCCGGTAGGCCCCGTCACCGCGACCGTGAGCTTGTCATTTGTCGCCACTATTCGGTCACCCTAGCCGTGGGTGTCCCCGGGGTGGCTCGCGCCCGCCACGCCATCCCGCGCCGCCTCTAGGATTCCGCCCATGGCCGCGCGCAGCGTGTTCGAGGTGATCGCGTTCGTCGTCGGCCTGATACTCGTGGTGGGAACGGCCGGCAGCCTGTTCAGGACCCTCGTGCTTCCGCGGGCGGTCTCGTCCCGTCTGTCGGTGTTCGTCGGAAGGCGCATCGTCCTGACGAACGTCATCAGGATCTCGCGTCTGGTCGAGTCGTACGAGGTGAAGGACAAGATCCTGGCCTTCGCGGCACCGATGGCTCTCCTCGCGCTGCTGGTGACGTGGCTGACCTTGTTTTTCCTCGGCTTCGCGCTGATCCTGTGGCCGCTGACGGGCGGGACGATCGGTCAGGCACTGCGGGAGAGCGGCTCGTCGATGTTGACGCTTGGGTTCGCGGGCCAGGATCGAGCGGGGCCCACGGTCGTGTATTTCGTGGCGGCCGCGACCGGCTTGATCGTGGTCGCGCTGCAGATCGCGTATCTGCCGACGCTCTACCAGGCGTTCAACAAGAGGGAGACCCTCGTGACGATGTTGCAGAGCCGCGCGGGCGCGCCGGCATGGGGGCCGGAGATCCTGGGACGCGCTCACATGGTGGGGATCATCGAGGAGCTGCGCCATCTGTACGCGGAATGGGAGCGCTGGACCGCGGAGGTGATGGAGAGCCACACCACCTATACCGTGCTGATCTGGTTCCGCAGCCCGCACCCGCTGAGATCGTGGGTCCTCGCGTTGCTCGCGGTCCTGGACTCGGCTGCTCTCTATCTTGCGTTCGCTCCGACTAGCGCGCCCGGAGAAGCACGACTGTGTCTCAGAATGGGGTTCACGTGTCTCCGCAACATCGCGGACGTTCTGAGGATCCCGTACGACCCCGACCCGTTCCCGGACGACCCGACGGAGCTCACGTACGAGCAGTTCGTCGGCGGGGTGAACCGGCTGAGGGAGATCGGCTTCCCGATGGAGCGCACACCCGAGGAGGCGTGGCCGCATTTCCAAGGCTGGCGCATCAACTACGAGCACATCGCCTACACGCTCGCGGACGCAGTCGTGGCTCCGCCTGGACCGTGGTCCGGGCCCCGCAGTCACCTCCCGGGACTGACGATCGTCCCCCAGCGCCCTCCGAACAGGAGCCCCGACGACAGACAAGAGGAGCGACCGAAGGCGGCGCGCTTCGGGTGGCACGCATAACTTGCTGCCTCTTAATCTCATCGCATGTCGATAGAGCCGGACCTCGCGCTGGAGCGCGTCCTCGAGCAGGGCGATGAGTGGCAATCGTGGCGCGCTCTCCGTCTGGGCGGAGAGGAGCCCGTCGAGGTGCCGGCGATACCGGCGCAAGCAGAGGATGGCGGGTTCGTCGGCCCCACGGGCCGTTCATCCCCGGGCGCGACGGGCGAGGCCCTGTGTCACCTCGCGCTTCTCGGTCTCGCGGGATCGGCGCCCGCGGCGCGCGCCGCCGACTGGTTGCAGGGGGCGCGCACACCCGCCGAGGCCTGGCTGGACTCGCCCGAAGACGTTCCCGGTGATCTCGACAATCCCGCCGCCGGACGGGTGTGGGCGACGGCAGCCGCGAGTTGTGGCCTGCTGGCGGTCGAGCGCGATCCCGGCCACCGCGCCTTCGACCTGCTGCGGGGTGAGGCCGATCTGCAGGGGCGTTTCACCGGCGGCGCGTATCCGACGTTCGCGGCCGCGGGCGTCTACTGGCTGAAAGAGGGGCCGAAGACCGAGATGGCGGAGTGGGCTTTGCGGTGGTCGCGCGAGAACGCCGAGGAGTGGTGGGAGCCGTGGGAGCTGGCGACCGCGCTGACCTTCTGGGCGGCTGCCCGTGTGCCGCCGGAGCATCTGAGCGTCGAGTCGTTCATCGAAGATCTCAAAGATCGATCCCCGGCCGAAGGCTTCGCCGATGACCTCGGTCTCACGTTGCGCGTGCTCGAGCTCGTCACCCACTTCGAGTGACCGCGATCGAGTTGCCGCTCGTCGGGGCCGGCGGCGAGTCCGTTGATCTCGAGCGCACGCTGACCTCGCACGGCCTCGCCGCGCTGCCGCCGCTTGAACCCTTCCCGGACGCGGTCGCCGTGCGGATGACGCTCCCGCTCCGGGATGGGCGACCGCGCACCGTCGAGGTGAGGGAGATGAAGCCGGGCGTGGTGTCGGTGGCGATCGTGGGTCGTGCTGCCTCGGCCGCGACGCGAGCCGAGATAGAGCTGCTCGTCCGGCGGGTACTGGGGCTCGATCAGGACCTGTCGGGGTTCTACGCGATGACGCGAGACGATCCCGATCTGGCGTGGGTGGCGCAGGGGGCCGGGCGCATGCTGCGCAGCCCGACGGTGTTCGAAGACATCGTGAAGACGATCTGCACCACCAACTGCGCGTGGTCCGCCACGATCCGGATGGTGAGCGCTCTGGTGGAGCACCTCGGCCCCCGGGCCGCCGGGGCACCTGCCAGCGGGTGGCGGGGGAGAGCTTTCCCCGGTCCTCGAGCGATGATGGCCGCGGGCGAAGACTTCTATAGAGACGTCGTGCGCGCCGGTTACCGGGGACGCTACTTCATCGCTCTCGCGGAGACGGTGGCGGAGGGGCGCGTCGATCCAGAGAGGTGGGCGACGACGTCTCCCGCGGGCCTCACCGACGACGAGGTTGCGGCCCAGCTGCAGCAGCTGCCCGGCGTCGGCCCTTATGCGGCGGCGCACATCATGATGATGTTGGGGCGGCACTCGCGGCTGATCCTCGATTCGTGGACCCGACCCACCTACGCGCGGCTGACCGGCAGGCGCGAGGTGAAGGATCGGACCATCGAACGGCGCTTCAAGCGCTACGGCGAATACGCCGGCCTCGCCTTCTGGCTCTTTCTCACCCGCGGGTGGGTCGGATCCGAACCTGCGGCGAACTGAGCGGCCGCGTTAAACCCACGTCTCGTCGGGTAGGTAGGTAGAAACGTCCACACCGGAGGACTTCCTTGCAGCTTTCGCTTTCACCAGAGAAGGTCCAGGTGCTGCGCGCCGACACCGAGGACGCCGACGTCGAAGACATCATCCGCTCGCCGAGGGTAGAGGTCGACGTCGAGCGACGGTCGGTGACGGTAGCGGCGTCTGATCGGACCGAGGAGGGCTCTATCTCCGGAGAGCTTGTTGCCAGTGCCCGCGGCCTCAAGATCACCTGCGGGCAGACACACGCCGAGCGTCGCAGCCTCCACCTCACTTTCTCTCGACCCGATGAGCTCGACCATGCGGTTGCACGGCTCGAACAGCGCGGCCTGTCCGTGGTCAGATCCGAAGAGGATCCGAACTACCGGAGAGGCGGCTAGCGGTGGGAGAAGATCGAGACCTCGACGCGCCGCCGCAGCCGGCGGACGACGGGCTGCAGGATCCTCTGGTGCATGAGGGCGGCCCCCCAGACGGCATCGATACCAACGAACGCGGTGATGAAAGAGTGCAGGTGCAGCAGCCATCCGGCGAGCCGATCGACGACGCAGACAGATAGTGTCGATGGTTCATGGACACCATTGACGAGCGGATCGCCCTGAACGAGATGCTGTTCAGGGACGTTAACGAGAACATCCGCAAGGGCGCCTCTGATGGGCGTCACCAAGACGCACACTTCGTTTGTGAATGCGGTGAGTCCGGCTGCGAGGAGCGGGTGCCGATCACGCTCGACGCGTATCAGGCCGTGCGCGGCCAGAAGCTTCACTTCCTAGTGAAGCCGGGCCACGAGATCCCGCGCGCCGAGACCGTCGTGGAGCGTCACTCCCGCTACGTGGTCGTGGAAAAGCCGCCCGAGGCGGAGCCCGTCCTGAGAGAGGGGTCGGCGGATTAGTCGGAACTCAGCTTTCCCGATCCGCCTGCTGATCGCTCTCCGACACGACCTCCACCGACTCCCCGGTTGCCTCGCGGATCGTCCGCGCCAACTCTTCGGGATCGTCGACCAGGTCGGCGTTGATCGTGGGTGCCGAATCGTCCCGGGCGGTCGCAGGGGGCGCGACCTCATCAGGGGATGTGATCACTAGATCATCGGGTGAGACGCGCTCCGGCTCTGCCCCCAGATCCTCGGGAGTGACGCCGGGCTGCTGGGTGTGCGCCGATCCCTGCGATGCGCCACCGCGGCTTGCGTCTTCGGCCATGTCGCGAGCCTAACGCCGTGAGTTTCCGCTGCGCCGGACATCCGGCCCCATCCCAGCGAAACGCCCAGACGGCAACCCTATTGACCTTTCGGGCGTCAGATGTTCTTTGAGGACAGGTTGCCGGTCCTCCGACGCCGACCGCGGCGCCGGTGCCAACTGATGAAGGAGCTATCGATGGTGACGGAGCTGTCTCGCCGGCGGCCCTCCAGGGCGCACCGGGTGCTGGGTTGTATCGCGGCCGCCACGTTGGTCACCGCGCTCGCGCCGGTCACCGCCGAGGCTGCGCCGACCGCGCCGCGCCTGGAGCTGCGGGTGGTGGATCGAGAGCTCACCGTTAGTCGCGGCGAAGGGATGCCGGCTTACCTCGACCTCGGACTGTACGTGGCCGCGCTGGATGCACCCCTGGAGATACAGGTCCATCGACCTTCGTATACCGAGCCGATCCAGGTGGACCAGGTGCTTCGGAGTGACAACGGCCCGTCGACGACGCGCCGGCTGCCGGCGACGACTCTTGCCGGCTGGAGGGGTTTCCTCGATTTCTTCGAGATCACGATCGCGAAGCCGACGGGCGAGGTCGTGCGGACGCTGACGCCGCGCTTCTGCGTCGACGGCTACGAGCGGCAGCGCGTGAACGACGAGGGCCCGGTGTCGCCGGTCTACCCCTACGCCTGTTACGGCAACTTCTTCACCAAGGGCACGGTCTGGGGCATCGAGGAGGGGTGGGCGGTAGATGCCGCCGGCGGCAAGGGCGGTTGGCGCGCTCGGTTGGCGGACGGCACGTACGACGTGACGGCCTCGATCTCCGATACCTACGTCGAGTTGTTGGGGCTGGACGAAGCCGCGACCACCGCGAACCTGACGCTTCACGTAAAGACGTCCCAGCGCTGCCGCGACTGCCCCTACCCGGGCGGTGAGGGCGAAGGTCCGCACCAGTGGGCCTCAGCAGGCAGTGCCGTCCCGGATACGACCAACCCAAGGACCGAAACGCTCCCGGACCTGGTGTCACTGCCTGCGTGGGGCATCAACCTCCGCGAGGGGCGGCGGGCGACTCGTCTCGGATTCGGAGCCACCATTTGGACCGCTGGGGCACAGGATCTGGTGGTGGAGGGGTTCCGTCGTTCCGACGAAGCGACTATGGACGCCTACCAGTACTTCTACGAGGACGGCGAGCCCGTTGGGCGCGCGCCGGTCGGCGACTTCGCCTACGACGATCAACGTCGCCATAACCACTGGCACTTCATGCAGTTCGCGCGCTACTCGCTGCTGGACTCGACGCAGACCGAGGTGCTGCGCAGCAAGAAGGAAGCCTTCTGCTTGATGCCCACCGATTCGATCGACCTGCTGTTGCCGGGGGCCGAGTGGCGCCCGGACAACACAGACCTGAATACCGCGTGTGGCGGCCCCGACGCTCTGTGGATCCGCGAGGTCCTGCCGCTGGGCTGGGGCGACACTTACTTCCAAGGCATCCCGGGTCAGTCCTTCGACGTGACGGATCTCCCGAACGGCACCTACTACATCGCGGTCGAGGCGAATCCCGACGGGCTGCTCTTCGAACAACGGACCGACAACAACGTCGAGCTGCGCGAGATCATCCTGAGAGGGCGGCCTGGATCACGCCGTGTGGAGGTCCCTCCCTGGAACGGGATCGACACGGAGAACGGTCGCTACCGGTAGTTTCGACGGGCCCGGCTGGAGCGGCCGGGCGGGAACTCCGGCGGGTTCTGTAGCGGGACCCTGCGCGTCCGTTCAAGCGATCTCGAGGAACTCAATGGCGACCAACGTCGGAACCATCGGCTTCGCACACGCAACCACCCGCCGCTGGCTCGCGCTTGCCGGGATCGCTTCGCTGCTGTTGCTGGTTCTGGCTCGGGCCTCGGGCGTAACCGATGTCGCGGTCGCGCAAACCTTCACCATCATCTTCACGGCCATAGTCGTCGAGGCACTTCCTTTCGTGCTCCTGGGAGCCGTGGTCTCCGCCGCAATCGAGGTGTACGTGTCGGACGACGTGTTGGGTCGCGTCACGCGGCTGCCAGCCGCACTGCAGCTACCCGCAGCGGCCCTAGGAGGGTTCGCGTTCCCGGTCTGCGAGTGCGGGTCCGTTCCGGTCGCCCGACGGTTGATGCGCCGAGGCATGCACCCGGGCGCGGGGATCGCCTTCATGTTGGCCTCACCGATCTTCAACCCGATCGTCCTGCTGGCGACCTGGGTCGCCTATTCACCCCGCGGGCTCGGGATGCAGATGGTGGCCGGACGTGCCTTGCTGGGCCTGGTGGTTGCACTCGCCACGGGATGGGCTCTGGGCGGCGAGGCGATCGAGCGGCTGCTGCGGTCGGATGTGCAGCAGGGTGGCCCACCCGCGCGCGCCGGTAGCTCGAGGAGGCTGGGCAGCTTCTTCGAGCACCTGAACGGTGATTTCTTCTTCATGGGGAAGTTCCTCGTAGTGGGCGCTGCCCTATCTGCGGCGTTCCAGACACTCCTTCCGCAGAGCCTGGTGGCGGGTGTTGCTCGCAGTGCCGTCGTTGGGACGCTCGCGTTGATGGCGATCGCGTACGTGTCGTCTCTGTGTTCGGAGGCCGATGCGTTCGTGGCCGTGTCCTTCTCGCAGTTCGGGCTCGGCTCACAGCTCGCGTTCCTCGTCTTCGGCCCGATCCTCGACTTCAAGCTGACCTTCCTCTACGGCGCGGCGTTCCGGCAGAGGTTCGTCGGGACCCTCGTGGTCGTGGCGGTGCCGCTCGTGCTTGCCGGCGCGCTGGTGTTCGAGGTGGTGATCCGGTGAGAGGCATTGGTGGGCCGCGCACCGTGGTGCTGGCGCTGTGGAGCGCGTTCTTCGTCTGGTTGCTCCTCTCGGGGAAGGTGAACGTCTACATCGGTCCGCGCACCTATTGGGTGATCGTGTTCGGCGCCGTGTGCCTCGTCGCCGCGACCGCCGGGAGCCTGGTTCTGTCGCGGCCCGAGCAGGAGGCGTCTACAGCCGGTTCGACGCGGGGCTACCTCGTCATGCTGGCGCCGATCCTTCTCGTGCTAGCGGTTCCGGAGCCTAGCCTTGGGGCGCTCGCGGCCTCCCGTAAGACGGCGGGAGCGGGCTCGTTGGCGGCGCTACAACCGCGTGCGAGCGACGGCGAGATGTCTTTCCAGGAGATCTCTTACGCGCTGACCTCCGAGGAATATGCGACGTCACTGGGGCTGGTCGAGGGGTACGAGATCGATGTGACGGGTTTCGTGGCCGAGCCGTCTGCGGAGGCGCCGGGCGCGCTCGTCCTCGGCCGTTTCTCGATCTTCTGCTGTGCCGCGGATGCCGTTCCATACACGATCCCGGTGCAGGTGTCGGACGCGTCTGCGTGGGAGCCGGACACCTGGCTCAGGGTGCGAGGCTCGCTCGCCCGAGAGGGCGACGGCTTGGTCGTAGTGGCGGAGCACGTAGAAAAGGTCGACGTCCCGGACGATCCCTACATCTAAGGCGTGCAGATAGCCTCGTTGGATGAGGAAGCGTCTCGCCATCCGGTTGCTCGTGATCCTCGCGTTAGTTGCCGGCTGCAGTGAGCCGAGCGGATCCGCGGCGCCGGACCCCGTGACGGGTCGCGGAGGCGCTAGACCGGCGGCGGAGCCGAGCGCGGCTCCAACGGAACCCGCGGTCGCTGAAGCGCATCCGCTTCCGCGCAAGGTCTCGGAGCGCCCGCCGTGGCTGGGCGATCGCGTGCTGGCCCGCGGCCCGAACGGTTTCGGCGTCGCGCGGTTCACACCGAAGCTGTTGCGGGATCGGCGCCTCGTGACGGTCGATCACCTGCCGCCGCCCCGGTCGGATCGATTCTCTTCCTCCGTGTCTCCGATCCCGCGAGACGTGCTTGCGCGTTCGACGTGGCAGCGCGGCTGTCCAGTTCGCGTGCACGACCTCGCCTACGTCACCATCGCGTTCTGGGGGTTCGATAGCGAGCCCCACACGGGCGAGCTGATCGTGCACACGTCGGTGGCGCGGCCGGTCGTGTCCGTGTTCAGGAAGCTGTACAGAGCGAGGTGGCCGATCGAGGAGATGCGCGTGACCACGCGCGAGGAGCTTCGGGCGCCACCCACGGGTGACGGCAACAACACGAGCGGTTTCGTCTGCCGCCCGGCGCGACTCGCTACGGAGTGGTCGGAGCACGCGTACGGGCTCGCTGTGGACGTGAACCCGTTCCACAACCCCTACGTGCGCAATGACCTCGTTCTGCCCGAGCTGGCGCTCGCCTACAGGAACCGCGGCTGGCAGCGGCCGGGGATGATCCGCAGCGGAGACGTCGTGACCCGGGCCTTCGCTGCGATCGGGTGGTCCTGGGGCGGATCGTGGAGCTCGGCCAAGGACTGGATGCACTTCTCGCGCTCCGGCGACTGATCCGCCACCGGGACGCCCGGGAATGTCCCGGTAAAGCCCGCTGTTACGGTGACTACAGCATTCACCGCGTCCGCTGAGGGGCCTCGGTCACATCAGAGCCCGACTCTTTGGCCCACGCACAAAAGAGTCGGGGGAATCATGGCCGAGCGTCCGGCAGGTCGGGGCGAGCGACCTGTCAACTCCCTTGGGGAGCTTCAGCTTTCGGAAGAGACCTTGGACAGCGTCATGGGCCACGTCGCCCGCCTTGGGATCCAGGCGCTCTCGGGTTGGGACGCGGCAGCGGCGAGCCTGGTCACGAAAGACAGGTTCGCCACCTTCGGGATCACCGACGACCGCATCAACACGGTGGATCAGGCGCAGTACGACAGCAACAAGGGGCCCTGTGTCGACGCCGCCAAGGAAGGCGAGCTCCAGTACTTCAACGGTGACGATGTGCCACCTCCGTGGTGCGAGTTCGCCCGGACGGCGGCTGATGCCGGCGTCTACTCCGTCATCTCGTTCCCGATGAAGGTGCGCGGCGAGACTATCGGCGCGCTCAACTTCTACTCCCGAGAGCGCGATGCCCTCCGGCCGGGTCAGCGTGAAGAGGGCTGGGTCTTCGCCTCTCAGGCCGCGGTGGCCGTCGCAAATGCGAAAGAGTTCATGTCCAAGGCGGAGCAGGTCGAGCAGCTGGGGCAAGGACTAGAGACCAGAACCCTGATCGGGCAGGCGACGGGCCTGCTGATGGCGCAGGAGGGACTCACCTCCGACGAGGCTTTCCAGAAGCTCGTCCACGTGTCGCAGAACGCGAACGTGAAGCTGCGCGAGATAGCGCAACGCTACGTAGAGGCGTGGGAGGGCAAGGCGGGGTCGAAGCAGACCACCAGCTGAAACGGCGGCGGAGCGCTTGCTGCCGGACGACAGCGCGGTAGGAGCTCTCCAGCTCAACCGAGCTACGCTTAAGTTCCACCGTCAACTACCGGGGGTAAAATCCGTTAACGGATGAACTGCGAGATGCCCGGCCGCGAGGAGATGGGCGCCTGGATCAACCTGCTCCAGGCCCGCGACACGGTGGCGGCCGAGGTGGGGCGGCGTCTCGCGGCGGAGGCCGGCATCTCTCTCGCCGAGCACGAGGTCTTGATCCGGCTGGTCTCGGCTCCCGGCCATCGACTGCGGATGCTGGATCTGGCGAACCTGCTTCTCGTCAGCAAGAGTGGCGTCACGCGGCTGATCGATCGCCTCGTGGAAGAGGGGTGGGTACTCCGGGACCTTTCCTCCGAGGACCGCCGCGTCGTGTACGCGACGCTGACGCAAGAGGGGCTGGTCAAGCTGCGCGACACCATGCCCGTATTCGCGACGAGCGTGCGCGAGGTCTTCAGCAGACACCTTTCGCCCGACGATATCCAGGACCTTCGCCGCGTCCTGCGCAAACTGCTCGAGGGGCAAGGTGTCTGGAGCGACGAAAGGTGCGCACCTATGACCGCTCCGGTGGCCGACGCGGTCCGCCCGTAGGTCGAAAGGTCTAGCCGAGCTCCCTGGGGTCGGTCGGGGCTGCGGCTCATGCGGGAACCTGGCGCCGAAGCGCGCTTCTTGGCCGCGCTCTTCCTCGGGCGGGGCTCGCCTGCACCCGCAGGAAGGCGATCGTCAGGGAGGTCAACCAGATCATCCCGAGAAGAAGGATCGCGGTGTAGGCGATCAACGCGGGCCACGCCGCTCCTTCACGAGCTTCACGCAGAAGGAAGTCGCCGTCCTCTTGCAGCTCGACCGCCCGGCGCGGTTCAACCGGCACCTCCGCGGCGCCGATCTCCGGGTCGGCGGGCAGGTAAACGCCGGTGGCAAGCATCACGTCGTCGTTCGCGAGCCTCACGACGGTCTTCCAGTCACCGGTCACGGGGACAGCGCGCGCGCTGCGGAACCGTCCCGGAGCAACCTCGTTCAGCTCCGTCACCTCAACCGCGCCGCCCTGCCAGGACAGAACCTCGAACCAGTTGGCGCCGCGGGCAACCGCGGGTTGCTCGAGCGTGATCTCGACGAAGGCCCGCTCGCGCGTGACCCTCTCGGTCTCGAGAACGGCCCCGACCTGCGCGTCGTTGCGCGGGAGAGGCGCGGCCAGCGACAGGAGTAGAACCATCGCAGCGGGGGCGACGAAGTGCTTCCCGACGTTGGCGGGCGCCCCGCGCAGCACGTGTCCCATGGCCCATCCGATCAGGGTTGCGGCTACGGCGGCGACCACCGCCACGAGTGCTCCCGGGAACAGGTCCGATGTCCACGCATGGCGCCCCCAGAGCGACATCCATGCCCACTCGGATGCGAATCCCGCGGTCGCGATGAGTGCTCCCGTTGTCAGCGCGGCGCGGATGCCGCTGAGATGGCGGGTGACCCAGAACCCAGCCTCGACTGCCGCCGCGGTGCCGACGAAGAGCGGGAAGCGCGGGATCACTAACCCGAGGCCCGCACCTACGACGAGGGCAACCAGGGCGCGCAGGATGACTGCGCCGACGGCAGCTCGTACAGCTCCACCGGGGCCAAGCAGATGACGCGCCGCCACGAGCGCCACCGCCGAGCCGGCCATCACGAGAACGGGGTGATACAAGGCCTGGAACTGCGGAACGCCGAAGTCGAACTCGCCGGTCCACGTCGACAGCCCGACTACCAGCGCGCCCGCCAGGACCTCGGCGAGGAACAACCCGAGCTTGGTGAGCCTTCGTCCGCTGCGGCCCTCGGTGTGCAGGAGCAACAGCGCGATCGGTGTCAACGACGCGCCGGAGATCATCACGAGGTGAGTCGGTCCCCACATCGTGACGTCGATCCCGTAGTTGCGGTGCCAGAACTCGTCTAGGGGAAACCCGCACAACGCGCCGATGCCCAGTAACGTCAATGGAACGACGCTCAACGGGATGCGGATCGCTCTGAATGTCAGGCGAGTCTCGGCTCGTTGAGACGTGGCGAGCACGATCGACGTCGCTCCCGCGACGACGATCAGTGCCAAGCCGACGAGGATTCCCATGTGAGCGGGGGTGAAGATGAACTGGTCGCGGCCCAGCTCGATGTGCCACGCTACGTCCCAGTAGAAGCCGAGCACCGCGACGACCAGTGCAAAGAGGCCCATCCCGATGCCGCCTGCGCTCCACGCAGGAAGCCCTGTGATGCGCTCCAACGAGGTGGAGACGCGATCGAGGAAGCTGCCGGTTCCGCCGGCAACCGCCAGATAAGAGATGACAACGGCAGCGACCACGAACGGCGCGAGGAAATACAGCCACTGCCCGCCGTAGTCCCCGAAGCTTTGGCCACCGTGCGCCAGGATGAGGTTGTTCATGCGCTTGCCCCTGCGGTTGTCCTGCGGATAGTCAGATCGCCGTGCTCGAAGGTCGGCATGCGGCGGAGCTCCTCGGCGGGGGTCAGCTCCAGCGTGGGAGAGCCGAAGTGCTCCCTCCTGTTCAGCGGCTCGGCCGCGGTGACCATGGATCCTCCTGGCGTGGGACCACCGTTACATCATCTATGTTACACGTTTCTATGTAACCTCCTTCGGCGTAGAGTAAACCCATGAGCGGCGATGGCGCCCTGACGATCGAAGAGCTGGCGGCCCGGGTGGGGATGACCGTTCGCAACGTGCGCAACTACCAGACGAAGCGACTCATCCCGCCCCCCGAGCTGCAAGGCCGCAAGGGCGTCTACGGCGACGAACACGCGGTTCGGTTGGACCTGATCAGGGAGATGCAGGCCGCGGGCTACAACCTGAGCGCGATCAAGAACCTGCTGGATCGCGTCCCGCCCGGGGCCGGCGAGGAGGCGCTGCGACTCGAGCGTGCGCTGTTGTCTTCCTGGAGCGAGGAAGCGCCAGAGGTCGTCCCGGCCGAGGAGCTGGCAGAGCGGTTCGGGAACCCCAGGCCAGAGATGCTGGATCGTGCCGCGCGCATCGGAGTCATCCGCGTGCTCGACGACGGACGGGTAGAGCTACCGGTGCCCAGCCTCGTCCGGGCTGGGCAACAAGTGATGAGCCTGGGCGTCCGCCTCGACGACGTGATCTCGGTGACCGAGCAATTGGTCGCCAGCTCCGACCGGGTCGCGGCCGCTTACGTAGACCTCTTCATCCGCAACATCTGGAAGCCGTTCGATGATTCAGGACGCCCCGCGGGGGAGTGGCCGAAAGTGCGAGCTGCGCTGGAGCGTCTCCGGCCCCTGGCGTCCGAGACTCTGCTGGCGGCGTTCCGCGCGCGCATGTCGGCCGCCGTCGAAGAGGCCTTCGGAGCGGGATTCCTCGCCTATGAAGAAGAGGACGAGGCCGCCGGGTAGCTCCGAAGCGCTTGGGTCGCAGGGCGGGCGCGTGGAGAGTCGGGGCGCGAGCAGCAGGAGCGTGTCTAGTCGCCTAGGCCCTGAAGATCACCGATGAGACCGAGGTGTTGATCCTCGACATCGGGCCAGGTTCGTTGGATCGCCGCGTCGAGCAGGTGGAGCTGTTTCTGTACCACCGGCCGGCGATCGTCTGGAGCCACCGAGTCGAGGTCTTCCAGCATCGCCCGCATCCGACGCATCACCTGCAGCGACGTAGCGCCGTAGTGGCGAAGCTCGTCGCATGCCAGGTGGACGTATGCCTCCCACGTCATGACCGGGAAGATCAGACGGAGCTCACCGTCGTCGTCCACCCGCTGCCCGGAAGGGAACGGCCGTGTCGCCAGCGTTCGGAGCAAGTCGTGCATCAGGTCGATCGACTGCACCGCCGTCGTCGGGTCATTCACTGCCGGAGACAGCGCCTTCTGCGCGACGTCGACGAGCTGCCGGAAGCCAAACGCGGGATCTTGTGCCATGGTCCGTTCGGGCGACAGAGCGAGATGTTCGGTGACCTCGTGAGGCATCGGGTTGCCGTAGACCTCGAGGATGGCTGCGCCTCTGGGTATGAAGTCTCCGACCGCCGGAACAACCTTGACTACCGATGCGGTACCCCGTGCGGCCTCAACGAGCATGTCGCGGTCCATCGCGGAAAGGACGCCGCGCTCCTCCGACGCGATCGTTTGGATCGGATCGCCTTCCGGCTCCGGGAGCCGCTCGGGTGGTTCGTCGTGGTCGTAGATGTCCTCGATCGCGGCGTCCGTTTCGTTCGCAAGCGCCTCCGTCAGATTCCCGATCCGGATCGCCTGCGAGATGTGGTGGATGTACGCGACGAAGAAACCGATGCTGAGGAGGACGAAGCCGAAGCCGACGGTGACCGAGATGTTCGGGACGAACCCACCTTGCTCGGTCGGCCGGAATTCACGCAAGACCGCCATCGAATACGTGAAGGTGGCGACGAAGACCCCCAGAGCCAGCTGGCTGATCCGATCTCGCAGGAACGTGCGCAGGAGGCGGGGGGACAACTGCTGACTCGCTAGCTGTAACACGACGATGGTGATCGTGAAGACCAACCCCGTGAAGGTGATCATCGACGTAGATATCGTCGTCAGGATGGTGCGCGCGTGCTCCGCGTCTCCCCTGAATGTCAGGCGCTCGATCCACCCGCTGTGCACGCGCGCGTCGACCTCGATGAG
This sequence comes from Actinomycetota bacterium, assembly GCA_030776625.1. NCBI lineage: Bacteria > Bacillati > Actinomycetota > Actinomycetota bacterium. The sequence continues at coordinate 221,832 of JALYHL010000004.1, read as the reverse complement.
CGCCGTGGCGATCAAGATGGAAGCGACCACGCACAGGGTCGGGATGAACCAGAGGCTCGTTCTGAGGTGCTCCCGCAGCCAGAAAAGACGCATGGGCTGACGACCTTAGCCCGTAGCGGTGCCTGCTTCACCGTCCGTGACTGCTCCCATCGTCCGCAGCGAGGGGCAGGTTTGACTCTTCAAGAAGCGGGAGTCAGCCGTGACCTTTTCACGAGGATGAAGGTAGCGAGCAGAAATGCAGCGGCTTCCGAGACCACCGCGAGAGCTTCGGGTGCTTCGAACGAAGACGATACGTAACCGAACAATCCCGGACCCCGGCTGATGAGGATCGCCGCTAGAGAACCCGTTGCGACCAGCCCGCCCGCGATGATCCACAACCGCTCGCTCCGCCAAACCAGGAGCGCAGCGACAACCGCTGATGCCACGGCGTTCGCAAGGAACATCGGTCCGATGATGGGGATGGACGAGAAGCCATCTAGGAACTGTTGGAGGTGGATCAGACCGCCGAGAAGGATGAGCGCAGCTAGAGCGATCCGCAGACGACGGGAGAGTGTCACCAGCTACTCGGCGACGATCGTGCCGACCATGTCGTCGGACTCCGCATGGATCGTGCATACAAAGGGGGTTTCTTCTTCGGGGGCCGTAAAGGTCACCTCGGCAGAAGCGCCCGGGTCGACCGTCCCGGTGTCGAAACCTAGCTCCTCGGAGGTGAACGTGTGCGGCGCCTCCCCGTCGTTCGTGAACGTCACCGTCACCTCTTCGCCCGCGGTAAGTGCCAGCTCCGTCGGCTCGAACTCGTTGTCCACGGCACTGATGGAAGTGGAGCTGTTGCCACCTCCACCGCCCGCCGCTGGCGCGGGTTCTGCTGCGGGTTCGGCACCGTTAGAACAAGCACCGAGGAGAAACAGTGCTGCGAGAGAGGCAACGATCAGGCGCATCTTGAGAGCTCCTTAAGTGGGGGAGACAAGGTCACGGCATCAGCTCACTTGGCTGACTGCTCTTTCACTAGGAGTTCGAGGACGGACGCTTGATGGATTGGCCCGTCCCGCGGAGGCGTTGTTGGCCGGGCACGGCCGCCAACAGCGTCGGCCGATGCCGAGCTCGCGCCCGTACCGATTCCCGATCCTCGAGCTGGCACGACTGACGAAGCCTGCTGGAACCTTTTCGCCCAGGAGCCGCGTGCAAGGTTTCTGCGCCCTCGGACGTCAGGTCGGTAGTGGCCATAGCGGCACGAACCCGAAGAAGGGTTCCGGACGTTGATACATCGTATGGAGGCGACAGAGAGATGAGACGGAGCTCGACCGGGACCTTGTGCGCGGTCGTGATCACTGCTCTCAATGTCTCGTCGGCGGCGGCGCAGCAAGTCGCGACGTGCATGGGCCAAGAGGCGACCATCGTCGGAACGGACGGTCCCGACGAGATCGTAGGGACGCAGTACAGCGATGTGATCGTGGGCCTGGGTGGAGACGACGTCATCACAGACGTCTCTACGGAGTGGGACCTCGTCTGCGGCGACGCCGGCGACGACCGGATCTCGGGCGCGGGCATACAGGCAGTTGGCGGTGACGGCAGCGACACGTTCGACTCCGTAACGGAGGTTGACTACACGGGCGCGCCCGGGCCTGTTCACGTTGATCTTGCCGCCGGTGTCGCGGAGGGAGAGGGAACCGACGTGTTCATCAACGTCGCCGCGGTCGCCGGCTCGGCCTATGACGACACGCTTCTCGGGGATGAGGGGCCTAACTACCTCCGCGGGGGATGGGCGGACGGCCCCGGCGGCGACGACATCATCGACGGCCGCGGTGGAAACGATGCGATGGACGCCGAAGGCGGCGCCGACTCCCTATTCGGCGGTTCAGGAGACGACGCGGTATGCGGATTGTTGGGTGTCGGTGAGATGTCAGGCGGTGACGGCGACGACCACCTGGGACTCTCCTCGACTGGGCGCAGCGGTGGCGCCCCGATCGACGGCGGTGAAGGACTAGACGCCATCTACCTCGCCAGCGGCACTGTGCAACGTTGCTGGAGCGCCGGAACAGGCGCGGCCAGCGTCGACCTCCAACAGGGGACGATCACCACCGGACTGGAGTGGGGTGATCCGTCGTCGTACGCTTTGGTCGGCGTCGAGAACGTCGTCGGCAGCGGGCGCGCGGACATCCTCATAGGCGACGACGGCCCGAACCTGCTTGTAGGAAACGGGAAGGGCGACATCATCGACGGAGGCGCAGGCGACGACGACCTGCGCGGCCGGTCGGGTCCGGATGAGATCGCTGGGGGAGCTGGGTCCGATCGACTGAGCGGCCACACGGGGTACGACGGGTTGGAGGGCGGCGAGGGCGCTGATGTCGCATCGGGCGGGCGTCACGATGACCGCTGCGACGCAGAGGAGACGCGGGGCTGCGAACGTAGTCTCTGACACCAGCCTCGAGTCTCCAACATGGATGTCGGACTGCAGCGGGTGATCGGGCTCGCCTGAAGCCGCCCGGAAGCTCGACCTCGTTGCCTGCGCAGCCGTTCGGTTCCTTCGACGCGCACGACGCCGTTCGTTTGGAAGGCCCTCAGATCGGACAGGATCGGAAGGTGGCTCGTGGGGGATCGCGGCCCTTCTGCCACTCCGGCAACAGACGATGGCGACCCTCGAGGAGGCCTAGTGCGAGCGATGGTTTACCGCGGGCCTTACAAGATCCGCGTCGAGGAGAAGGAGATCCCGCCGATAGAGCACCCGAACGACGCGATCGTGCGCGTGACGCTCGGCGCCATCTGCGGTTCGGACCTTCACCTGTACCACGGGATGATGCCTGACACGCGCGTCGGGATGACTTTCGGTCACGAGTTCATCGGTGTAGTGGATCAGGTGGGCCCGTCGGTGCAGAACCTGAGCGTCGGGGACCGCGTGATGGTGCCTTTCAACGTGTTCTGCGGGTCGTGCTTCTTCTGTGCGCGTGGGCTGTACGGCAACTGCCACAACGTGAATCCGAACGCCACCGCCGTCGGCGGGATCTACGGCTACTCCCACACCTGTGGCGGATACGACGGCGGCCAAGCCGAGTTCGTCCGTGTTCCGTTCGCCGATGTCGGACCGAGTGTCATCCCGGACTGGATGGATGACGAGGACGCGGTGATGCTCACCGACGCACTTCCGACGGGCTACTTCGGGGCGCAGTTAGGCGACATCGTCGAGGGCGACGTCGTCGTGGTTTTCGGGGCCGGCCCCGTGGGGCTGTTCGCGGCGAAGTCCGCGTGGTTGATGGGCGCAGGACGCGTCATCGTCATCGACCACATCGAGTACCGGCTGGAGAAGGCGCGTTCGTTCGCGCACGCGGAGACCATCAACTTCGCCGAGTACGACGACATCGTCGTTGAGATGAAGAAGAGGACCGACCACCTGGGCGCGGACGTCGCTATCGACGCGGTGGGGGCCGAGGCGGACGGGAACTTCCTCCAGCATGTCACCGCTACCAAGCTCAAGCTGCAGGGAGGATCACCCGTGGCGCTCAACTGGGCGATCGACTCCGTCCGCAAGGGCGGCACGGTATCTGTGATGGGCGCCTACGGGCCAATGTTCAGCGCGGTGAAGTTCGGGGACGCCTTCAACAAGGGCCTCACGTTGCGCATGAACCAGTGTCCCGTCAAACGACAGTGGCCTCGACTGTTCGAGCACATCCGCAACGGCTATCTGAAGCCCAGTGATCTGGTGACGCACCGCATCCCCCTCGAACACATCGCCGAGGGCTATCACATCTTTTCGGGCAAGCTCGACGGCTGCATCAAGCCGCTCGTGGTCCCGAATGGCAGCTGAGGAGGCATCCACTTGACCTACACATCCGAAAAGCCGCCTCTCTCCGCTTCGACCGATGAGCTGCGCTCCCGCATCCCAGGATGGGGAGTCGACCTCGATCCCAAAGACCGTCCCTCGTTTCCGCGGGAGCAGCTCGACCCCAACCTCAGCGGCGCGCACTGGGACTTCCCCGAGCGCCAGGAGGAGAAGTGGCCGCGGGAGAGGTCGATCGAGCACAAGTTCCTCACGCCGGTGTTCGGCACTTCGTGTCCGCCCAAAGGGCTGTCCGGCGTCATGCGGAAGTACGCGTACTCCGCGTTCAGCGAAGCTCGCGCAGCGCACTGGGTGATACTCCTCGCCGCCGACCGCGTCGATGCGGTCGAGAGCCACCTCCAGTCGTTCCTCACGACACGTCCGGACAATCCCGTGACCGAGACCGGAGCGGTGAGCGAGTTCTCTCACCAGGGCCTGAGCTCGCGCCTCGGACAGAAGCGAGCGGATCTATCGCATCAACCGCTAGACCCGCTGATCGTGGCGGGACCCTGGGTGGCGGCCGGCGGCCTCGCGATCTTCGCTATCAGGAAGCTCGCGCGCGCCGTGTCGGGCGCCAAGCGCTCCTGACCGACGGATCCATTCGTTTAGCGCGCCAGCGCCCGGTGCCTGTGAGCGGCGACGGCTAGCGGGACCAGGTCCCAGACCTGCCCCCGCTCTTGCTCAGCAGACGGACGTCGTTGATCTCGACCTCGCGTTCGATCCCCTTGACCATGTCGTAGAGCGTGAGGGCCGCGGTCGTGACCGCGACCAAGGCCTCCATCTCGACGCCGGTCCGCTCGAACGTGACGACCTCGGCGGTGATCTCGATGCCGGCCTCGCGTGCCTCGAGCACCACGTCGATGCCGCCGATGCCGATCGGATGACAGAGCGGTATCAGCTCCGACGTCTTCTTCGCCCCCATGATGCCGGCGATCCGCGCGCTCTCGAGGGCGTCGCCCTTTGACAGTTCGCGCCGCATGACGACGTCGCGGGTCTTCTCGGACATCCGCACCAGACACGCCGCCGCGGCCCGACGCTCCGTCGGAGCCTTCCCCGTCACGTCCACCATGCGCGCCTGCGTTTCGGGATGGACGTCATCCATGCGGCAGACGCCACACCTCGACGATCACCTCGCTTCCGCGCTCGATCCTCTCGACCCCCGCCGGTGCGATCGCGACGCCGTGACACGCGACGAGGCTGGAGGAGATGTGGGATCCCTGTGGCCCCGTCGGATGGGCCGTCCATCCGCCGGCGTCCGGCTCGAGCCGTACGCGCACGAAGTGCTGTCGCAGAGCGGGTTTCGTGACCGGGGAGCCGAGGCGTGCGCGGAAGCGCGGGCGCAACACGCCGCGGCGGCCGCGCATCTTCAGCAGCGCGGGGCGCACGAACTGCTCGAAGGACACGTGCACGGAGACGGGATTGCCCGGCAGTCCGAGGAAGGGCGTGCCCTTGACCTCCCCGAGCACGACCGGCTTGCCGGGCTGCATGGCGACCTTCCAGAAGTCGATCGAGCCGAGCTCCTCGACGACCTTCTTCACGAGGTCGTAGCGGCCGACCGCCACCCCACCGGACGAGACGATGAGGTCGGCCTCGCCCGCGGCGCGTGCAAAGGCGCGGAGGGTGGCGTCGTAGTCGTCGGGCACCCGCGACACCGACACGGGTGTAGCGCCTGCCTCGGCGACCAGAGCGCGCAACGCGATCGAGTTCGAGTCGCGCACGCGGCCGGGGGTGACCTCGGCGCGCACGTCGACCAGCTCGTCGCCCGTCACCAGGACCGCGACGAGGGGGCTCGGATGGACGAGGACGGGATCGACGCCGAGGGCCGCCAGCAGGGCCGCCTCGCCGGAGGCGATGTCGCATCCGGCCGGGACCGCCACCGCGCCGGGCAGGACGTCTTCACCGGCGCGGCGGATGAAGGCACCCGGCGCCACTGGTTCACGGACCACGACCGTCTCGCCGGCCTCCTCCGTCTGCTCGACCGGCACGACCGCGTCGGCTCCGGCCGGTACGGCTCCGCCGGTCATGATGCGCACGGCCGCACCGGGTCCGACGTCGGATGATCCCGGGACGCCGGCACGCACCTCGCCCAACAGCCGCAGCTCGACGGGTCTCTCGGCCGCCGCGGCCACGTCCGCCGCCCTCACCGCATACCCGTCCATGGACGAGTTGTCGAAGCGTGGCAACGGCTCGTTCGAGATCACGTCCGCCGCGGCCGCCAGACCGATGGCGCGCTCCAGGGGAAGCTCGACCGGAGTGAGAGGACGGACCGCGTCCAGCACGCGGCTCCGCGCCTCTTCGACCGTCAGCATCAGTGCGCGACGTGATGGGACGGCCGGCTTGCGAGCTGGTCGAGCGCGTGGACCAGCACCGGAGCCAGCGCTGCGAGCGACTCCTCGACGCCGCGCGGGCTCCCCGGGAGGTTCACGATCAGGGTGCGAGCCGCGATCCCGGTCCGCCCGCGGGAGAGTGCCGCCTGCGGCGACCGTTCGAGGTTCGCCACCCGCATCAGCTCGGCCAGCCCCGGAGCGTCCCGCTCGATCACCTTCCCTGTAGCCTCGGGCGTCACGTCCCGCTCGGCCAGACCGGTCCCCCCCGTCGTCACGATCAGCCGGAGGTTCCGCTGCACCCCGGCGCGGAGAGCATCCTCGATCGCAGTGGCGTCGTCGGGCACGACGAGGCGGTCGACGACCGCGATCCCGAGGCCCTCGAGCGCACCGGCCGCAGCGGGCCCGGATCGGTCTTCGTAGCCGCCGGAGGCAGCCCGGTCCGAGACCGTCAGGACGCAGGCCTCGTGCGCATCGATGCCGCCGCTGAACGGCGGCATCAGGGTGACCTCAGAGCCGTCGCGCACGTTCGCTCGCTCCTCTCCGTCCACGAGCGTCAGGTAGACGCTTCCGGGCGGGATGCCGAGCGCGCCGGTGATCGCGTCGATCCCGCTACCGGCCGGAACCTCGAGAGCGACGGTCCGCTCGCCGCGCGGCAGCACCTCGCGCAGGCTTCCGAAACACGTGACCGTGATCCTCATACAGCCCCCATACTCGCCCCATGAGCGACGTCGTCTGCGGCCTCAGCGAAACCCCGCTCGACGTACCCGCGGCCCTCGCGCGGGTGCGCCGCGACGCCGCGGGAGCGATCGCTTCGTTCGTCGGAACCGTGCGCTCCACCGGGGCCGCCCCGGACGTGACCGACGTGGTCGCGCTCGAGTACGAGGCCCATCCGCTGCTCGCGGAGGAGCGGCTCGCATCGGCCGCGCGCGAGGCCGCGCACAGGTGGGGTTTGCTCGCCGTCGAGGTAGTGCACCGTACCGGGCGCTGCGAGCTCGGCGACCCCACGGTCGTCGTCGTCTGCTCGGCACCCCACCGCCGCGCTGCTCTCGAAGCCTGCAGCTGGTTGATCGACGAGATCAAGACGACGGTACCGATCTGGAAGAAGGAGATCACCGCGCGTGGCGAGAGCTGGGTCGGGACGAACCTCACGCACCCTGGAGCACCTCCCGCCTAGCGACGTGTAGCTGCGGGACCCAGTAGGCGACGAGCGCGATCCCGAGCGTCACCAGCAGGTTGGATGCCGCGGCTCCCGCCACGCCCGCGACGACCGCGAGGACCAGCGGGTAGCCGCGGAGGTCTGCGACGAGCGCGCCGTGGCTCACGGCCGTGAACGTCAACAACGCCGCCAGGACCGCGAGCGGGATCAGCGACAACAAGAGGAGCGCGGAGCCGCCGAGTAACAGCACCGCGGCGACGAGGGTGAGCCCGATCATCAGGTTCATCCGGTAGGTACGAGCTCCGGCGCGGAAGTGCGCGGTGAGGCCGTTCGACCCGTGGCACAGCGGCATCCCGCCGACGCATCCGCTCAACAGGTTCGCGAGCCCGCACGAAAGGGTGATCGAGCGCGTGGAGACCCGGGCCGCGCCGGCGCCGAAGTACCTGTGCTCGAGGTCCACCACCGCGACGACCGCGTTGCCGAACGTGAGCGGCAGCTGGGGAAGGACGAGCATCGTGAGCGCGAGCCACAGCGTGCGGCCGTCGAAGACTCCGTCCGCCGGGGCGATGTCTACCGGCTGGAGCCCGACTTCGATCGGACCTCCCGCCAGAAGCGACCAGACCACCCCGCCCATGACGAGCGCCAGGATCGCCGGTGCCGCCCAGCGCGTCCGGACGCCCACCACTGCGAGCGCCGTTCCCGTCACCGCTACGGCTCCGACGAGAAGCGGTTCCTGGAGAGCGACCATGTCGAACGCGGTGCGAACCAGCACCAGTCCCACGCCCAGCTGGAGCGCACGGATGACCGGAAGCGGGAAGAGCGTCGCGAGCCGGTCGGTCACTCCGGCGAGCGCCGCGAGCACGAGGATCGAGCCCAGGATCACAGCGGCAGCAGCAACGACGGCCGCGTCGAGTTGGTGTGCGATCGCTATGGCGGCGGCCGCTTTCACCGGTTGGACCGAGACCGGCACGCGGAAGTAGAGGCCTGCCGCGACGTACAGCATCCCCGCGCACAGCAGCAAAGTGCCGCCATCGAGTCCGTTGCGGAGAGCCAGTGTCGCAGCCAGCGGGATCAGGATGCCGAGGTCCGCGAGCGCTCCCGAAGCGTCTCCGAGGACACGCCGCGGTTCGCTCACCCGCCGATCACGCTCATCTCGACCTTGCGACGGGGGCCGGGTGGCCCGAAGCGGATCTCCGAGTACCTGTCGTCCCGCTGCGACCAGATCAGCGCGACCTGTTCCGTCAGCTCGGCGTCCGAGGCGCCGGCGCGCAGGAGCGCCCGCAGATCATGGCCGGTGGACGTGAACAGACAGGTGTACAGCAGCCCGTTGGACGACAGCCGCGCGCGCGTGCAGTCGCCGCAGAACGGCTCGGTCACGGACGAGACGACGCCGATCTCGCCGCTCCCGTCGCGATACCGGTAGAGCCGGGCCACGTCGCCGGCGTCCGTCGCAGGCACGGGTTCCAGGGGCGCCGCGGCGGAGATGGCCGCCACGATCTCGGCGCTCGGCACGACCTCGCCCACGTCCCAGTGGTTGCTCTCGCCCACGTCCATGTACTCGATGAACCGGATCGTCCGTCCGGTGCCGCGGAAGTGCTCGGCGAGCGCGACGACCTCGCCGTCGTTGACTCCTCTGCGGATGACGGCGTTCACTTTGACGGGCTCCAAGCCCGCCGCCGCGGCCGCCTCTATCCCCGCCAGCACCCGCTCGATGCCGGAGTTGCCGCCGCTCATCGCCGCGAAGACGTCAGCTTGGAGGGAGTCGAGGCTCACGGTTACCCGCTGCAGGCCGGCGCGCCGCAGCGTCTCCGCGCGCCCGGCGAGCGACCAACCGTTCGTCGTCAGCGCCAGGTCGTCGATGAGCCCAACGGAAGCGATCTCCGCGATCACCTCTTCGAGGTCGCGCCGCAAAAGGGGCTCGCCCCCGGTGATACGCACCTTTCGCACGCCGAGCCCCACGAAGACGCGCACCACGCGCACCAGCTCTTCGTTCGACAGCTGCTCGCGCCGGGGCAGGAACGCGTGGTCTCGGCCGAATACGTCTGCGGGCATGCAGTAAGGGCAGCGGAAGTTGCAGCGGTCGGTCAGTGAGATCCGCAGGTCGCGGAGGGGCCGCCCGGAAGCGTCATTCGTCGCGGCTGACCCGACCTGCGCCGGCTTCACCCTCACGACACCTCCACGTCGAGACCGTGATACCCGGAGGCTCCGCTCGGATGTGGGTCCGCCGTCTTCTTCGTCTGCGTCACTCCGTCGCCGTCGGTCGCGCGGCACAGCACGAGGATCCGGCCGGCTCGCGCGGGCGTCCACCGGTATGCCCACAGCCGCCATGCGTTCGGTGCGAGCGGCTCCTTCAGCAGCGCCTCCTGCCACGTGACGCCATCGTCCGTAGACACCTCCACCTTCGAGATGCCCCGGCTGCCGGCCCACGCGACGCCGGCGACCCACGTCTCCTCACCGACCTTCCCGGCGCGGTCGATCCCCGCCACGTCGATGCGCGACTCGGTCTTCACCACCGCCTCGTCGGACCAACCGCGGTCCATCCAGTAACCCTGGTAGTCCTCGGCCACGACCTCGACGTCGGTCAGCCACTTCACGTTCTTCATCCCGTAGATCGACGGCACCCGCAGCCGGCAGGGAAAGCCGTGCTCCTGCGTCAGGGGCGCCCCGTTGTGCGACACCGCGAGCAACGTGAACGGCTCCATGGCGACCGACAGGGGGATCGAGTCGGCGTACCCGTCGGCCGCGCGCAAGACGACGTCGACGGCTCCCTCGCTTACGCCCGCCCGCTCCAGCACGTCGGTCAACCGCACGCCGCCCCACGCGGAGTTGCCGACGAGGCCCCCGCCGACCTCGTTCGAGATGCACGTCATGACCGAGAACTCCTCTACTACCTCGAAGTCCGCCTGCAGGGAGGCGACATCGAGCTCCAGAGGCTCATCTACGAGCCCGCCCACACGCAACCGCCACCCCTCGGCTTCGACGGTGGGGTCGAAGATGTCGATGTCGACGACGTAGTGATCCGCGACCGAGGTGATCTCCGGAGAGAGCCCGTCGATCTCCGGGAACGGCTCGCGTGCGGGAGCGATCGCAGGACGTTCCGGGGCGACGAGCGCGATGTCGGTGTCCGGGCCGCCGAAGCGGCGAGCGAACCACGACGCCGACGCGCCGCCCACGACCACGCCGGCCGCGGTTGCCGCGCCCAACCGCAGCACGTACCGCCGGTGTTTGTCAGCGTCGCCGCGCACCAGCCAGAACTGGTGATGGACCCGGCGCGCGGTCAGCTCGTAGACGGCCGCGGCGATCATCAGGGCGATGCCGGTGGGGACCGGGGCCGCGTCATCGGAGGGAACGAGCCCGCTCACGGCGGCCGCGAGGACGGCCAGGAGCAGGGCGCCGCGCCACGGGCTCGGGCGACCGTCGGAGGCGGTGCGCCTGTAGATCTCGGCGCCCACCGCGATAGTGCCGAGCCCCACCGCGAGAGCCAGCAATCGCATCGCCCAGGGACCGAGGGCCTCGATCAAGAACGTCGTGGCGTCACCGGGCGTGAGCCGCACGATGGCATCGGCGATCGCGGCCGGTGCAAAGGCGATGCCTTCGTCCAGCTGCGCCGCGGCCCACAGGAACGCGAGGGCCAGGAGGGTCCCCACGGCGCCCGCGCTGCGCAGGTCGCGCGCTACGGCGCCCGGCTCCGGGGGGCTGTAGGCGGGTAGCCCAGGGTCGGTCAGGCCGTGCTCCGGTAGTCGCTCGGCCGAGGTTTCTCGGGGAGCTCCCTAGGCCGTGCCGGCCACGAGTGGAAGACGCCGATGCTCATCTCCCTCCAGTCTAGGAAGGATCGAAAACTGCGTGAGACTCGACGATGCCGATTCGGGATCTGCGTGAACACCGGGGTCGGCAGAGCAGCCACCTATCTCTCTGCGGGCGCGAGACTCGGATACGTGTCGGCGCGCCGAACGAACGTAGGACTTCTGGTCGCCCTGGCGGCTGCGTTCGCGACCGGTGCCATGGCGTTCGGCGTCGGTTCGGGTTGGAACGTCTACGTTTCGGTCAGTCACGGGATCGCGGGCTTTGTCATCGTCATCCTGAGCCCGTGGAAAAGCGTGATCGCCCGGCGAGCCCTCCGGCGCGAGCGGCCGGGTCGTGGCGCGTCTCTGGTCTTGAGCGTGCTCGTTCTGGCAGCTCTCGCTTTCGGGTTCCTGCACTCAACAGGTGCCGTCCTCGGGGTCGGTTCGCTGACGGCGATGCAGTTGCACGTCGGCGCGGCACTTCTCTCGCTTCCTCTGGTGGTCTGGCACGTGGCGGCGAGACCTGCCCGCCCGCACCGGACCGACCTGGAGCGCCGGCAGATCATCCGCTCGGGAACCATCACTATCGCGGGAAGCCTCGCGTTCGCAATCTTGAAGGGGGTGGAGCGCGTCGCGGCTCTACCCGGGGCACGGCGGCGATTCACCGGCTCGTACGAGGAAGGAACCGGTGTTCCCGCGGATATGCCCGTGACCCAGTGGTTGAACGACTCCGTCCCTCTCGTAGATGCCGCCGAGTGGAGCTTGAAGGCCGGCCGCCGCGACTGGACCTATGAGGAGTTAGCCGCCTTCGACCACCGCGTCGACGCGCTGATCGATTGCACCGGCGGGTGGTTCGCGACGCAGACCTGGGAAGGAGTACGTCTCGACGAGCTGCTTGGGGAGCTTGGTGACGCGCGCAGCATCGTCGTTCGCTCGGTGACCGGCTACGTCCGCGTCTTTCCAGCGTCAGATGCGCCTCAGCTGCTGCTCGCGACCCGCGTAGCAGGCGAGCCCTTGAGCGCGGGCCACGGCTTCCCGGTGCGCCTCGTGGCCCCCGACCGGCGCGGGTTCTGGTGGGTTAAGTGGGTCGACAGCATCGAGCTGAGCAACCGCCCCTGGTGGCTGCAATCCCCGTTCCCTGTGACTTGAGAGCGGCTGAGCTGAGAGCGGCTGAGTGCCCACTGACACCGATCAGGCGGAACTTGTGGGTTGTTGTGGGGTGGAACGGTGCTCAGGAATCATCGGCAGAGCGCATCGGCAGACCCAGCATCGGACCGACAAGCGGAGCGAACCGATTGGCGAGATCAAACAGGCCGTCAACGCGTTTCGATTCGGGCTCGAGCTGTGTCATCACATTTACTCCCAGATAGAAGCAGAGAACGGAGTACGCGATCTCTCGCGGCGGGATCAATTGGAGTAGGGGATTGTCACCCAGCCCTTTCCGAATGGCTCTTTCGACGAAGTCCAACCAAGGTTCAGCGCGTGCAACCAGTTCTGGGCCGAGTTCGCGGTGGGCAAGACTGGCGGCGACCATCTCGGTGAAGATCGTGATGTGGCCACCCTCGACGTCCTCCCGGTAGATCTGCCGAGCGACGGCCAGCAACTCCTCGAGGTCCTTCGCTTTCTCGACCGCTTCTGAATAACGGCGCATCCTGATCTCGCTGCTGTGGTCGAGGGCCGCCAGGAGCAACTGATGGAGGCCTCCGAAGTAATAGGAGATCAGCGCCGAATTGAAGCCCCCCCGTCGAGCTATCTCCCTGATGCTGGTGCCGGCGTAGCCAACGTCCTTTAGGGACTCGATGGCCGCTTCGATCATTTGGGCCCGGCGATCCCCCCGCCGTGCTTCCTCTCGCGCCACGTGGGTTCCTTCCATTTGCATCTCTGGACGGTTTAATCATATGTTTTAATCGGTTGAGTAAACGAGAGGCGGATCTCATGGACAACGGCGGTTCCCCAGGGCAAGACCCCAAGAGGCAGCGGGCACTTCTCCAGGCACTGGTGTGGGTCATCGCGATCGGGTGGAGCGTCTACCTGATTGCCGCCGAGGTCCACATTCGCAGCAATGGCTTCGCTGTGGTCGTCCAGGTCATGGGCTCGCTTGGGATCTTGTTCGCCCTCTTCCTCGTGATGAATCCGGGATCGGCCCAGGAGGAGGTCCAACAGGATCCGGACTCGATCAGCTCTAGCAACGAAGTGACGGCAGAATCATCTGTGGGAGCAGGCAGATGGACGCTCATCACCATCACGCTGGCCCTTGCAGTTGGTGCGATCGCTTACCACCTGATGCACGGGTCGTCCTTGCACCAGTCGGTTGTCTTCTTCATCGGGGTGCCGGCCGTACTCGCGGTGATCCTTTCACTCACGCCGAAGGCGAAGAGTGCGACGGGCGTGATCGTCAAGGGCATCACCCTCGCTCTGTTGCTATCGGGAATCGTGTTTGCGGAAGGGTTTGTCTGCATCCTCATGGCAGCTCCACTTTTCTATCTGGTAGGGATCGCGATCGGATATCCAATAGATCGAGTGCGTCGCCGGCGGCAGTCCGAAGGCAAGGTGTACTCGATCGTTGGTGTCGCGTTGCTCCTATTGAGTGTCGAGGGAGCAGTGCCGGGAACGTCCTTTCCTAAACACGAGACCATCCGTGTGACCCGCAGCATCGACGCTTCTGTGGGCGAGGTCCGACAGGCTCTTGCAAGCACGCCGGACTTTGACAGGGCACTGCCCGCCTATCTCAAACTCGGCTTCCCTCGTCCTGTCGGCGCAACCGGTGAAGGTCTAGATGTAGAGGACCGACGGACGATCTTCTTCGGCGACGAATCACCGATGGAGCCGATCGGGCAGCCGCATCACCACTCAGCGGCTCCAGAGCCCCGGGAGGGCGGGGGCCGCCTGGAATTGAAGGTTGTTCGGAGCACCACACGCTCGGTCGTGTTCAAACCAATGACCGACACGACTGCCTTCACGCACTGGATCGGCTGGGGGCGCTCGAACGTCTCGTGGAGGGCGGTGGATGCGGATACGACGGAGCTCACCTGGACGTTCCACTACGAGAGGCGGCTGTCACCTTCGTGGTACTTCGGGCCGTGGCAGCGGTACGCGGCCACTAAGGCGGTTGGTTATCTCATCGATACGGTCGCCACTCCATGAGGACCGAGTTGATTCTTCGATCCGTGCTTTCGTTGGCTCCTATCGCGTTGGCGGTGGGAATCGCGTTGATGCAGCGCCCCTCGCGTCGATCGTTGGCTGGAGTCCTCGTCGCGCTGTCGTGGAATGCGTGGTCGCTACTGGTTGTCAATCTCGTAGCGATCCACTTCGGGTGGTGGGAATTCGATGGCGGCCTTCCTTCATTCATGGGCGTGGCCATCGAGCCCTGGCTCGGGTGGACGGTCCTGTGGGGCGCCTTTGTGCCGCTGGCTGCTTCTGATCGGCCTCTGGTACCGATCCTGTTCGGAGCCTTCTGGCTGGATCTCATCGCGATGCCGTTGCTGAGCCCGGTCTTGGTTCTTGGAAGGGGCTGGCTGTTTGGCGAGGCCGTTGCGATGGCTGTGGCGCTGTTGCCTTCGTTGCTCTTCTCGCGATGGACCTCGAATGACACCCACCTCAAGGGAAGGGCCGCCATGCAGGTTGCTACCGCTGGTGCCTACCTTCTTTGGCTGGTCCCGACGGCAGCGATCGCGAAGGCTGGGAGCTGGGATGCGGTCTCCGCGATTCCCTCAGGGCGCTTGAGCCTGGCAGCTCAGATTCTCAGCGTTCCGATCGCCTTGGGAGTACGTGCCGTGAGCGAGTTTGTCCACAGAGGGCGAGGGACGCCGATCCCGTACGACCCGCCCAAGCAACTAGTCACGAGTGGTCCCTACTCCTATGTACGGAATCCGATGCAGCTCTCAATCGTCCTCATATTCATGATTGGTGCCGCAGCGCTTTGGAACCCATGGCTACTCGCGAGCGCGGTGATCGCTTTCGCATATGGCGCGGGACTCGCCAGTTGGCATGAAAGCATCGACCTCAAGAGTCGATTCGGACAACGGTGGGTCGGCTACCGGGCAGAGACCCGCAACTGGATTCCTCGCTGGAGGCCCTACGTCGAAGGTGACTCCCAACTCCTCGTTGCGTTCTCGTGCTCCACGTGTAGTTCGGTCGGCCGTTGGTTCACTGCTAGGCAACCCGTGCGTCTGGGGATCGCACCAGCCGAGTCTTCGCAGGATCTGGGGATTCGACGGATCACCTATCTGCCACCCTCAGGCCCCCCCGTACGAGGGGTGGCCGCTGTGTTCCATGCCCTCGAGCACCTGAATCTCGGTTGGGCTGTCGTGGCGTGGGTGCTCTTGTTGCCTGGGATCCGACAAGGAGCGCAGGTGATTAGCGACTGCTTCGGCCCGACGCCTCAAACCGTCGCAGGCGAGCCCTTCGACCCGACCGCGTGCGAAGTCAAAACAGCGTGACTTTCAATCGATTCCTACTCCTGATCTGCGCCGCAACCCTGCTGGGGTCGGTTGGCGCGGTCCCTGGTTCGGCCGAGGAAAGCTGCACCCCGAGTAAGAGCCGTCGGCTCTTTCGGCAGTTCGTCGTTGCGTACGACGAAGGGGACATCAAGCGCCTTGATTTCATCTTCCCGCCCGAACGGGGCTTCGGGATGTACAGGGTTTCGCCCGAACGAACCGGTCCGACTGCCGAGGAGCGTTCGACCCTCATGGCTTATTTCCGCGAGCGCATCGACCACAACGATGTGCTGGAGATCCGGCGATTCCGGGCGAGCTCGGAACGGAGTCCGGACGGCAGTTGCGGGATCAGCTTCGAGCTCGAGCGCACCAGCAACGACCCTCTCCCATGGGGTAACGGAACCTTCACGGGAAAGGGTGGAGTCAAGCCCGAGAACAACAGGTACATGTGGGCCATCAATATGGGCTGGTCGCCGTAGCGGCCGATCGGCTGCAGTCTCACCGATGTAGGCCGCGTATGAGGCGCGGTCGGGCGGAGCGGGGTTCGCGGGCGCTGGCGGTGAAGCCGCTGTCGGAGGTCGAGGTTGAAGAGCGCGGGAGTCGGGGCTCCTCGTTTGCTTCTTCTAGGGTCGGCTCCAACTCATCGTCCACACGAAGAATTTGCAACGCGCACTCATCGCACCTTTGCCTTCGTAGACACCGTCTGCGCTCGGCCAAAGGTCGTCCGAGGTGCGCCGCAAGGTGTAATTGAAATCGCGACCCCCATGCCAAGTGTCTCCCTGTAGGACCTTCAACCGCAGAAAGTCCATCCGGTCCCCCAGTTCGTGACGTTCGGCGAAATACGCGATCAAGTTCGAGCGGTCGCCGTTCAGCCTCTCCGGCCCCGGTCCCACCGTGTACCACTCGAACTTCGGTTCCTTCGCCCACATGGAGTCGAGCAGCTCGAGATGGCCACGGTTGTACGCGCTGACGAAGTCTTTGAGAGCCACCCGAGCTTCTTCGCTCGTACAGGCCTCTTCCGCCGCGCGCGACGTCGCCGGAGAAATCAGCGCCCCCATGAGGAGAACCGCAATCACGGCACAGTTAGTACGCCACATATCTCTAAAGGTTCGCTCTCATTGCTAGGACTCCTGGCGCCACGAGGCCCCCGGGGTCCCGGGTGGCCCTCCTGCGGGTTTGCGTTCTGCAGGTGCTCTGACCAGCCATTTCTCATCATTTCGTGAGCGTCGTTGAGCGTTGTTTTCCGCCCTCGGGCGGGGTTTTTATGGGACTTACTTCGACCGGTTCAGACGCTCGCTGGCGCGCGCCAGCAGATATCTCTGCAGCATGTCGGAACGCAAGGTATTAGCGGCCTGGCGGGT
This sequence comes from Actinomycetota bacterium, assembly GCA_030776625.1. Lineage (NCBI taxonomy): Bacteria > Bacillati > Actinomycetota > Actinomycetota bacterium. Next base: position 204,959 of record JALYHL010000004.1, on the reverse strand, counting down.
AATCGTCTCGGGCATGAAGCGGGCTCCCACCCGAAGTTCGTCATCCAGACGGCGGTGCAGTCTTCACCTCTGCAACTCGCGGCGCATCGCCTCGGCCACAAGCTGCGTCCTCGATCGAACATCCACCTTGCGAAAAACTTTGTACAGGTGACGCTGCACGGTCCGTGGGGAAAGGGTCAGCCGTTCTGCTATCTCGGGGTTCGTGAGCCCCTCACAAAGGAGTTCGACCACCGCTCGTTCCGCGGGGGTCAGACGTTCCCACCCACCCACGTTGGTTCTCTCCCCTCTTGTGTGTCGCCAGATCTGTGTCATGCACAGGGTGGGAAGAAGGAGGTAACGGATGTGCCCGATGGCTCACCCGCTCCAGTCGATAGGAGCGCGTGGGTCCGGCGTGTAGGCGCAGAAATAGCCCGTCTTGACCGTCGCGGAGAGATGTTCGCCGAGTCCGGGGCTGCTGCTCGCGATCTTTGCGAGCGCCGACCGCAGAGCCTTCGTGACACTCAGGCGTGCTTTTTCGGCTTCGAACGCGGCCTTCCGGTCGCGGCCTCCGAGGCCGACGGAACCGGCTAGATGTTCCGCGAGGGCGTCGAGTTCTGCCCGAGCGCGAGCGGCACGTTCAGGATCGTTCATCTCCTCCGCGTCGATCATCTCTTCCTGGAGATCTGCGATCCGCTCCTTGAAGGCTGCCTTCGCTTTCGGGTCGAGCAATGGGTCGCCCTCAGAGAAGGACATCACGGGTAGACCTTCTGCCATTGGGTCCGAGACGCTCACCCGTCGTTGTTCACCCCCAACCGTGGACGCAAGCTCGAGGGCATGGATCTCGCGACCGGGGGCGCGCAGCAAGATGTCCAGGTACCGCATCCCCTTCGAATCCTTCACCCGGATGACGTCGCTTTGGTACTCGATGGTCCAGTAGTCGCCCTCTCGGCGGAATGTGTAGGCCTGGGGTAAACCTGCCGATCCTCCATCTTCAGCTCTGGCGAGCTCTCCGGAGTTTTCAAGCGTCTCGAGCGCACTCGTTATCTCGGCGCGCCGGGCCCGGCTGGCGCCTGCGAGATCAGCGACTTTCAGCGCCCGGCGGAGGTGGCGAGTGGCTTCCGCCGCCACGCCGCGGGATGCGGCCGCCTTCCCCGCCCTGAGGAGGTATTCCAGAGTCGTCTTCTGGTCAGCCGCTTGAGCCGCTTTGAAGAGGTGATGCGCGATCTCGCCGACATGCTCGTCCTCACTTGAGCCATAACGCGCCATCAGCACGTCGGCGATCGCCGCGTGGACGCTCATGCGCTGAGACGCCCTGAGATCCTCATAGAGAACCTCGCGCAGCAAGACCTGCGTGAACGCATAGTCCCCGTAGCCCCCGACCTCCTCGATGACGTCCGCGTCCGTCGCCTCGCCGAGAAGTTCGAGCAACCGGGAACTGTCCTTGGGAGCAACTTCTTGCAGGAGGCTGACGTTGAACCTCCGGCCAAAGACGGAGGCGATCGCGAGCATCTTTACTGCCTCGGGGTCCAGCAAGCTCAAGCGACGCCGTAGCAGGGCACGGGCCCCGCCCGGGACACGAAACCCCATCGACTCATCGGGCCGATGGAGACCATGTTCGTCTAGTGAACGGATCGCCTCCCGTAAGAACAGGGGATGACCTTCCGACGCCTCGAAGAGCTCGATCGCCAGCTCCTCGGGACACTGTCTCCCGGTCAATCCTTCGTAGAAGAGACGGACCTCCGCAAGATCGAGCCCGCGCAGGCCGATGTGGTCGCTCCGGCTCATCAATCTCGTCACTGCCTCAGCGACAACGGCATCATGCATGACACCCGAATACGTCGCCACGATTAGGAGCTGCAGATCTCGGCTCGACCGGACCAAGACATCCACGAGCTGGAGCGAGGCTTCGTCGGCAACGTGGACGTCATCGAAGATCAGGACGGTAGGACTCCGCTCAAGGGGGCCTCTCAGCACCTGCGCCACTGCCTGCGCGAGCTCGAAAGCTGATCGTCGCCCGGCATCCGATGCGAGATCCAGCTCCGGGAGCGCCTGTTGCCACAGCCAGTAGGGAGGCGCGCCCTCCATTCCCGTGCCCCATGACGCACGCCCTCCGGCTTCTTCGGCGAGCCGTCCGATCTCTTCGGCGAGACGAGATTTTCCGATCCCGCTCTCGCCTGAGATCAAGAGAACCTGTGTGCGCCCCGCATGAGCCACCGTCAGCGCCGCTCGCGCCCTGTCCAGTTCATCCACGCGCCCGACGAGCCCCGACGGATCGGTCACATATGTTCCTGTAGTTGTCCCGCCCCCACAACGTGACTCACGCGACTATCTTCACCCACTCGCGGCGGCGCCTCGCCTTGCGTCCCCGAACGTGCCAGAGTTACCAGCGATGTCTGCGGACGCCATGACCGGCAAGTGGATCGGCCCCTACAAGGTTCTCGGGCTGATCGGGCGTGGGGGGATGGGCGTCGTCTATCGAGCTGCCTCCGCGAACGGCCGGATCGTCGCGCTCAAGGTGATGGCACCTGAGCTTGCGCGGGATGACGAGTTCAGAGACCGATTCATCCGCGAGTCACAGGTCGATCTCGACCATCCCAACGTGATCGAGGTGTTCGATGCAGGACTGGCGGAGGAGACGCTCTACCTGACGATGCACCTGGTCGGGGGGCCGGACCTGAAGAGCGTTATCTCGCGAGAGGGGCGTCTACTCCCGTCGCGCGTTGTCTCGATCATGAAACAAGCCTGCTCCGCTCTCGACGCAGCTCACGAGAATGCGATCGTCCATCGGGACATCAAGCCACAGAACTTCCTGCTCGAACCGGCTGGAGGGGACGAACGTCTCTACCTGACGGACTTCGGGCTCATGAAGACCGTGACGTCCCAAAGCAGCCTCACCGCCAGCGCGCACCTGATGGGCACGGCACAGTACATGTCACCGGAGCAGATCAGGAACAGGCCGATCGATGGCCGCTCCGACATCTACTCGCTCGGCTGCGTCCTCTTTGAGTGCCTGACGGGAACGGCTCCGTACGGCGCACGCGAGGAGGTGGCGGTGCTGTTCAGCCACGTCAACGACCCGCCGCCGAAGGTGTCCCAGAAGGTCCCGGTGCTCCCGGATGCGCTAGACGACATCGTCGCGAAGGCTATGGCCAAAGACCCCGCCGAGCGGTACCTAGCTGCGGGGGACCTCGCAGCGGATCTGGAAGAAACGCTTCAGGGAGGACGCAGCGGCAAGCTCGTTTGGGGTGACCTCGAGATCCGAGCCGCGAGCCGCGCCGGCGGGCGCGACAAGCCCATAGGGAAGGAACCCGTCGCAGCCGCGAGTCGGTCGCGCGCGGGAGCGAGTGGTTGGGTGATCGCCGCAGTGAGCCTGATCGTCTTGGTCATGGTGCTGACACGGGGCGACCCGCTGACTCCCGCAGAAGGGCCCGCCGCGGCGCTCTTCGAGCAGGAGTCGGAGACCGAAGCCCGACTCGACGTGGAAGAGGAGGAAGCCGAGCAAGGCGACAGGAACCGGTCCACGCGCGAACCCAGGCCCACCTCAAAAACGAAAGATGCGAAGAAGCCGCATGAACGGTTGGTGGAGCTGGACCAGCCCGGCTCCGACCAGCCCCACGATGGCGGCGCTGCTCGTTCGGGCGAGAGGCCAGTCTCCCATCCGCGGCCCGGTACTTACACCTATGAACAAAGCGGGCGCGAGGCACTATGCCCCGCGAACGAGGGGTGTATCGACGGGGCCGACCTGCGGGGGCCGGTCCAGGTGCGCACCGGCGACGTGACCTCGACGAGCGCAACCGATCAGGTCTCTAGCGCGCGCGTATCCGAGCGGTTCAGCATCGCGTCGTTGGTCGACTATCGACCGGGGGCCGCATTGCTCCGCGAGACACTGATGACGTTCCGCACGAGCCAGGGTGGATTCGAGGTGAGGCTCCGCCCCGATCCGGCGATGGAACTCTTGAGATCGCCGCTAGAGCCGAACGAGCGTTGGGACGGGGCCTGGATCAGCGCTCCTACCCCGGGCTCCTATTCGGTGGAGGTCATCGACCACGATCGCAGCCTCATCTCAGGTCGCCGGATCCCGACTATCAAGCTGAAGACGATCATCCGTTGGAAGGGAGACCATCCCGGAAGCCTGGAGATGACAAGCTGGATCGACCCGGACACGAGAGTGACGGTAGAGAGCGTTGTCCGCATGCGCGCCAGAACAGGTCACGAAGATTTCTCGTACGAGACCACGTACCACCACGTCCTAATGAGCGGCCCGGGCTACTCCCGCTGACTCCGGCAAGTTCGGTCCGGATAAGCCTTTCTCCAGACTCACCGGTCGACCTGGAGGACGTCGATACCTCGGTTCGCGTCGAGCGCGTAGACGACCTCGCCATTTGCCCACAAGGTGTTGATGACATTCGCTCCATGCCCTAGGAACCAGTCGGCGAGCTCGATGGTGCCGTTCTGCCCTACGTGGAAGAACTTCAGGCCGTGGCCGTTTGCGGCTACCGCGACCTCGATCGCGCCGGAGGCCGGCCGGACGTCGAATACCCCGAAGCTGCACCCATTGGAGTACGCGTACTTAGCCACGCCTGGGACGATGACTCCCTCTGACCCGCTGAACGCGGGGTCGCCATCCGTATAGGTGCCGTTGCTAAGCCGATAGTCGTCCACGCGCGAGATCAAGCCGGTCTTCTCCCACCTATCGGTGTCCCAGGTAGAGAACACGCTTTGCGCCGACGTGTCGCGGGCGCTTTCCGCCATCTCGCACCTGGACCAACCGCCCTCACCGATATTGGTTGATAGAACGACGTCGCTGCGCGGGAAGCCAGGCCAGGCGATATCCCCTCTGCTGTTAGGCGACCCGTCGCTGCGCGCCATGACCTTCGGACGCGCCGGATCCGTCACGTCGAGCAAGTACATCGGATGGGCCCCGAGAAGGATGCGCCCGGGTGCGACTTCGACGATCTCGGTAGCTCCGCGGACCCCCAAGGCGGAGTTGTTGAACTTCATCCCCCGCGTCCACCGTTTGCGCAGTAGCTTCGGCCGAGAGGGATCACGCAGGTCGATGATCGCTCCCCACCGGTCGTAGACCCATGTGCAGTCGAGGATGCAGAAAGGTCCGCCGACGGTGAGTTTCTCCGGGTGGGGATAAGGCAACCGCGAGAGCTGCCCGATCTCTCTTGGATTGGCCGGATCCGTCACGTCATAGATGTACAGCGCGAAGTGCCGCAGCTCCCCGGTGCTTCCAGGATCAGAGACACCCCCTCGATCACCGCGGTCCCATGCTGGGATCACAACGATCTCACCGTTCGTATCGAAGCGACCGATCTGGGCGACCCCGCTGACGACCCCCTGCGGCGCCCATGCCGGCGCCGGCCGCGGGATGTAGCTGACGAACCTAGGGGCCAGCGGGTCCGAGATGTCATAGATGGTCACGCCCTCCGCCCAGATGAACAGATGGCCATTCGCGACGCGCCCCGACCCGCTGTTCGTCCACCCCATCCCTGCGGGTGGCGTCCAGGTTCCCCTCCCGTAGATCGGGACGGTGGTCACCCACCTGACACCGTCGGACGTGAAGCCCCCGACGGGCGAAGGAACGCTCTGCGCGAGGACCGCCGTGGAGTGCAGAGAGGTCATCCCTAGCAGCATCACGGCGATGGCTCCGGTACCACGAGGGCGCCTGTTTCGACCGACGAGCTTCGCTCGGGTTCGCCTTGGCATCGCCTGTCCTTTCACGAGCGCGCCCAAGTCCGGGGCGATCTGATGCTGATTCGCCCGCGCTCATCTCCACTCCTGCTTGGATCGCAAAAGTGAGCCATGTGGCGCATCCAGACCCAGCGCGGCTATGGCCATGGACCGGCAGGTATAGCCAGTGGGACATAGGTGGCCCGCGCCCCAGGCGTCTTTAGGACATCTGTTACCTCCTGTTTCCCACCTTCGTAGCTAAGACGAGAGAGAGGAAATGGAGGAGCGCAGTGTCGCTAGATCACCGCGTACCAGAGGAGCGTCCTGAGAACGACGAGGTAAAGGCCACCCGAACGGTTGGTAGAGCGAGAGCGGTGAAACGTCCGCAGTGTCTGAAATGTGACAGCAGATTGAGCCATCTGATCCACAGGAAGCACCCCGCCAGTCAGCGAAACGACGTACCCAAGCCGAACAAAGGAGTAGCGATGAAGCGCCTCGTGATGATGGTCCTGACCTTGACGTTGGTCGCGCTGACACTCCCGATCAACGTGCACGAGGCGGCCGCCCAGCCCGCAACGGACGATTGCACCAGCGGAGACGGTTACATCAGAGTGGGCGACGAGAACAGCCCGTACCGTCTCGCACATGGGGAGCCGCGAAGTGATCGTCTCCCAGCGGATCTCCACTACAAGGTGTACTGCCCTGACGCGGCCGTGGGGCCGTATCCGACGTTGTTCGTCTACTCGGGCTATAGCCACGACCCCGAGCTGCAGGTCGGGGGCGGCAGAGCGACGCTATTGGCCGCTGAGGGATACGTCGTGATCGGTGTCGCTCCGCGAGGGTCGAGCTGTTCGACCGGGACATACGACTTCGGTCACCCCGACGAGGCACGGGACGGCTACGACGTCGTCGAGTGGATCGCACAACAGCCATGGTCGAACGGCAAGGTCGCGATGATCAGCCAGTCGTACGGCGCGATCACGCAGTTCCCGGTAGCGGCATTGAAGCCTCCCCACCTCGTAGCGATCGCGGGGCAGCATCCGATCGCCGATCTATACAGAGATGCTGCCTATCCCGGCGGCATCTTCAATGCAGCCCTCGCCGGATCGTGGGGTCCAGCACAGCTGGGGCAGTCGCTGGCGTTCGGAACCGGTCCGGCGATCGTTGAGGACGCCGCCAGCGGGAGTCCCGATGCCCGATGTGCACACCAATCGGACAGACGCGACCCCGCGCTGACCTTTGCCGCCGAGCCGTGGGACGGCCCCTTTTACGAGGAGCGGCTGTCACGCGCCGGGTTGCAGAACATCGACATACCCGTTTGGACGGTGATGTCGTGGCAGGACGGGGTTGTGGGGCCGCGGGGGGTCCACATGCTTTCACAGCTCGAGAACGTCTACGCATACGTCGGTAGCGGCGGACACGACCTCGGCACGCAGAAGCTCCTCTTAAAGGATCGAGCGGCGTTCTTGGACTATTTCCTGAAAGACGACTGTACGCGGGATGAAGCGGCCGATTCCTGCGTGGGCGGGCAGTACGTCGCCCCGCCGGTGCGCGTGCTGTGGGAGACGGACGACAACCGGACCTGGCGATGGCAGTCGGACGTCGCGGCGTGGCCGCCGCCCGACGTGCAGCCGGGGGCGTTCTACCTCTCCGGCGATGGGTCCAGCAACCAGACCGGGTTGCTCGAGGCGCGCGGACCTGGATCCGACGGTCCCGACAACTACCTCTACATCCCTGGTAGCGGGCAATCCCGCAAGGAGCTTGTGGAGGCCCTGTTCCGTCGGCACACCGTCGCGAACACGTGGTCTCGCGGCCCGCATCCGGGCGCCTCCCTTACCTACACCACACGAGCGTTCGGGAAGGACACGGCGATGCTCGGCTCCGCAAGCCTTGACCTCTGGCTCGCGTCTACGGCTCCCGACACAGACGTGCAGGTGACGTTGAGCGAGGTGCGCCCGAAGGACCCATCGGATTCGGGTGCGGGATACACCGAGGTTTACATCCAGCAAGGATGGCTTCGGGCGTCGCATCGGAAGCTCGACGAAGCACGATCAACAGAACTTCTGCCGTATCACACGCACATCAAGGAGGACGAACAGCTTCTAAACCCGCTCGAGCCGGCGAAGATGCGCGTGGAGATCCTCCCCTTCGGGCACGTCTTCCGCGAGGGATCTCACCTTCGCCTGACGATCGAAGCGCCGAAGTCAATACCCGATACGTGGGGTTTCGCAGGACTGCCGTTACTGGCGAGAAATACCGTGTTCCACGATGAGTCGCACCCGTCGAAGCTCGTCCTGCCCATCTTGAGCGTTAACCCCGGAATCCTTCCCGGATACCCCAGTTGTGCGTCGCCGAAGGGACTCCGGGGTCCTCAACCCTGTCGTGACGTTCCGGCCCCGCAGCATAGGGACGCTGCCGATGTCGCGACCGAGCTCTCTTTCGTCGAGAACTCGCCCGATCGTGGCGCCTACAGCGACCAGGTCACGGCGGCGGCGCGACTCACGACGTCCGACGGAACTCCCGTGGAGGCCGCTCCCGTGCAGTTCGAGCTATGGAACACCGACGTCGTCCAGCGATTCGAAGGCGTCACGAACGCCGACGGGATCGTCTCCGCAACCGCGACGGTCGCAGCTCAGCCGGGGTCATACGTCCTGGTCGCCAGGTACGAAGGCAACTACGCCTATCGGAGCTCGTCCGACGCGATGGATTTCGTCGTCGACAAAGAAGCCACGGCCATGGAACTGTCACACGAAGATTCTGCGAACAAGCGCAGACTGGTTGCGCGTTTATCCGATCACGATGCTCCTTCGAGCGGGATCGCGGGAGCGACGGTGTCGTTCTTCGTCGACGGGGAGCCGCTAGCGGACATCGTGACCGACGCCGACGGTGTAGCGACGTTCGTAGTGCCGTACAAATACTACGGGCGACATTCGTTCTCAGCGCGATTCGCCGAGACCGACTACTACCTCGGCTCTGCCGCGCAGACGCAGACGTGAGCGGCTGCGGCAGACCAAGTAGTCAACCTAGAGGAGGAAGTCATGCCGGCAGCGGAACATGCGACTCGTAAGTCGGGTGGCGGATCTTCGCGAGTGAAGCGGCGGAGCAGGTGCATACGTACGACCCTCATGCACGCCCTGAGCAGACGGTCCTGGCGCTTGATGGTCATCGCGGCCCTTCTGCTTGGGACGACCGCCGCGCCTGCGTATTCATCAGCGGCCGCCGCGGACACGGACACTGGTCCGGTCGGTGAGGTCGAGATGGTGCCGTTCGAAGCCGTCGCCGAGGACGGCACGGTACTGCGAGGCCACGTTCACAAGCCGAAGGGTAGACACGCGCTCGCGACGGTTCTGACGCTGAGTCCTTACTGGAACTCGGCGATCGGGTGGGGGCGCAGCGCGCGTTTGTCGCAGGAAGGCGCCGCCTTCGTAGATGCCGGCTTCGCCTTTGCCGCCGTAAACGTCCGAGGGACCGGTGCGAGCGACGGGTGTCTCCAGTTCGGCGACGAGCTCGACCGCGGCGACGCCTACACCGTCATCGAGACCCTCGCGGATGAGCGCTGGAGCAACGGCAACGTCGGCATGTTTGGACTCAGCTACGACGCTTGGACGCAATACATGGCCATAGCGGCAGACCCGCCCGCGTTGAAGGCGGCCGTACCGGTGAGCGGGATCGTGGACATGTGGTCGTGGATGGCGCCGGGCGGCGCGCCCGAGACGTATGCCCCAGCCTGGATGGGCGACTGGAGGACGTTCTACTCGATCGCGCCGACCAGCGCCCAGGCGCGCCCCCACGTGGACTGCACGGGTGAGACATCGGCCGATACCTCGGCTGCTTTGGAACTTGTGAGAACAGGCGACCGGAGCGAATTCTTCAAGGACCGCGACCTGCGCCCCCTGCTGCCTGGGTCCGATGTAGCGGTATTCACGACCAGCGGGATGAGACACCTGGGCGAGTATTGGCACAACCGCCATTACGACGGGCTCTGGAAGTATCTGAACCCGAAGCGAAGTCGGTTCCTGCTCGGCCAGTGGGGCCATCGGTACCCCCAAGGCACCCGTCGTGCCTTGATGGAGATGGTCCTCGGGTGGTTCGACCACTATCTGAGAGGAGGCCCCGACACCGTCCGCGCCGGAGTGTTCGAGTTCCAGGACGATCGGAAGAAGTGGCATTCCTCACAGACGTGGCCGCCTACGCCCGTGTCGCGAACGAAGCTCTTCCTCTCACAGGAGAAACTGACGCCCTCGGCGTCCGCCGTGAAGAAGTCGAGCGTCTCGTTCCGCTCGTTCGTGGCCGACCCCGGTTCCGGTTGCGGACCGGGCGGGCACCTGAACCATCACGCCCTTTTTGTCTCAGCACCCGTCAAGCAGAGCGCTACCCTCGCCGGAAACTTCGAGTTGACGACGGAGGTCCGTAGTTCGCTGCCCGGCGGCAACTTCGCGGCGGTCTTGTACAAGACGTCGGGTGATGGATCGTGCTCAGATGTCTCGCAGAACGCCGTCGAGGTGGGTCGCATCCAGCTCGACCTCCAACACTCGAAGACGCCAGGCGAGAGCCGCGAGTTCCCGATCGGTACGCCTACTGTCCTGAGGTTACGCAGCGAGCCGCTGGTGAGTTCACTCGCGCACGGGCAGCGCCTGGTCCTAGCGGTCGGCGGCGGGTCAGCCCATCTGCTCCCGGATCCACTGCAGCCCGAACTCACGATACGTACGGGACGAACCACGCGTGGTGTCGTCGAACTGCCGGTGATTCGAGGGCGTTTGGTCTTCTAGCGCTTCCGCCACCCAAGCTTCAGCACCTGTAGGCTTTCCGGGCTCGCTGGCTGACCGTCACGCTCGAAGCGCTACCTCCGAGCGATGGAGGACCGGCTTCACAACTGCTCCCTCGCGAGTTGAGCGCGCCCGGAGGGATTCGAACCCCCGACCCTCGGATTAGAAATTTGGCCAACCCCAAACCTCTGACCTGCGGGTTTCCATCAATCAAGCGCTACGACCAGGCATTTTTCCCATTCGTCAGTGACGTTGTTGAGCATCGTTTTCCGTCCTCGCGTGGGGTTTTTGTGGGATTTTTCGGCGGGGTTTGTGGCCACCCGAGTGCGCTTGAAATGGCATCGGGGCGTCGATGCGAATCCTGTCGCACGCTCTTTCTATCGTGAGGGCATGTATCGACATGGTGGGCCTGCGCTCACTCTCATGGTGGAGACGTCGGTCGGTGTGGTCTTACGCCCGATCGCGCATACCGTGCCACTACCGGCGGGCTCGAATTCGTTGAACGCCGGTCCAGCTCCTCTTGTCAGCCCAGGTTAGTCCGACGCCATCGAGCGCTGCGTCGACCACTTCAACGGCGCGCGTCGTCAGGGCTTCTTCTCGATCCATTTCGACGGTTACGAGACCACGGCTCTCAAGAATGTTTAAGCAACGCCATCATCGACGCTGCGCGCTCGAGTAGCGGTAACCGCTCCTCGGGCGGCCACATGACGATGAATTCCGTAATCCCGGCTGTGCGAAAGGTGGCGACGATCTGCTCGAAGGCGCCTCGCTTCTCCCATGGGTCGAGCGGCTTCCAGAGGACGAGTGACCGGCGGAGCTTCATAGGTTCCCTGCCGAGCTCGGTGCAGAGTTCGTCGAGGTCAAGGTTCTGGTGCCGCACGGTCTCGAGGATCTTGTCGAGCGGCACGTCACCCAAAGCGAACGTGTTCCAGCAGTCGGCTCGCTCGGCGGCGAGGCGCCGAACGGTCGGAGACTGGCCGCCGACGGTGATCGGAGGTCGGGGCCGCTGTACCGGAGCCGGCGCGAGCGAAGTCTCCTGTGTGCCGTAGTAGCGGCCCTCGAAGCTGAACGGCGTCTCCCAGCTGCGGAGCACGCCGTCGACGACCTGGACGTACTCGCGAAAGCGGGCCGCGCGCTCCCGCGGCGACCAGAAGGGCGTCCCCGTCGCGCGATGGTCGAACTCCTCGACGCCCTTGCCGATCGCGAGCTCGAGCCGCCCGTCCGAGAGGTGGTCGAGCGCCGCGGCAGCTTTGGCGAGCACTGCGGGGCCCCGCAGGATCGGGTTGGCGACGAGGGGGCCGATCCGGACCTTGGTCGTTTGAAGTGCCATCGCGGCTAAGGCAGTCCAGCCGTCGAACCACGGCAGCGAGGCGTTGCGTGTGTGTCGGTAGTGGTCGGCAACAAACAGAAAGTCAAAGCCGAGTTCTTCGACGCGCCGCCACCGCTCGGCCAGCGTCGGGAACGGCTCGTCCGGCACGACGAGCATGCCGAATCGCAGCTCGGGCATGGGTCAGTACAGGATCGAGGGGAGATATGCGCCGCGTGGCTCGTGGTAGAGCCCGAGCGTCATCAGCGTCATGACTTGGACGACGCGGAGGCCCTGCGCCAGCGCCCACCGGAAGAGGTCCCCGTTGCTGACCGGGAGCAGGAACCCGGGGCCACCGAATTCAGAAGCGTCCGCGATCAGCGCCGCGAGCCCGTGGTTGCTGGTCGCGACCGAGTGGCCGAAGTAGGCGATCCCGGTCGTGTAGCCGACGATCGCGCTGTCGTGCACAACGACCGAGGCGCTGCCTTGCCGGACAGCGTCGAGGACCTCGCCCGAGCGATCATGCCCGTGGACGGCTCGGCACACGCGGCTCATCTCCTCCAGATCGTCCTCGCTTGCCGCGCGGACGCTGAAGCCGGGAACCTGCTCGCTGACGGGCGGGCCTTGCAGGGTGGCGACGGTCTCTTGTACGTCGAAGCCAAGCTTCGTGTACAGGGCGAGCGAGCGGCTGTGGTACGCGGCTTGGAGGAGGCGCGTCCCGGCAAATCCCTTCGCTCTCGCTCGCTCGATCACGTCGAGCATCAAGAGGGTGCCGACCCCGGAGTCCTGCGCTTCCGAGTCGATGGTAACGGGCCCGACGCCAGCGATCGTCGACCGCTCGTCGAGGAAGTTCGTCCCCACGATGCGGCCGTGCTGCTCGGCCACGACGGAGTAGAAGCCGGGATGAGCGAGCAAACCGGAGAGAATCCCTGCCGCGATCTCTGCTGACGGGAAGTCGGGCGGGAAGTTGTGGGCCGCCGCCAGCCCGCGGAAGGCGTCGTGACAAACCCGACCTGCCTCCTCGGCGTCCTCCGGCCGCCCCGGTCGGAGCGTGGTGCTGCCCGCCGTCAGCCCCTCCAAGGCCGCTGATGCGGTCCCTACCGTCATCGGGGTCCCTTCCTTGTAGCACTTACACTGGTTTTATGAAAAGCAAGCTACCGAAAGGAAGTTCACTTGTCAAGAAGAAGTAAGGTAGCATGAGCGAAGTGTCTAGGCGAAGCTACATGCAGTACTGCTCGGTCGCCCACGCACTCGATCTCGTCGGCGAGCGGTGGGCGCTCCTGATCGTGCGCGAGCTGATCCTCGGCCCGAAGCGCTTTCGCGAGCTCCATGAGGGGCTTCCGGGGAGCTCGACCAACGTGCTCTCGAATCGGCTCAAGGAGCTCGAGACGGCAGGCGTCATTCGCCGCCGCCTCTTGCCCCGCCCGGGCTCGGGGACCGTCTACGAGCTCACCGAGTACGGACGCGAGCTCGAAGAGATCGTCGTCGCGCTGGGTCGCTGGGGAGCGAAGACGATCCAACCCAGGAGCGCGGGGCAAACCTTCAAGCCCGAGTGGTTCGTGGTCGCTCTTCTCGGGTCGTTCCGACTCGAATCGGCTCGCGGGATCCGCGCGACGTACGAGCTTCGTCTCGACGGCACCGTCTTCCACCTCCGCATCGAGCGAGGCAGGCTCGAGCACGGTCGAGGGCCCGCGAAGGACGCGGATCTGGTCATCGAGACGGACAGCGACAGCCTCTTCGCTGTTCTCATGGGAGAGATCACCGCGGCCGACGCCGTGGCGGCAGGCGACGTGAAGATCGACGGAACCCTGGACGAGCTGCAGACGATGATCAAGCTCTTCGCACTACGGGAGGCGGAGACCGCAGGCGCCGAACCCTAAGCAGTGGTCTCGAGCCGCCCAAGCGCCACCCGCAGCGCACTGTTGATCTGAGGCTCGGGCGGTCACGATCCGCTACAAGAGCAAGCTGCACCACTTCGGCATCGGACGTGCTCGCAAGGGGGCCAGGGTCATCCTGCTGGTGGCCGGCCGCCAGATCCGCATCATTACCGCAGACGGGGAGCTCCTGAGGGAGTTCGAGCTCGACCCGAGCCGCGACTACCAGCCACACGGCCTGCGTTGATTGGTGTCCACTATGCTCCGCGACATCCGTCCACGATGCCCCGCGACATCAGAGGAGTGCGCCCGGCAGGATTCGAACCTGCGGCCCATGGATTAGAAGTCCATCGCTCTATCCAGACTGAGCTACGGGCGCTTGTATGAGATTGTCCGCCCGTGGACCTCGGACCCAATCAAGGGTAGAAGTCCGACGCTCTATCCGGCTGAGCTACGGGCGCCTGTATCGGATTCTCCCACCCTTGCAGGCGGAGCAGCCGGCGGGCAACCGCGACTCGTCATTCTCGTGGGGGCGAAACTAGGCACAAAGGCCTACGAACTCTTAGCTCTCGCGCCTATTCATCGGCCCCCTTCGTGTGCCGACAGTGACTGAGAAGCCATGAAAACGCTCGAAAAGGACATCTACGAACAGGGGGCGCAAGCCCATCTCGGCGTGCGCAAGGCCGAGCAAACTCCGTTACTGATCTCGGTGCTCGCGTCGATCGTGGTCGCGATCGCCCCGATGGTGCTGAGCTTTCTCGTCTTCGCCTGGACCGGCGTCTATCCCACGCTCGTCCCGGCCCTCTTGCTCGTGGGCTCGCTAACGTTGATGACCGTCGTTGGCGGCACCAGACTGTGGGAGCGGCATCACCTGTCGTCGATCTTCTCTTTCGGCGACCTGATGCTGTGGAACTGGGTGGCGCGACACCGCGCCGAGGCTCGACTCGTGCGCAACACCCAGCTGCTCGGGTTCGACCGCGCCGGGCGCTACCAAGGAGACGCCATCGCCCAGGAGCCGAGCGAGCGCCTCGAGCTCCTGGCCGAGATCGCCGACGCGCTGGACGCGAAGAGCTCCTACACCGTTGATCACACCGACCGGGTCGAGCGGCTGGCTCGCGACATGGGCGAAGCGCTGGGCCTCTCAGATGAGCATCTGAAGAAGCTGTCGACGGCGGCGTTCCTTCATGACATCGGAAACATCAGGATTCCGGAGCACATCCTGCGCAAGCAGGAGGAGCTCACCGAGGACGACAAGAAGACGGTCGAGTCGCACGCGTTGCTCGGAGCGATGATGGCGTACGAAGTGGTGAGCCGGGACGTAGCAGATGGGATCCTCCATCACCACGAGCGCTGGGATGGCAACGGCTACCCGAACGGGAAGACGGGAGCTGAGATCCCGATCTACGCGCGCATCATCGCGGTCGCCGAGGCATACGACGCGATGACCTCGACGCGCCCTCACCGGCAGAGCGGGTCACCGACGGGGGCCGTGGAAACGCTCGAGCTAGAGGCCGGGGCCGCCTTTGATCCGCTGGTGGTGGAGGCTCTGAAGGTCGTCATCCCCAAGCCCTTGGCGGTGTTCGACAAGATGCCTACGCTGGCCGCGCTGAGGCCGCGCCTGAGGGAGTGGATGCTCCTGGTGCGCCGCGTGGGCAAGGTCGCGCTTAGCTCCGCGGTGACAACGGCGACGATCGCACTGATCCTCGGCAGCCCTGGGGTGGCCTCCTAGCGCGTCGCCCGAACTGCCCGGATCCTCGGGGCCTTAACAAAGGGCGAGGATCCATGCGTTGGGACCCATACAAGCGCCGGAGGTGAACGCCGGCGGCCCAGCGACTTCTTCTCAGTGGCCACTAGGCGCGTAGCCCAAAAGGGCTATGCCGTAAATAGCCCGTTCGGGTGGTTGTCACCGCTGCTTGCGCCGCCGATGTCCCTATTGGCCCAGAAATATCCACTAGCAGAGGAGCCACTGATGGACAGGAAGAAGAAGCCGAACGGCCTCTTGATCTCGGGATTGATCTCGGCGCTCGCCTCCTTGGCGATCGTTGCTGTTGCACCAGGTCTCGCCCACCACAAGACCGACCACCAAGAAGGTGGGGAGCAGACGGCGTCGGAGAGCGGCTCCGAGAACACGCCGGGTAACGACCGCAAGGAAGGCTACGAGGACAACTCCACGGAGCCTCAGGAGACGAACCACGGCCAGGGCTCCGACAACGACGGTGACGCCGACTCGGACTCCGAGACCTCGTACACCGAGGACAACGACACCAACGACGGTGGGACGGCGAACAACGTCGAGGACGACGGCGACAACGAGCACCCGTCCGGCAAGGACCGCTCGGTCGAGTCCGGCGGCTCAGGCACCCAGGGCAAGGCGGAGTCGAACCCCGACGACTCCAACGGGCCCATGCGGTACGAGGGTGTTCAGGGAGACGACAAGCCGAACGGCCCCGGCGGCACCGACCTAGCCGATCAGGACGGCAACAACGGCTGTGGCAACGACGATGACTTCGACGACGACAACAACGGCTGGTGCGGCAAGCCGGCGACCTGCCCCGACGGCTCGCGTATGCCGGCCGATGGGACTTGCGACGACGTCGCAGGCGAGGTCATCACGCAACCGTCGCAGCCCACTTGCCCCGACGGCTCGATCATGCCTGCCGGTGGCAACTGTGGGGAGAACGTTCCTTGCCCCGAGGGCACCGTGATGGACGCCAACGGTAACTGCCTCGAGGTCAACCCGAGCGTGCCGGAGCAGGTTCTCGGCGAGCAGGTCAGCAAGGACAAAGCGGAGCCCGAAGCCCCGAGCGTGCTCGGTGTGAAGCTCTCGCCGGCGCTGAGCGAGCCGGTCGAGGTAGCCGGAGCGGTACTGCCGTTCACCGGGGGAGACGTGCTCTTGTTCCTGGTGCTGGCGCTCGCTCTCTTCGCCAGCGGCATGCTGATCATGCGCTCCACCAGGCGGGGAACCACCGAGAACTAGAACGGAACGGCTCCAGAGCAGGGGCCGCAGAACTAAAGAGAGGGGCCGGGCGACCGGCCCCTCTTCCTTTCGCGCGGCGACTTAGCTTGCTCGCTGAAGGTCGGATGCCGACGCTCGCTTGTTGTTTCGTCGACCTCAGCTTCAAACGACGTCTCTAGCTCTGACACCTCTTTACGAATCCAGACGTGCGAAGGCTCGGATCCAGCCGACGGTGTATTCGATGATCTTCAGGAAGTCGTCGACGCGGCAGTTCTCGTTGGGCGCGTGGATGTTCGAGTCCGGGCGATGGACGCCGGCGGGGGAGACCGTCGGGATCCCCAGCGTGTGCGCGACGGGGTACATCGGGCCGGTTCCGATCATCATCGGCGACACCGCGGCCTCCTTCTCGAACCCCTCCGCCGCGGCCTCCAGCGCGGCGCGCGCTATCAACGTGTCGGCGGGCGACCGCACCGGGTGCTCGTTGCTGAAGCGGTTGATCTGGATGTCTGCGAATCCGCGGTCGTCCAGATGCTTGCGAAGTTTGGCGACGACGTCGTCGGGGGCCTGGTTCGGCACGAGCCTGAAGTCGAGCTTCGCCATCGCCTCTTTCGGAAGCACCGTCTTCGACGCGCCGGGAACCGTGAACCCGGCGACTATGCCGGCGATGTTGCAGGTCGGCTCGAAGTAGTAGCGGCGCAGCAACTCCGTCCCGGTGACGTTTCCCACGAACGTGTCGACGCCGAGGCGCGTCCGTTCCTCTTCCTCTTCGAACGGAAGCTTCTCGAGCATGTCGAGATCCGCCTCCGTCGGCGCCTCGACGTCGTCATAGAACCCGTCGATCAGCACCTTGCCGTCGGGCGCTCGCAGTGTCGCCAGAGCCTCGACCAGATGCCACACCGGACTCGGCGCCACGACCGCCAGCGACGAGTGCTGATCCTCCGCGAGGCCGCGGTAGGTGAGCTCGACATAGGCGAGGCCCTTGGCGCCGAAGACGAGCTCCGGCCGGCCGACGTGGTCGATCCCCATGCCCTCCCAGATACAGCCGTCCGCGGCCAGCTCGTCGGCGTAGCGGGCCGCCATCGCCTCGAATGACTTTGAGCCCGTCTCTTCCTCGCCCTCGATGAGGAATTTCACTTGCACCGGGAGGTTGCCGTAGAGCACGCGGTAGAGGTCGAGGGCAGCAAGGCGCGCGACGAGATCACCCTTGTTGTCCGCGGATCCGCGTGCGTAGAAGCGGCCGTCGCGGATCTCCGGCTCGAACGGCTGCGAGTCCCACAGCTCGATCGGATCGACCGGCTGCACGTCGTAGTGGTCGTAGACGAGAACGGTGCGGGGGCCGGACCCGATGCGGCCGAGCAGCGCATCCGGCGCGCCTTCGTACCTGAGCCGCCGTGTGTGCGCGCCGAGACCAACGAGCTTGGCTTCGACCCAGTCCGCCATGCGAGCGAGCTCCTGAGGCTGACCCGCCAACGAAGGGATCGAACAAGCGTCCCGAAGCCACCCGACATACCGCTCAGCGTGCTCGTTCACTGCGCGCGATACCTGTGCGTTCTCTGTCACATGGCGTTCATACACTCAGCTAGCACCGTCGCAGAACGGCACGGCGAGGTGGGTTCTTCCGCTCCCGGTGGACGGGCGCAGTACCCCAGCAGCGCCGGCTCTTCGACTAGAGCGGGTGGGGGGAATTGAACCCCCGTCTTCAACTTGGAAGGCTGAAGCTCTACCATTGAGCTACACCCGCAACGTCGGGAAATCTACCCGCGCCAGCCGTCTCTTTTGTTCGTCACCCACTCAGGCGTGCCCTCGGCGGTGTGAGGATGTCGGCGTGGATCCCAGCGCTGAGAACACTGCGGCCGACGTATCCGGTCCGCCCAACCCGCGGCCGCGGTTCTCGATCGTCGTCCCCACCCTCGGCCGCTCCGCGGCCCTCGAGAGCTGCCTGGCCTGCATCCGCCGCCTCGATCCAGCTCCTTACGAGGTAGTCGTGGTGGACGGTTCTACAGAGAACGATCCGCCACAGGGTGTAGATGACGTCGTCTACCTGCGCTCCGCACCCGGCCTGACCCGCCAGCGCAACGCCGCGCTCGGGTTCGTCACGGGCGACGTCGTTCTCTTTCTCGACGACGACGCGGAGATCCCGCCCGATGCCCTGCATCATCTCGCCCGCGCGTACTCCGACCGCTCGGTCATCGGGGCAACCGGGCGGATCATCGAATCATCCGGAGAACGGCTCGTGGGCAAGGAGTCGCCGCTGCGACGGCTCTTGTTCGGGGGCGGGAAAGAGGGCGGCTTCACGAGCTTCGGTTATCCCCGCAGGGCCTTCGACCCGGCAACCCCGCAGGACATCTCCTTCATGCAGGGATGCTTCATGAGCGCCCGAAAAGAAGCGGCCAGGGTGGTTGGGTTCGATGAGAATCTCGCGGGTTACGGCTTGGCCGAAGACGAGGATTTCTCCTATCGCCTCAGCCGTATCGGGAGGATCCGATACGTGCCCGAGATCGAGGTGCATCACGCCAACCTAGGTTTCTTGACGAAGGACGAAAGCGCCTTCGGGCGGCAGGTCGTAGTCAACCGCGCCTACCTCTTCAAGAAGAACTTCCCTCAGACCCCCGCTGCCCGGGTGCGGTTCGGCTTGTTCCTGCTCGTGCTCGTCATCCACCGGCTCGTGAACCGCGAGCGGCAGGGGCTTAGAGGTGTCGTCGACGGCATCATGGCGTTGCGAGCGAGTGCTGTGACCACGCCCACCGTCACATTCGTGTCGTCACATGCGCGTCATGGCGGATCCGAGCGCTACCTCACCACGTTGTTATCCGCGTTGGGCCCTGGTTGGGTCGGCAAGGTCATCGTGCTCGAAGAGGGACCATTGGTGCAGGAGCTTCACGCGCTGGGCTCGCGCGTCGACGTCATCCCGGTCTCGGGTGCCCCTTCGCACCTGATCCGCGCCATCAGGCCATTGCGGCAGGCTGTCAAGGAACACCGAGCCGACGTCGTCCACGCCAATGGGATCAAGGCTGCGTTGCTTGCGTCTTTGGCGTGTGCCGGTACGCGGCTTCCGGTCGTCTGGGTGAAACACGACTTCAGTTGGGATGGACCTGTCGCGTGGCTCGTCTCGCTGCTGTGCAAACAAGTCGTCGGCGTCAGCCGGGCGGTCGTCGAAACCCTCCCGGCTTGGACCAGTCGCAAGGTCAGCGTCGTTCCTATCGCCTTGAAGGTGCCACACGTTCGCCGAGATCGGGCGCGCACGGAGCTGCGCCAGAGGCTGAACCTGCCAGAGAGCGTGCAGCTTGTCGCGCACGTCGGTCGCATGCATCCCGTCAAGGGACATGGCGCACTCGTAACGGCGCTTGGCAGCGCGCCGCTGATCGACGATCAGGTACACGTGGTGATGGCCGGCGGGCGCGACCCATCGCACCCGTCGTTCGAGGCAGACCTTCGCGCGCTCATCGAG
>JALYHL010000004.1:0-184944 GCA_030776625.1 Actinomycetota bacterium | reverse complement strand
GCGCGCGGACATGTCAGGACGGGTGCACCTGGTGGGGCATCTGGCCGACAGCGCGTCGCTGATCGCGGGGAGCGACCTCGTCGCGATAACCAGCGGCCGCGACGATCGAGGGATGGGGCTGGAGAGCTTTTCGCTGGTTGCGCTCGAAGCGATGGCCCTGGGCACCCCGGTCGTAGCGTTCGCCGCCGGAGGTGTCCCCGAGGTCGTCGGAGAGTGCGCTCGTCTCGTGCCGCCTGGAGATGTCGCGGCGTTGGCTCAGGCGATCGCGGACGGGTTGAAAGACGACGACTGGCGCGCCGACGCCGAGGCCTGCGGTAAGCAACGCGTCGTGGAAGGGTTCACCGTCGATCGGATGGTTGATGCGATGCGCGAGACGTATCTCAGCGCGATAACCCGGCGGGCTCGGTCATGAGAGCGCTCGTAGTGGACGACGGCAGGTCGCTGGGTGCGCTTGCAGCGGTTCGGTCGCTCGCACGGGCGGGCTGGGAGGTAGGGGTGGCGTCGCCTGGCCCCGTGGGGTTTGCGGCGACCTCGAGCTATATGTCACGACATCTGGTCGCTCCATTCGTTCACCTCGACCCGGATGCCTTCCTCGCGGCGATCCAGAACGCGATTTCCTCCGGCGGCTACGAACTCGTATTCGCGGGAGGCGATGCCGAGCTGATGGCTCTCTCTCATGGGCGCCACCGACTCGATGCGTTGCTTCCTTACGCAGAACACTCCGTGGTCGAAACTGCTTTGGACAAACTCCATGTCCATCATCTCGCACAAGCGAGTGGTCTCTCGACCCCCACAACCGCGCCCGCAGATGCCGTCGCGCAGTGGGAGTCGTGGCCGGTCGTGGTGAAGGCTCGGAGACACTGGAGCGTCGGCAGACGCGCCGGCTCCGGCCGGCTCGATCCGTCGGTATGCGCTGCTCCTGATGAAGCTCGGCAGCGGATCGCTCAGATCACAGACAACGGCGCGGAGGCCATCTTGCAAGAGAGGGTTCCGGGACTGCTCATGGCGTACACGGCGCTGTGTGACAGAGGCGGCCGGGTCGTGGCTGCGGTGCAGCAAGAGGTGGACGGGCTCGATCCCTCCCCTCCCGGCTCGAGCACACGCGCCCGTACGGTGCCGCTCGATCCGGCGTTGGCCGGCGGCGTCCAAGAGCTGCTGAACCGGCTGGGTTGGTTCGGGATCGCCGAGCTTCAGTTCATGAAACGAAGTGGCGAGGCGCCGAAGATGATCGATCTCAACGGACGCTTCTATGGGTCCATGTCGCTCGCGATCTCGGCGGGTATCGACCTACCCGCGCTGTGGGCGAGCTTGGCCGTGGGCCGAGATGTGCCATCTGCGGTGGCGCGGACGGGGGTTCGGTATCAATGGCTCCACGGCGACCTGCTGAGGGCGCTGCGGGAACGGCGCTCGGGCCTGACCGCCGATGTCGGCAAGACCCTCGCCTACGGATGCGGCGCGGTGCACCCTCTCTGGTCGAAGTCTGATCCGCGGCCCTGCCTCCGCTACCTGCTCAGGGCGCCGCAGAGAAGCGCCTCCTTGTTGAGACGCAAGTGATCGAACTCGCTCTTGCGATCGACAAGGTTGTGGAGAGCCGGTGTCTTATCTACGGCTCCATCCCACCCCATGCCCGCGACCTGGACCTCTTGGTCAGAGAACATGATGAGAGGGCTCTGTCTGAAGCTCTGAGCGGATGGGGCTTCACGCGGAAGGCGCAGATGTGGGTGCGTTTCGGCGTCGATTCGGTCGACGCCGTCGATCTCACTCCCGCGGCGACCTGGGGACTTCCCGCCGACGAGCTCGAGGCGCTGTTTGGGGACGCCGTGGCGATCGAGGGTATGCACCATCTCGTTCGCCCGAGCCCGCATCACGCATTGCTGATACTCGCGCGGCGCCTCGTTCGAG
This sequence comes from Actinomycetota bacterium, assembly GCA_030776625.1. Lineage (NCBI taxonomy): Bacteria > Bacillati > Actinomycetota > Actinomycetota bacterium. The sequence continues at coordinate 183,042 of JALYHL010000004.1, read as the reverse complement.
CCGGGATCCTCGACGACAAGCGCCGGGCGCGCCTGGACTCGATAGTGGCCGAAGACCCCGACGCGTTGAATCGAGCTCGCGTGCACGCGTCTGCCTGGGGGGCGTCGCGCGCTCTCGGTCTCCTCGATGCCGGGCGACACGCCCCCTCGCGTCTTCTTCGGACCGCACGCGTGGCCGCGCTGGCCGAGCAACTGCGCGCGAGCGGCGTCTCCTCCGCGCGCTCGTGGCCCGAAGCAAGCGCCGCGCTGACCCCACGCGTACGGCCTCCTCGCGTTGTCGCCTTCTCCGGTCTCGACGGCAGTGGGAAGAGCACGCAGGTGAGGCTCTTGGCGGCCACCCTCGAACACCTCGGCTTCCGCGTGGCGATCGCGTGGCACAGGGTCACGTTCAATCCGTCACTCGACCTGATAGCGCGCCCCGTCAAGGCACTGCTGGCGCTCGTACGCCGCGCGACGCGCTCTCGCGCACCACTAGCGCAAGCTCCGGGCCCTTCCGGGGAGCCCCCCGCTCGCGTGTTCGAGCGGGGCCGCGTCGTCTCCTCGATCTGGGGGATCCTCGTTGCGATCGCGAACGGCTCATCGCATCGACGTACTGTCCTGAAACACACCCGGCGAGCCGACATCGTCCTGTGCGATCGCTATGTGCTCGACTCGTGGGTCCAGATCCGCTGGCTCTACGGAGGCGGTCCGCTGTTCCCGCTGCAGAGGGTTGCGGTGCGGGCGCTGTCTCCGCGCCCGGTGGTCGCCCTCTTTCTTCGGGTGCCTCCACAGGTGGCCTGGGCACGCAAGCGCGACGAGTTCTCGCCGACCGGTTTGGAGATTCAGGCGGTGGAGTACGACCGACTGTTCCGCTCCGCCCGCGCCGTGGTGCTGGATGCCACGCGTCCAGCGGAAGAGGTGGCGCGAGAGGTCGCGCGCACCGTCTGGCTTGCCACGTGATCTAGGAAAGACGCACTGGTCTTCTGAGCCCCCACATCTTCAGCAGGAGCCGGCGACCGCCGTTCCGCGGTGGTGCCGGGAGTCTCGGTGTCGCGTACCTCTCCCAAGGGCCCGGTAGCCAAGCCAGGGCCAGTTCGTATCCGACCTCTTGCGCTACCTCGCGCTCTCGGCGCGTGAATAACCCGAACGGATAGGCGAGGGTCCGGCACGCCTCCCCGGTGATCTCCTCGATCGCTTCCTTCGAGGCGCTCAGGTCGTTGCGCAGCTCGTCGAGGGCGAGCTTCCTGAGATCGCGGTGACTCATCGAGTGAGAGCCGATCTCCATACCCGCCGCGTGCAGCTCACCCACCTCGGAAGCGCCCATCAGTTTGCCGTGGGGACCGGACACGTCCGGATGACGCCCGTCCCACCACCCCGGACAGACATAGAAGGCTCCCCGCACTCCGAGGTCCAACATCAATGGCGAGGCGGTACTCAACGAGTCGAGCCATCCGTCGTCGAAGGTCAAGACCGCGGTGCGGGCCGGCGGCGGGTAGTCCTGCAGGAGTTGCTCGCTCGTCGCGAACCGGTAGCCGAGCCGTTGCAGCGCGCGGATCTGGGACCTGAGGTCACCCGGTGACACCACCAGCCGGCGCGGGTCCTGCTCATCCTCCACGTCACCAACGCTGTGGTGCGCCAAGATGACGGGCGGCAAGAAGGATCTCGTCCACATGGAGGCTCATTCTGCGGCTTGACCGAGCGGATGCCTGACGCAGCGGCGCCACCAGGCGCCGCCTCCCGCCGGATCGCGCGGAACGCTGCGCTTCAGGCGGGTGCGGAAGTCGTCGGCAAGGTGGCGACCCTCGCCCTCACGGTGGTGGCAGCGCGGGCTCTCACACAGCAGCGGTTCGGGGCCTACTCGTACGCGCTGTCGTTCGCGCCCTTGGTGGCCGTGGTCTGGTCTTGGGGTCTCGGCACCCTGTTGATACGCGAGGCGTCGGCAGAGCCAGACAAGCTCCCCGCGCTGTACAACCGGTTCGTTCTCCTGCGGGCCCTGATCGCGATCCCGTCGGTGGTCGTGTTCGGGTTCCTAGGCGCGCTCACGCGCCCCTACCTTCAAGCGCGTCTCGTTCTGGTCCTCGTGCTGGTGGCGTGGGCTCTGAACTCATTCCGAGAGGCCGCCGTCTCGGCTGGATTCGCGCGACAGGAGGTCGCAGGTGTCACCGCCGCCGTAGTCGTGGACAGGCTGGTCACCGCGGGGCTCGGGATCGTGGCCCTCGTGCTTGGTGCCGGCGTCGTAGGTCTCGGAGTCGCATTCTTGGCCGGCTCCATCATCGGCCTCGTCGTATCTCAGCGCGCCGTGCGTCGCCTCGGGGTCAAGCTAGACCTGCGGGGCGTAGATCGCTCGCAACTCCGCCCCATGCTGGGTCGGTCTTTCTACATCGGAGTCGACACGATCGTGTCGGAATCCCTCTTTCGGATCGACGCGATCATGCTCAGCGCGTTCAAGGGCGACGTCGCACTCGCCATCTATAGCGTGGCCTACCGGTTGCTCGAGACGGTTCTATTCGTGAGTTGGGCGATCGTGCGCGCCCTCTTTCCGGCCATGAGCGCGCGGGGTGGCGCGCAGGTGAAGAGGGGTGTGGAAGAGGGCATCGCCTCGATGGCTGTTCTTTTCGTTCCATTCGCCGTCGTGCTGTTGGCGGAGGCCGAAGACGTCATCTCGTTGCTTTTCGGGGAGGCGTACGCGGAGGGATCGGCTCCTGTCGCGCGCTGGTTGGCGCTGGGGCCGATGTTGTTCGGAGTCGCATACCTGACGGGGTACGGGCTGCAAGCGTTGGATCGCGCGCGCTCCGCCTTCGGCGCGACCATGACCGCTGCTTTGTTCAACATCGGAGCCAACCTGGTGATGATCCCCCTGCTCGGCGGAGTCGGAGCCGCGATCACGACTTGTGTGGCGTACGCGATCGAAGCGGGGCTATCTCTGTGGCTCCTGCGCGACATCGGCCTCCCGACCCTTGGTCGCAGGTTGCTTCCTCCAGTGCTCGGCGGGTCGGTGATGGCGCTCGTTCTAGTCGTCGTGGAGCTCCCCATCCTGATCGAGCTCACCGGCGTGGGCGCCCTCTATCTCTTGGTCTGGTACCTCGTCGCGAAGCGCGTGGCACCCGAGCAGGTGGCGATCGTGGGCGCACTCGTTCCGGGGCGTCGTTGAGCGCGAACCCGCCCACCGCTGAGATCGAAGCCGCGCGGGCGGCCACGGGGTTCAGCCTCGAGATGGAAGCGCCTCTTAGGGGCCGCTTCGGGTGGCGTGCGGCTTCGCAGGAAGCGGTGGCTTATCTCGCCGCCGAGGAGGAGGGACGGCGGAGATTGCTGCGGGAGGCCCGCGTCTACTCGTGGGCTCGGGATCAAGGAATCCCGGTGCCACGCACGATCGCGGTGGCGCCCGACGGGAGCTATCTGGTCATGCAACGCGTGTCGAGCGATCCCGCTCAGGGCGTCTCCTACGTGGAGCGCTCGATCGACGCGGCAGATCGGATCGCGGCAGCCACTTGGCCCCGCTCCGAGGTGGTGCAGGGGGCTCGCAAACGCAGTCCCCGTCTCAGGAGCATCCCGCTTCGGTGGAGTCGCCTCGCGCTCGGTCCGCTCGATCTGTCGGAGGTGGTCGGGGTGTATCGCCGCGTCGGACGCCTTCCATCGCAGGCTCTCGCCCATGGCGATTTCGATGCACGCAACGTCCTGTTCGATGCGACGGCGGCGACCGTCAAGGTCGTCGACTGGGAGTTCCTCGGCCCGGCCCCCTTGCACACGGACCTCGCCATGTTGTGGACCACGCTGGAGAGGTACGACGATCGGCGCCTGCTCGAGGATCTCGTCGTCGATCGTCTCGATCCATCGGCACAGGCCGATCTCGCTCTACTCATGCGCTGGACGTCTCTGCGGCTGCTCGTCGAGGTGCTCACGTGGTCGCCGGCTCGCGGTCGCAACGTCCCCCGCATCGAGCGTGCCTTCGCTGTCCTAGAGGAGGCGCGGGAGCGCGATCGGTCACGGAAGATAGGCAGCCATGGCTGATACCTGGAGGGCGGGAGGTCACGAGCCGCTGCGAGATCCGAGGATCTCTGCGGTCATAGTGACCCACAACCGCAAGAGGTCCCTGGGTATCGTGCTGGACCGGCTCCAACAGCACCCAGTGGATGAAGTCATCGTGTTCGACAACGGGTCGACGGATGGCACCGCCGAGTACGTCGAGAGCCGCGGTGACGCACGCGTCCGAGTGCTCCGCTCCGACTCGAACATCGGGCTTGGTGGCCACAACGAAGCCGCCCGCGCCGCGTCGGGGGACCTTCTGCTGTGGCTCGATGACGACGCGTATCCGCTCGAAGGCGCCGTCGAGACACTGCGCGACGTCTTTTTGGATCATCCCGACCTCGCGGTCGCAGGTGGTTTCGTGATCGATGTCGATCCAACCGGCGCCGTATTGCGGCAGGTCGAGGTCGGAACGTTCGACTGGTTCTTCCGGGGGGGCCGCAACCAACCTGTTCCGCGTGAGGGGATCCCGAGCTTCTTCTTCCCCGAGGGTGCATGCATGGTCCGGCGAGAAGCTTTCCTCGCTGCCGGCGGTTATTTCGCTCCTTTCTTCTTCACGGTCTGCGAGGTAGACCTCACCACCCGTCTGGTGGCACAGCGTTGGGACGTCCGCTACGTTCCCGCAGCGCGCTTCGAGCACATGAAGGTGACGGAGGGACGGACGGACCCCGGGCGCGTCCTGCATATGCGCGTTCGCAATCAGATCTGGTACTTCTGCCGGCACTTTCCTACGGTGATGGCCGCCAGACGGATCGCGGCTTACCTGCTCTTCGACCTCGTGGAGTGTGCCTATCGAGGCTCTACGAAGGAGTGGGCGCGAGCGATCGCCGAAGCTTTCCGGCGGCGCGACGTGCTTGCCGATTCCCGGCATCCGCTGGACCGTGTGAGTCTCCGTCGAGCCGAGATGCACCGCGGTCGCCTACACGTGCGTTTGCTCAGCGCGCAGCTCCTCCGAAGGCTCTCGGGGGCCGCAAAGATCGGCGGCGCGGCGTGATCGGGCTGCCGACCGCGTCGATGGTCGGTGCCACCGAGAACCCGTTGTTGCGCGGCTGGCGGGCGATGCTGGACTCGCTCGCGATCTTGTTGTCCAGCGCGGTTGCGGGAGCCGCGTTGGTGGCCGTCTGCTTCCGCTTCGGCGAGGCGGGGCCGGTGGTTTTCTTCATGACGGCTCTCTTGCCTCTCGTCACGCTTCTGCTGTTCCAGCAACCGGTGCTCGGGGTGTTGCTCGTGTTCGCCTCCTATCCTGTGGTGGCGCTTGCTCCATGGACCGCGGAGCTCACCGTGGACCCCGTGCAAGCTGCCGTGGCCGTCTCTGCGGGTTTGGTGGTGATCCAACGTCTCGCGGTCGGACGTGGCCCCCTCGATTGGTCGGGACCTCTGTGGTGGGCCGTCGCTCTGTTCGCCTGGGCTCTGATCGCGCTCCCGTCTTCGTCCAACGTGGAGCTTGGGATCAAGCAGATCTTCGCCCTTGCGGGCGCCATCGTGTTCGCGGCCATGGTGCTCACCTGCTGCGAACGCGCGTGGGATCTGCGCCGGGTTCTGGGCGGTCTCATCGCCGTCGGTGTCCTTGCCGCGCTGTTCGCGCTGACCTCGGGAGTGCAGCCCGAAGCCTCATTCGGGGGAGCGGTGATATCGGGACGCGCGGTCGGAACTTTCAATCAGCCGAACCAGCTGGGTGCGTTCGCGGCCATGGTGTCGATGGTCGCCGCCGGCATGATGTTGGGTGCTGAGTCGAGGCTTGGGCGCATCCTGGCAGGGGTCGCGTTCGCGGTCGTCTTCATGGCGTTGATCCTGTCGTTGTCGCGAGGAGCTTGGATCGGAACCGCACTCGGCGGGCTGCTCTTCGTGGTCGCGCTGCCTCGGGCGCGTCGAGCAGTCCTCGTCGCCGCCATCCCGCTCGCCGTCCTCCTTGCGGTAGCCGGATCCATCGCCCCCGAAACCCCGGAGCTGCAGGTCGTTGGCGACCGCCTACAGGCGTTCACCACCGAGAATCCCTACGACAGCCGCCCGAAGATCTGGCAGGAGGCGCGCCGCCAGGTGGCCGCGGATCCCTGGACCGGTCAGGGGCCGGGCAACTTCCCCGTCGTGAGCGCACGGTCTGGATCCGAGGCGGACACGGTGTTCGCCGACCACGCCCACAATCTGTTGTTGAACTGGGCGGCGGAGGCAGGGATCCCTGCAGCTGTGCTCATCGTCGGCGTCGTATCGGCCGTAGCGATAGCTGCCCGACGCGCCCGGCGTAGCGCGATCGATCGTGAGCAGCCGCGACATGCTGCACTGGTCGTCGGGATCGCGGCCGCTCTAATTACCGTGATGGGCCAAGGCCTCGTGGACTATCCGTTGAAGAACGCGGTGATCTGGTTCACCGTCTGGGGCCTGGTTGGAGCTCTGTTGGCCGCTCGACGCATCGCCGGGCCCGCTAGAGCTTGAGCGACAACTCGTCCACGAGGAAATAGGACCGCTCGGCGCGGTTGCCGGTCGCCTCTACCTTGAGTCGGAGCCGGCTCCCCGGAAGACCGCTACTGCGGAAGGACAGCTTCGGGAAAGAGGTCCAAGACGTTCTGGTGCGGGTTTCCACCACCTTGCGCTTCAAGATCTCGCCGCCGCGACTTTCCGTGACCACGAGCGTGATCTTGCGGTCCGCTCGGGGAGCGCGGAGGAAACCGGCGACCGTCACCGTTGTACCCGAGCTTCCGTCGACAGAGCTCGAAGCGATCCCGTAGGTGCGGCCCCGCCGCGTGGCTTTGAGCGCTCGACCCCGAAGACCCGCGCTGGTGGTCGACAGCGATGCGTTGATCGATTCCCACCCGGTGCGGCCGGCTTCGAAGCCGCCATTGACGAGCTGCTCTTCCACCTCGATCGGATCAACAGGGACGGGAACGGGCGTCGGTGACGTCTCCTCGGCCTCCGGTGGAGTGGTCCCCGAGGTCAGGTATCCCTTGATCGCGGTGTAGGCAGGCTTGTCGCTGAAGTCGCGGCGCAGGAGGCCGTAGTTGGCGAGCTGCACGTCGCTCGAATCGCGGTTGCGCTCGTTGTACCAGAAGATATTCGTCACATACGGGTGGCGCTGGGTGACGTACTCGATCGTCCGGACGAAGTAGTCGCCCTGCTGCGCCTCGGTGACACCACGTTGCCAGTTCGCCTCGTTGCCTTGGTTGGCGTGCGACGACCAGCCCATCTCCGTGAACCAGATCTCCTTGTCGCCGTCGCCGTTCAGCACCATGAGGTCGTGCACCGCGGCGACGTGTGACAGCGTCCAGATAGTGCCATCGTCTGGAGTCTCAGGGGGAGCGTCCGCGACGCCTTGGTAGGGGTGTGTCGACATGATGTCGAAGTAGCCCGCCCCGCCTGCTGCGTAGACGTCTTCGAGCCAGTCGGTGTCGTTGTAGCTGGGGCCTCCAAGCACCACCTGCGCATTCGGGTTCCCGAGCTTGAAGGCGGGATACGCCGCCTTCAGCAAGTTGGTGTATCGGCTTGCCGTGCCCGTCCAGAAACTCCCTTCGTTGGGCTCGTTCCAGACCTCGAACGCCTCGACGCGCCCGGCGAAGTGCCGAGCCACGAAGGTGGCGGCGCGGGCGTAGTCGGAAGGGTCCGTCGGCGGAACCGCGCGGCCGGCGTTGCCGTTAGCCCAGCCCGGCGTTCCCCACAGCGTCATCAGGACTTTCAGCCCCCGCTGGTGGGCCATCTCGACAACTTGATCCGCGCTGTCGACGTACCACTGGCTGAAGGCGGTCGGCCCCTGCTCTTGAAGAGACTGCCAACCTAGGTCGATGCGAACCCATTGGAGTCCGGCCGCAGCCAGCTTGTCCAGCACCAGTTCCCGCTCGGCATCCGAGTAGTCACTCCACAATCCGTGGAATTGAACGCCGACTGCCGGGCCGGTGGAGGAGGCGGTCGTTGCAGCGAAGGCTGCGGGACCTGCTAGAAGGCTGGCTGCGAAGACGGAAGCCGCAGCAACTACGGCGCAGAGCCTGGCACTTGTGATCACGAACCTCCCAGTTCGGCAGCTGGGCTACCCGGTGCCGGGCCCCTAGCTTTGCGTCCCCACGTCGCCGTGGGTTTGCCTTTTCGTCTGGCTACACCTGATGTATCGGCCGATGTCGGCGTCGGTTTAGCGGGGATCCCCGATCGGTGTGTCCCAGCACGCGAAGATTCGTCCCAGAGAGGAGGCACGCTGCCAGAGCAAACCGCACTACCCGATCTTCTCGACGCGCTCAGGTGGCGGTGGAGGCTCGCCCTCATCGTCGCGCTCGGGATCTTCGTCGGGGCCTCTCTATATGTCGAGGCGCTGCCGGCTCAATACCAGGGCACGGCCATCGTCGTGTTCTCCCCCCGCCCGGGCGTCGAAGGCTCCGACGCCGACTCGGTCCGCCTCGCCGTCCCCAAGTACGTGGCCTTCCTCGAAGCACCTCAAACGGCGCGCGCGGTCGCGACTGAGATAGGTCTTCGCCCGACCGACATCGAAGACGCGCTCGAGGCCGCGCCGGCAGCGGACAGTGGGAACGTCGACATCGTCGTGACTCTGACCGATCCCGATCTGGCAGCCCAGGCCGCGAACGCCTACGCCGACCAGGTGGTCGACCTCTCGCAGGACGACGAGCTCGTCTCCGGCGAGGTCGTGGTCGCCGCTCTGGAGCCGACCTCCCCGTCGGGGCCGCCGCGTCGGCTCTTCGAGGCGGTTGCTCTGGTCGTGGGGGCGCTGCTGGGGATAGCGGTCTCTCTCTTGGTCGAGCGAGCCCGTCCCCGCGTTCGCTCGTGGCGCGACATCTACCAGCTGACGGGCTACACAGTGTTGGGCCGCATCCCGCGCTCTCGCATCCTGCGAAAGCATCCCGAGGACGCGCTCGCGGATCCTTCCGTGGGCGCGGCCTTCCGGAACCTCCGAACGAACGTGGAGCGTCTCGCGCAGGATCGCTCGACTGCGACCGACGTGTTGGTGGTGACCTCGTCGACCAACAGCGAAGGAAAGTCAACGGTGGCCGCGCTGTTCGCGGAGTCGTACGCGCGTTTGGGGTCGAGGGTTCTTTTGGTCGATGCCGATCTCCGCCGCCCCACGCTGGCCGCGCGCTTCGGGCTCGATGCCAAAAGTGGATTGTCGGCGGTGCTGCGAGGCGAGAGCACCTTGGAGCGATCGGCTCACACTGGGTGGCTGGACAACCTCTCCGTGCTCCCAACCCTTCCGGATCCCGAGGGCGGAGACCTCGTGGCGCGCAACTTCGCGGACTTCCTCGACGCAGCGCGCTCGCTCTACGACGTCGTAGTGGTCGACACCTCTCCCTTGTTGGGTACGGACGAGGGTCGAACGATCACGACTTTGGGTTCCGGCGTTCTCCTGGTGGTTCGGGCCGGCACGATGAGTGGCCCCGCGCACGAGGGCGCCCTGGCGCTCGAGGCCTTGAAAGCACCGGTCTTGGGAGCCGTAGGGAACTCGCTCAGGCGCTCCGAGGTGGGGCAGTACTACGCTTGATTCGTCGGGCTCAGAAGCCTTCGATAGAGAGCGCCGAGCTGATCCAGGACCCTGCCCGTGTTGAACGTCTTCTCTATGCGCGACCTGCCGGCGCGGCCCTCCTTCTGTGCCAAGACCTCGTTGGTCAGCCGGGCGATGAGCGCGGCGGCCAGACCGTGCACGTCCTCGATAGGCACGATCGCACCGGCGACGTCGCCGATCGCTTCACGCGCTCCGGAAACATCCGTCGTTACCACGCTGCGACCGCGCGCCATCGCCTCCAGCATGGCCAGCGACATCCCCTCCCAGCGAGATGGAAGGACCGTGACGTTGGCGGCTGCCAGCCAAGCTGGTACGTCCTCCCGGTTCCCGACGAAGGTGACGCTGGGACCGGCTGTCGCCGCCAGCGCGGATCGCTCGGGGCCGTCGCCGACGACGAACAACCGTGCCGAAGGGGCCCGGTTCGCAACGATCTCCCACGCCTCGAGCAGCACGTCATGACCTTTCTGTCTCGATGGTCGTCCGACACAGAGCGCGACGGGTGTGTCGGGATCGATATCCAGAGACATGCGACAGCGGCTTCGTTCCTCCGTGTCGGCCTCGGTCCAGACCCTCGGGTCCACGCCGTTGGGGATCAGCTCCCATGTCGGCGAGAGTCCTGCAAGCATCCCGGCAGCGCGCTCGGCTTCGCTGACGCAAACGACGGTGTCGGTCCTCCTCGCGGCGTGACGCTCCCACAGCAGCGCCGCTGTCCGCAGCGGCCCGGTCGCGGCATCGAAGGACCAGGCGTGAGGCTGGAAGACGATCGGTCGGACCGGTCGAACGAGCCTTCCCGCGAGGCCTGCCTTCGCGCTGTGGAGATGGACGAGGGCCGGGTCGATCCGTCTCACTATCGATGCGAGATCTCTCGTCTCTCGCAGGAGCTGTGGACCGAGCGACCGGACCGCCTTCCACTCGTGGATCTCGACGCCGGAGCCGCGCAGGAAGCTCCACAGCGGCGGGTCTTGGTCGGCCCACAGCCCCCGGCTCGGACTGGCGACGTGGACGGACCATCCGAGCTGCTGCAGCCCCGCACATACCGTCGCCACGTAACGACCGACCCCCTCCTCCACAGGCTGGGAGACGTGCAGGATGGTGGCCATCGGGAACCGCCGATACTCCCACGAGGCCTGGTTACGCGCCGATGAAGAGGATCGTCCTGGGCGCCGGTGTCATCATCGCGGTGGTCGCGCTTCTGTCCCTCTACGTAGGTCTTACCGCCGGACGTGAGTTGCTGCAAGCGCGGGCGGTTCTATCCGCGGTGTCTCTCGATGCGCTCGAACGAAGCAGCGTGCTAGAGGCGCGATCCCATTTCCTCCGCGCCAGCGAGCACCTTTCTTCTCTACCCTCGAAAGCTCTTCGCCTTGTACCTGTGGCGAGACAGAACATCGATGCCGCTCGCGCCCTGAGCACGTCGGCCAGGCCCGTTCTGGATGCGGCGCTCGACCTCGACGCGGCTCTGGACGAGGTCGAGGAGTCGGGGCTCCTCCGTCGTGGGGTCGTCGATGTCGACGCTCTTCAAGAGCTACGAGCACCCCTGGAACGCGAGGTGCAGGCGCTGGCAGAGTTTGCGGAGGCGGCACGCGCGGCACGCAACGGGTGGTTATTGCCTGGGGTATGGGAGCAGGTGGACGCGCTGAGCCGCCGTTATGGCCGTCTCTCCGAGACCGCCGCCAACGCAGCTGAGCTCTTGGAGCGGTCGCCCGAGCTCTTCGGGCTTAACGAGCCGCGCAGCTATCTCGTTCTTCTCATCAACAATGCTGAGCTGCGGGGTGCAGGAGGGGTGCTGTCGGGCGTCGGCGAGCTCAAGATCGAAGAGGGACGGCTGCGCCTCGGCGAATTTCACTCGGTTCACGCTCTTCGTGACGACCCCCCCGAGCGCGTCCCGGCTCCTGAGGATTACGAACGCCGCTTCGGGGTCTACAAGGCGAACACCACGTTGTGGTTGAACGCCACGTACTCGCCCGACGTTCCCGACGTGGCTCGAGTAGCGACACGGCTCTACCGCAAGAAGACGGGGGTCGCTACCGAGGGCGCGATCGTGGCGGACCCGCACGGGATCGCGGCTCTAGCCGACCCCGACGCGCCCGTCGCCATCGAGAAGCTGGAGCTAACCATCTCCAGCGACGAGCTCGCGGAGTTCGTTCTCTCCGACGTGTACTCACGCTTCGAAGATCAAGAGCGAAGAAGACAGGCATTGCTGGAGTCCGGCCGCGCCGTCTTCTCCAAGCTCAGCTCCGGAGGCCTGCGAGGAGAACGGCTCGAGCTCCTCGGTGAGGCGGTTGCGGGGGGACATCTGCGGTTCGTGTCGTTCGTGGAGGGAGAGCAGCGTGTTCTCGAGGAGCTCGGCGTCACGGGCGAGTTGAGCGTACGCGACGGCAGCTATGCGGTCGGGGTGACGCAGCAGAACCTCGGGTCGCCCGATGGGGAGGGAACGAAGCTCGATTTCTGGATAGAGCGACACGTCGAGCAACGCTGCGAGCTGAACGCGGACTCGGCCCGCTGCGCAACGCGGGTGCGGTTCGTCAACTTTGCACCCGAGGGGCTTGGTGAGTATGTCGCGGGGGAGCCATATGGCCTGGCTCGGTCTTACGCGGAGCTCTATCTTCCCGATGTTGCTTCGGTGGAGGCGGTAACCCTCGACGGGCGCGCGGTCGAGTTCCGGGTCGAGCGTGAGGAAGGCCAGCAATCTCTAGGGGTCTTCGTGAAGGTTCCTAGAGGAGGAAGCGCTTCGCTGCGCGCCGACTACTCGCTTCCGGTAGCGGATGGGGGGTTGACTCTGCGCTTGCGCCCGCAGCCGCTTGCTCGGGATGCCCAGATCGCGCTGGAGCTGACCGCGCCGGAGGGGTGGAGCGTCACCGGTCCCGACGGGGAGCCCGTCGCCGGGCCCATCAGGACGACGTGGGACAGGAGCCTCGAGGTGAGCGCGAGGCCGGATCTGCGTACCGGGCTGGCGTCGGTGTGGAGCCGCGTGCGGCGGTTCTGGAACGAGCCTCTTTTCTAAACCAGGGGGGCGGTTTGCCCGTTCTGGGCGGAGGCCCCCCATCAGGGTGGACTTTCGACCAATTTGAGTGAAATAATCCCTTTGGCGGGGAGGAATCGCACCGGTCCGAAGCGAATTCGTAGTCGCGAGGTCACAGCGGGTAGCGAAGTCGCCCGGAACCAGCCTCACCTAGAGAAAGAAGACCCGGGCACATGTCTCCGCCGCACGATCAGTACACGATCCCAGCGCAGCGCACGGTCGCCGGTGTTCCCTGGCTTGGCGGCTGGGCGCGGTGGCTTCCGGTCGCGCTGCCCTCCCTGGGCGACCACCTGATCCTTCTCTCGGCGCTCGTGTTCAGCCGCGTGGCTTTAGGCCGCTTCGAGCCGTCCGTGGCGATGTTTCTTCTCGTTCTGCTTGCCCTGCAGGTACGACCCGAGCTGACGTCCCGGCCCCTCCGCCCCAGTGCCGTAGACGATTCCTCGAACATCTTGCGACGGGCGCTGCTGGCGTTCGGCGCGGTGGCGGCGGTCACGACCCTTACCGGCGTGGGCCGGATCGAAAACGCGTTCCAGACGGGCCTCGTCGTCGCGCCCCTGCTGGTGGCCGGGCGGGCCGCAACCTACGCGGGGGTGAGAGGTCTCAGGGCCACCCGACCGAACAGCACGGTGATCGTCGGGGGCGGCGACGTCGCGCGCCGGATCATCTCGGCCCTGGCGGAGCGCAGGGAATACGGGATGGAAGTGATCGGGGTTGTAGATGACGATCCCAAGCTGGATCCTGGGGCTCTCGGAACTCGGATACTCGGCCGGATCGAAGACCTGAGAACGCTCGTTTCCTCTCATGAGGTACAGAACGTGATCGTTGCCTTCAGCTCACAGCGCGCGGCCGACACGATCCGCGCGGTCCGTGCTGCGGCGGACCAGGGCGCGCATGTCTGGATAGTCCCACGCTTATTCGAGCTCGGCGGCTGCAACCGCACATCGGAGCACCTCTGGGGATACCCCATGTTCAAGGTAGCGTCTCCCGCGCCTTCTCGGCCGGAGTGGATGCTTAAATGCGCCGTCGACAGGCTGGGAGCTGCTTTGGGTCTGTTCCTGTTGGCGCCCGTGTTTGCGGTGATAGCCGCCGCTGTACTCATGGAGTCCGGTCGTCCTCTCTTCTTCAGGCAGCGCCGGATCGGCCGTCACGGTGAGTCGTTCGACCTGCTCAAGTTCCGAACCATGCGGGTGTGTGACGATCTAACGAATCAGACGGAATGGCGGGCGGACACCGCCAGGATCACTCGCGTCGGAGCCTTCCTGCGAGACACCGGCCTGGACGAAGTGCCCCAGCTTCTGAACGTTCTGAGGGGCGACATGTCGTTGGTCGGACCGCGGCCGGAGCGGCCGTTTTTCGCAGAGCGGTTCGGTGAGCTGTACCCCAACTACAACGACCGTCACCGCTTGCCTGCCGGGGTCACAGGGTGGTCACAGATCCACGGCCTGCGCGGCGATACGTCGATCGAGGATCGAGCTGCACTCGACAACTACTACATCGACAACTGGTCCATGTGGCAAGACATCAAGATCATGGTGAAGACGATTCCGACGTTGGCAAAGAAGCAGGAGGTCGAATGATGGACAGACGAACCCGTACCGCGCCGCGCGTCGCTCTCGTGGTGGTTGTTTCGGCGCTAGCCGCCATCCTGTTGGTGAGCATGATGACGGGCACCGCAGTCGCCCAGAAAGACCCTTACGGCAACGGGAAGCCGAAGGTGCTGCCGACCCGGCTCGATCGCGACAAGGGCACTCCGAACGAGGAGCCGACGGTTCGGGGGATCCGGTTCTCCGACGACGGGGCGGAGGCGCTCCCCGCCTCGGAGGCGCAGCCGGGAGTTCTTCCATTCACCGGCGGTGACGTCGCGATCTTCGTCCTGGTGGCGGCGGGCCTGATAGGAGCCGGCTCCGTCGTAACGGCTCGGTCGCGCAGGCAGCGAGACGAGGCTTAAGCATGGTCCTTCCCTCTCCTCAGCGTCCGGGGCGGGGTGCGAGGTTGTTCGTCAAGCGCCTCGGCCTCGTCCCAATGGTGGTGATCGCCGCCTGCGTGGCTGCCGCCGTCTTTCTTGCCGCCACGATTGCGGTCCCGGACCTGGTCCAGAGGGTCGGGAATGGAGCGGCCGCGCTGACCGAGACGGCCTTTGCTCTCACCGACCCGCTGCGCGATCGCGATGAAGCGCTGCCCGGGGGGGCCACTAACTCCGCTTCTGGTGGACCCCAGGATGTGGTGGGCCTGGACGGGCCGATCGAGCCGCTGGTGCTCTCTGGCCGTGTCGATCAAGGCTTGGACTCCGCCGACGGAGACGTGGGCAGCGGAGACGGTCGCGGTGTCACCCTCGGCACCGACGCCGCGCGGCCCGGCGACGGCGGAGCGCGAGGAGACGACGGCGACGGCTCGCGTGGGCCGGTGGATCTCGACGACGACGGGTCGCCGAATGGTGGGGATGAGACCGATGAGGGTGAGGTCGACGAACCGAACGAAGACGAAGACGATGGGGAGACGGACGGAGACGACGACGAAGCGTCGGGCGGAGACGACGACGAAGCGTCGGGCGGTGACGACGACCAAGCGTCCGGCGGAGACGACGAAGAAGAGGGCGAGGGCAGGCCGTCGAAGCCGGGGAAGGCACCGAAGCCGTCCAAGCCTTCGCACGACGAGGATGATGAAGATGACGGCGAGGCAGGGGGCGACGACGAGGCCGAGGAGGAGGATGAGGAGGACCGCGATCAGGCGTCTTCTCCGAAGCCGCCCAAGCAGGTTAAGTCCAGCAGCCAGCAAGCCGCTCCGCCGGAGCCCGTCGACTCGAAGCCGGACAAAGCCGCTCCGCCGGCGCCCGTCGACTCGAAGCCGGACAAAGCCGCTCCGCCGGAGCCCGTTAGCTCGAAGCCGGAGAAAGCCGTTTCACCCAAGCCCGAGAAGGCCCTTCCGCCCGAAACCGCGAAAGCAGAGGAAGACGCGGGCGAGGACGACTGACCCTTCGCAGCGTCGGGGCGGCCGGATTCGAACCGGCGACCTCGTGCTCCCAAAGCACGCGCGCTAACCAAGCTGCGCTACGCCCCGAAGCTGCAAGCATCGCACCCTCCGGCGCGCGGGCCGTCGACATCTGTCATCGGATCAGAATCTGTAGCGGCGTAGACGCGTTACCCTTCGCGTTCGCTACGATAGGAAAGCAAGCAAAGTAGCGGGAACCAGATTGGGAGTCGCGAGCCGCCATCCCCACTTTCGTCCGCCTAGCGCGGTTCGCGGCTCCCAACCTGGCGCTCGGCCACGGCTTGGTCCAAAGAGTCTTCGCTGGCGACAACCGAAACCCTGCCTGCGCGCCGAGCACCTCCTTTCGTACACACCCCGCAGCTAGGATGCGTGACTCATGGCAACGGCCCTCCAGACCACGACCAAACAGCTTGAGAAGGACCGCGTGAAGCTTCGGGTGGAGGTGCCGGAGGCCGCGCTCAAGCCCGCGATGGACGCGGTGTATCGCAAGTGGTCGAACGAGATCCGCATACCCGGCTTCCGGCGCGGAAAGGTCCCGCGCCAGATGATCGATGCGCGCGTCGGCGCCGACACCGTGCGAGAGGAAGCACTGCAAGAGGCGCTGCCGCAGCTCTATCGGGACGCTCTCGATGCCGAGGCTCTGGAGCCCATCGCTCCGCCCGAGATCGACGTCGTCGAGTTCGAAGCTGGATCGCCGTTGATCTTCGAGGCGACCGTCGACATTCGTCCGGAGGTGCAAGTCCCAGACCTCACCGCGATAGAGGTCGAGGCGCCTCCGTCGGAGGTGACGGATGACGACCTGGACGAGCAACTGGAACGCCTTCGGGACCGCTTCGCGGAGCTCGAGTCCGTAGGGCGTGAGGCGCGGCGGGGGGACCACGTGCTGATCGATCTGAAGGGCTATCGGCACGACGAGTTGGTGGAGGGGTTGTCGGCGCCGGACTTCCTCTACGAGGTTGGCTCCCGCGCAGGGCCTCCGAAGCTCGACGAACAGCTCGAAGGCACGCGGCCCGGCGCCATCTTGAAGTTCACCGACCAGGTTCATATCCACCACGGCGACGAGGCGGACCACGATCACTCGAGCACCGACGATGTCTCGTTCACGGTGCTGGTGAAAGAGGTGAAGACCAAGAAGCTGCCGCCGGTTGACGACGAGTTCGCGAAGACCGTCGGCGAGTTCGACTCGCTGGACGACCTTAAAGAGGACGTGCGCGCCCGGTTGGCGACGGTCAAAGAGCGCATGAGCGAGGACGAGCTGAGGACGCGCGCTCTGAACGCCCTGGTCGAGGCAGCCGATCTGACCCCACCGGACAAGCTCGTCGAGAGCGAGTTCGAGCATCGTCTGCAGCATCTGGAGCGCGACCTGCAGCGGGCGGGTCTGACGCTGGATGCTTATGGCGCGCAGGTGCAGCTCACCGAGTTAGAGATCCGCAGAGACGTCCGGGAGCAGGCCTCACGTTCGGTCGTGGCCGAGCTGTTGCTGGAAGAGATCGCGAGACGCGAGGCCATCGATGTCTCGGAAGAGGAACTCGGACGGGAGGTCGCCCTGGCGGCAGCCCAGGCTCAGCGGGACCCGAAGGAAGTGGCTCAGAACCTGGTTGATTCCGGCCGGGTAGGGGCCGTCGCCGCCGATATCATGCGACGGAAAGCCCTTGACTACGTGGTTCGCTCCATCAATGTGACCGGCAGGGTGACCGATGATTCATAGTGGGGGGACGCAGGGGTTGGAATGGAGGGCTCACAGCAGATGAACGACGCTTACCGCAACTACCTCGTTCCCATGGTCGTCGAGCAGACGAGTCGTGGTGAGCGCTCGTTCGACATCTACTCCCGGCTCCTCAAAGAGCGGATCGTTTTCCTCGGGACGCCGGTCGACGACCAGGTCGCGAACCTCATCGTTGCGCAGATGTTGCACCTCGAGTCGGAAGACCCCGACAAAGACATCAGCCTCTACATCAACTCGCCCGGCGGGATGGTCTACGCGGGTATGGCGATCTACGACACGATGCAGTACATCAAGCCCGACGTCTCGACGATCTGCGTCGGGATGGCGATGTCGATGGGCGCGATCCTGCTACTCGGCGGCGCGCAGGGAAAGCGATACTCGCTTCCGAACTCGAAGATCATGATCCACCAAGGATCCGCCGGTTTCTCGGGCACTCCAACCGACATCGAGATCCACGCGAAAGAGGTCCTCTCGCTGCGCAAGCGGATGGCCGAGATCATCGCTGAGCACACCGGCAAGGACTACGAGCAGGTCGAGAAAGACATCGACCGCGACCGCTTCATGACGGCGGAAGACGCCAAGTCGTACGGCATCGTCGACGAGGTCATCAGCAGCCGGTCTCTAGCGGAGAAGAAGGCCGGCAACGGCGCGCTGCTTCCCGGTGAGGTCGGCCGCGTCGCGCGTGAGGTTGAGACTTCTCCGGCAGAGAATCCCGAGGCGTAGGGGGGCTAGATAGTGCCGAAGTTCGGTGACGGCGGCGACCTTTTGAAGTGTTCCTTCTGCGGCAAGTCGCAGAAGCAGGTCAAGAAGTTGATCGCCGGGCCCGGCGTCTACATCTGTGACGAATGCATCGACCTCTGCAACGAGATCATCGAAGAGGAGCTGTCGGAGAGCCCCGAGCTCAAGCTCGAGGACCTGCCGAAGCCGAAAGAGATCTACGAGTTCCTGAACGATTACATCGTCGGTCAGGAGCAAGCGAAGAAGGTTCTTTCGGTCGCGGTCTACAACCACTACAAGCGCATCCAGGTCGGCGCGGCGACCGACGGGGACGTCGAGCTCGCCAAGTCGAACATCGTTCTGCTCGGTCCGACCGGCTGCGGTAAGACGCTTCTCGCCCAGACGCTCGCGCGGATGCTGAACGTGCCGTTCGCGATCGCGGACGCGACCGCGCTCACCGAGGCCGGGTACGTGGGCGAGGACGTCGAGAACATCTTGCTGAAGCTGATCCAAGCGGCGGACTACGACGTGAAGCGCGCCGAGACCGGGATCATCTACATCGACGAGGTCGACAAGATCGCGCGCAAGTCCGAGAACCCGTCGATCACGCGCGACGTTTCGGGTGAGGGCGTGCAACAGGCCCTGTTGAAGATCCTCGAGGGCACCACCGCCAGCGTTCCTCCGCAGGGGGGCCGCAAGCACCCGCACCAGGAGTTCATCCAGATCGACACCACGAACGTCCTCTTCATCTGCGGCGGGGCGTTCGCAGGCCTCGAGCGGATCATCGAGAGCCGGATCGGTCGGAAGGGCGTCGGCTTCGGCGCGGACGTTCGCAAGATGGAGCAGAAGGACCTGGGCACGATCCTCGAACACGTGTTGCCGGAGGATCTGCTGAAGTTCGGGCTGATCCCCGAGTTCATCGGACGGCTCCCGGTCATCACGCACGTGCACAACCTCGACAAGGACGCGTTGGTCGAGATCTTGACGGAGCCCAAGAACGCGCTGATCAAGCAATACAAGAAGTTCTTCGAGTTCGACGGCGTCGAGCTCGACTTCACCATCGACGCGCTGGAGGCCGTGGCCGAGCAATCGATGCTGCGGGGCACCGGCGCTAGAGGGCTGCGCGCGATCCTCGAAGAGGTACTCCTGAACGTGATGTACGACCTGCCGAGCCAAGAGAACATCGGCAAGTGCATCATCAATCGCGAGGTAGTGCTCGAGCGGGTAAACCCGACTCTGGTACCGCGTGCCAAGGAGCGCCCAGAGCGCCCCGCGCGCGAACGCTCTGCCTGAACCACTTCCTCCGCTCCGTTCCTCCTTCCCTCTCCTAGTATCCCTGTGCCCTGATCCCCGAGGAGGTCGCCGATGAAGACGAAGCCATTACTTCTTACGGTTGCAGCGCTGGTCCTCGTCGCGGGTGCGGCAGTCGCTTATGTGCGATTCATGGCTCCCGCCGAGGACGAAGCCATCGGGCTGGTTCCGAAGAGCTCGATCTTGTACGGGAACGTTTTCATTCGACCATCCAACGATCAGAAGATGGCGCTGGACGATCTGCTCCAGAAGTTCCCGGGCGTCGAGAACACCGACGACGCGCTGAACAAGTTGATCGAGCTCTTGGATGAGCAGCTCGGCAAAGAGGGTCTCTCTTACGAAGAAGACATCGAGCCCTGGCTGGGGGATCAGATCGGCGGGTTCATCATGCCGGGCGGACCTCCCGAGCTCCCCAACTTCGGGATCCTGATCGAGAGCAAGGACGACGACGCTCTGAGGGACTTCATCGATCGGGTCCAGCAGGAAGAGGACCCCGAAGCAGAGATAGTCGAGCGCGAATACAAGGGCACGACCTATGAAGTCGTCGATGACCCCGAGGAGCCGGCCGCCTTCGTTTTCCTGGACGGCTTCCTCGTCGGCGGGACTGAAGAAGCGATCAAAGCTTCGATTGATGCCCGTGACGGCGAGTCGCTGCAGGACTCGGAGAAGTTCTTGGACGCCACCGACAGCCTGCGCGATGAGTGGCTCGGGTTGTTCTACGCGGATTCGAATGCGCTGTTGTCGTTGATCGAGCAGGACCCACAGATGACGCCCGAAGACCGGGCGATCTTTGACAACCTTGACTTCGGGGACCTGCCGCCCTGGGCCGGAGTGGCGTACGTCACTTCGGACTCGATCGGCTTCGAGAACTCTGGAGGATCGCCTACCGAAGGTCCGTTCGCCGGGTTCAGCTCCTTCACGGGGCCGGGATTGTTGCTCACTCTTCCGGGGGAGTCTTGGGCGGCGTTCGGGGTTCCCGATGTCGGAGGCCTAGTCACGGAGTCGCTCGAGCTGTTTGCCGACTTCCCAGGCTTCAACCGGGATCAGATCGAATCGGCCTTCACCTCTCAGACGGGCCTCGATCTCGAGGAGGACGTGCTGTCGTGGATGGGTGACGCTGGACTCTTCGTGCAGGGGACGAACCTTCAGGAGCTAGGTGGCGGCTTGGTCGTCGAGTCCAGTGATGCGGACAAGACGAGTGCTCTTCTAGACACGGCTGAACGCATGCTGACGCAGCAAGGTATCCAACCCAGACCCACCTCGGAAGGAGATCTGGAGGGGTTCAGCATGCAGGCTCCGGGGATGCCCGCACCCGTTTACTTTCTCGGTGGCGAACGGCTTGTGATCACTTACGGCCAATCTGCGACCCAGCAGGCGGTCACACCCGAGCAGCCTCTTGCGGAGGCCGAGTCGTTCGTTCGGGCAAGTGACGAGCTTGGATCTGACTTCGATGCAGGTTTCTTCGTCGATGTAGACGCGGCGCAGGCTTTCGCAGAAGCGATGATGAGTTTCAGCGGTCAGATCGATCCCACCTACGAAGAGGAAGTGAGGCCGTACCTCGAGCCGTTCGGCTACATCGTCGCCGGTTCGCGCACCGACGATGATGAGGTCGTGCGGAGATTCGTCATCGGGGTTCCATGACGGCGGAGTTGCCCAAGGCGTATCAGCCCCACGAGATCGAGCGTCGCTGGTACGAGGAGTGGGAGAAACAAGAGCTCTTCCGGGCGGACGCCGAAAGCGCGAAGGACCCGTACACGATCGTCCTTCCACCTCCCAACGTCACGGGTGCCCTCCATATCGGCCATGCCCTGGGACACACGCTGATGGATGCGCTCACGCGGCGCGCGCGGATGCAGGGGAAAGAGGCGCTGTGGCTGCCCGGAACCGACCACGCAGGTATCGCCACGCAGAACGTGGTCGAACGTGAGCTGAAGAAGGAAGGCAGCGACAGGCACGAATTGGGCCGTGACGCCTTCGTCGAACGGGTGTGGGAGTGGAAGCACGAGTACGGGGGCCGGATCCTCGACCAGATGCGTCAGCTGGGAGATGCCTGCGACTGGACGCGCGAGCGCTTCACTATGGACGAGGGGCTGTCGCGCGCCGTGCGTACCGTCTTCGTCCGCTGGTTCGACGACGGGCTGATCTACCGCGGCAACCGGATCATCAACTGGTGCCCCCGGTGCGAGACCGCGCTGTCCGACATCGAGGTCGAGCACGAAGACGTCGCGGGGGAGCTCGTCACGTTTCGCTACGAGCTCGCCGATGGCTCGGGCTCGATCGCCGTGGCGACGACGCGCACGGAAACCATGCTCGGAGATACCGGGATCTTCGTGCACCCCGATGACGAGCGGTATAGCGCTTTCGTCGGGAAGCGCGTCAGGCATCCCTTCTTCCCTGAGCGGGAGCTTCCGATCGTCGCGGATGAAGGGGTCGACCCCGAGTTTGGAACCGGCGCGGTGAAGGGGACGCCCGCCCACGATCCCTTGGACTTTGAGATGGGGGAGCGAAAGGGGCTAGAGAAGATCAACATCTTCGATGGGACCGCGCACGTGAACGACAACGGCGGCAGGTTCGCGGGGCTCGATCGTTACGAGGCGCGGCGCGATGTTCTAGAGGAGCTGGATGCGCTCGGTCTCGTCGACGCAGTCGAGCGCCCATACGTCCACTCGGTTGGACACTGCTATCGCTGCCACACCGAGGTGGAGCCGTGGCTGTCGCTGCAGTGGTTCGTCCGCATGGAGCCGCTGGCGAAGCCGGCGATGGAGGTCGTCGAGCAAGGTCGCATCCGATTCGAGCCAAAGCGGTTCGGGAAGTCCTACATGGACTGGGTCGCGAGCATCCGTGACTGGTGCATCTCGCGCCAGATCTGGTGGGGGCACCGGATCCCGATCTGGTACTGCGACGAGTGTGACGCGGTGTTCGCCTCGTTGGAAGATCCCGACGCCTGCGTCGCGTGCGCGTCCCGCGACATCCACCAGGACCCGGACGTACTGGACACGTGGTTCTCATCGCAGTTGTGGCCGTTCTCGACACTCGGATGGCCCGACGAAACGCCCGACCTGAGCTTCTTCTATCCCACGTCCGTAATGGTCACCGGCTACGAGATCTTGTACCTGTGGGTCGCGCGGATGGTGATGTCGGGCCTCTACTTCATGAACGACGTCCCGTTCCGCGACGTGTTCATCCACGGGATCGTGCGGGACGGAGCCGGAAAGAAGATGTCGAAATCGCTGGGCAACGTGATCGACCCGCTCGACATGATCTCTCGCTACGGCGCCGACGCCCTCCGTTTCTCCCTCGCGTTCGCTTCTATCCCGGGCAACGACATGAAGGTGTCGGAGGAGCGCATCCAGGACTCTCGGAACTTCGCGAACAAGCTCTGGAACGCCTCGCGCTTCGTGCTCACGTCGCTGGGGGATGAGCGTCCGGAGCTGGGCGACGCGGACTCGCTGGCGACCGAGGACCGCTGGATCCTGTCGCGGCTGGACCACACCCTGACGAAGGTCGAGGCCCAGCTCCACGAGTACAACTTCGGTGAGGCGATGCGCGACCTCTATCGCTTCGTCTGGAGTGAGTTCTGTGACTGGTACATCGAGCTTTCCAAGCTGCGGCCGGACGCGGCTGCTCCCGTCCTCGTACACGTCCTGGACCGGATCCTGCGGGTGCTCCACCCGGTGATGCCGTTCATCACAGAGGAGCTGTGGCAGCGTCTGCGGCCGGGCACCGGTTCGATCATGCTCGCAGAGTGGCCGGCTCCGGCTGGCGTGCACGACCTGGTCGTGGAGGGGCAGGTCGAGCGTGTCCAAGATGTGGTCACGACCATCCGCCGGCTGAAGATCGAGCACGGCATTCCGCAGGGAAAGCGCGTGTCGGTGACGATCGCCGCCGGCGAGTTCGCGGGGGAGCTGGACGCGATGTCTGCCGCGATCATGGCACTCGCTCGACTGGAGGACCTTGCACTCGTCGGCCAGCCCCCATCTGCGGGCGGTACGGCGCGAGCGGTCACCATGAGCGGCATCGAGATCTTCGTTGCCCTCGGGGACGCAGTCGATCTGGAGCTGGAGCGCAAGCGTCTGCGCGACAGGCTGGTCGAGGTGGAGGCGGAGATCCGGCGCGCCGACGGCAAGCTGCGGAATGAGTCCTTCGTGGCGAAGGCACCGGAAGCGGTGGTGGCTAAGGAGCGAGCGAAGCTGGAAGAGCACCAGCAGAACCGCCTCAAGCTACGGTCGCAGCTCGAAACGCTGGGAGGCTGAATGGCATACGCGGACGCCGAGGCGCATCTGAACGCGCTCGGGATCGACGCCATGAAGTCGATGGCCCCGTCGCTCCACCGGATCGAGGCGCTTCTGGACTCGCTCGACCACCCGGAGAGACGTCTCCCCTCCATCCACGTGACCGGCACCAACGGAAAGACCTCGGTCGCGAGGATCGCGTCGTCGTTGCTGACGGCGACGGGTTTGAAGGTCGGCATCTACACGTCGCCGCACTTGACCTCGATGACCGAACGGATTGCCCTGAACGGAGAGCCCGTCAGCGAGGATGCCTTCGGCGACGTATTCGGTCACCTCTCGCCGTATCTCAGCGGGACGGAGGAACGTCTCGGCGAGCGGCTGACCTATTTCGAGGTCATGACCGCGCTCTTCTTCCTGTGGGCCGCCGATACTCCGGTGGACGTCGCCGTCGTCGAGGTGGGGCTGGGTGGGTTGTGGGACGCGACGAACGTCATCGAGTCCGAGGTTGCGGTCATCACGAACATCGGGCTGGATCACACCGAGCTTCTGGGTGATCGCGCCTCGATAGCAAAAGAGAAGTCAGGCATCATCAAGGGAGGTAGCGCCGTCGTCGTCGGCGAACGCGATCCGTCGATGCTGGCGATCATCAGCGATGCCGCAACCGATAACGAGCTCTCTGTGCTGGACCGCGACTTCTCGGTGATCGAGAACAAGCTCGCGTTCGGCGGCCGCTATCTCTCGCTCGCCACCAGCAGCCGCTCCTATCACGGACTGTTCCTGCCTCTGCACGGCAGCCATCAAGGGATCAACGGCCTGATCGCGCTCGAAGCCGTCGGCTCCTTCCTTCCGCCTGGGAGCTTGGACGACCAGGTGGTGGCGGAGGGCTTCGCAAGCGTCGCGGCTCCAGGGCGTCTGGAGCCGATCAAGACGGGCCGCGAAGACGGGATCCCCGTCATCCTGGACGTCGCGCACAACCCGGAGGGTGTCTCCGCGCTCGTGACGAGTCTGGCGGAGGCCTTCGCCTACGAGCGCGTCGTGTTCGTCGTCGGCATCCTGGTCGACAAGGATCATCGCGGGATGATCGCGGAGATGACGCGGGTGCCGAGCTCGATCATCTTCACCGAGCCGCGCATCGCGCGCGCGGCTCCCACCAAGACCCTCGAGGCCGCTGCGGCCGAGATCGGCTGCCCCGCGACCTCCGCCCCGGATGTGGAACGCGCCCTGGCCGCCGCGTTCGCCGAGGCCGGGAGCAACGACCTCGTCTGCATCACCGGGTCGCATTACGTCGTGGGGGAGGCGAGGGGCCACCTGCTACGGTCCTGACGCACCCGATCAGGAGGTAGGTCTACTAATGCCCGACAACCAGCAGACGTTCATCATGGTCAAGCCCGACGGGGTTCGCCGCCGCCTTGTCGGAGAGGTGATCGCGCGGATCGAGGCCAAGGGTTACGACATCCGCGAGATGAGGCTCTTCACGATCGACGAGACGTTGGCCAAGAAGCACTACGCGGAGCACGTGGAACGGCCGTTCTTCGGCGAGCTGGTCAGCTTCATCACCTCCGGCCCCGTCGTTGCGATGGTCGTCGAAGGTCCGGACGCGGTGGCGGGCATGCGCCAGCTCATGGGAGCGACCAACCCGCTGGAGGCGACGCCGGGATCGATCCGCGGCGACCTCGCCACGGCGATCGGCGAGAACATCGTGCATGGCTCGGACTCGCCGGCGTCGGCCGAACGAGAGGTGAACCTCTTCTTCGGCTAAGAGAGGCGTCCGACCCCTTCCCCCTGAGGCTGCGGAAGGCTAGGCTTCTCCTTCCACACGTGCAACATGAAGCCTCAGGAGCAACTGCATGAGCAACATGTTCCAGCTGATCGGCAGGGACATGGCGGTCGACCTCGGCACGGCCAACACGCTCGTGTACGTGCGCGGCCGCGGCATCGTCTTGAACGAGCCGTCCGTCGTCGCGATCAATACCAAGACCGGCGCGATCCTGGCCGTCGGGACCGAAGCGAAACGGATGATCGGTCGAACTCCGGCGCACATCGTTCCGATCCGCCCTCTGAAGGACGGGGTGATCGCGGACTTCGACGTCACCGAGAAGATGCTTCGCTACTTCATCCAGAAGGTGCACCGGCGCACGTTCCTCGCAAAGCCTCGCGTCGTGGTGTGCGTGCCGTCCGGGATCACCGGTGTCGAACAGCGAGCGGTTGAAGAAGCCACGATCTCGGCAGGAGCGCGAAGCGCTTTCATCATCGAAGAGCCGATGGCCGCAGCGATCGGGGCCGGGCTCCCGGTGCACGAACCGACCGGCAACATGATCGTCGACATCGGCGGAGGGACGACCGAGGTGGCCGTCATCTCACTCGGTGGCATCGTCACGAGCCAGTCGATCCGCATCGGGGGCGACGAGCTCGACGAGGCGATCATCAACTACATCAAGAAGGAGTACTCACTGATGCTCGGTGAGCGCACCGCAGAGGAGATAAAGATCGCGATCGCGTCGGCCTTTCCGATCCCCGAGGAGCGACAGGCGGAGATCCGCGGGCGCGATCTGGTCTCGGGCTTGCCGAAGACGATCGTCGTTTCCGCAGAGGAGGTTCGAAGGGCGATCGAGGAGCCCGTGAACGCGATCGTCGACGCGGTCAAGAACACGCTCGACAAGACGCCCCCCGAGCTTGCGGCCGACATCATGGACAAGGGGATCGTGCTGGCCGGCGGCGGCGCGCTGTTGCACGGCCTCGACGAGCGTCTGAAGCACGAGACCGGGATGCCGATACACCTGGCTGAGGACCCTCTGATAGCCGTCGCGATCGGCTCGGGCAAGTGCCTGGAGGAGTTCGAGGCGCTGAAGCGGGTCCTGATCTCGAACACGCGCCACTAGCGCACCAGCCCGCGCATCTTCGCAGGTCAAAGCCGTTTTTGGCGTGCTTTTCGCGCCTGGGTGGGGTTACAGTGAGCCGACAGGGTGGCCGGATGTTCGCAGTCGTGAACGGACGCCGCCCGCCAGGTTTCTTGCGACGGCGAAGAGGTTTGCTATAGGCATGTACCGCCGAACCGGGCGAGGGCGGCTACTACTGCTCGCCTTCCTCGCCCTGTCGATACTCGTGATAACGCTCGATTTCCGCCAGGATGCCGGCGGACCTCTCGACCGGGCCAAGGACGTGTCGAGCGCCATAGTCACGCCGATCCAGCGCGGGATCACGGCGATCTTGGAGCCGATCGGTGGCTTCTTCTCGTCGCTATCGGATCTGTCGAACCTGCGGGAGCAGAACGTCGCTCTTCGCAACCAGGTCGAGGAGATGGAGCAGCGCGTGACCGAGGCGGATTCGATCCTGTCCGAGAATGAGCGACTGCTCGAGCTACAGGGTCTGGACGAGTCGTACCCCACGATGGAGCGGGTATCGGCGCGCGTCATCGGGCGCCCGCCGGCGAACTACAAGTGGGCGGTCACGATCGACAGAGGCACGTCGGATGGGATCAGGGTCGACATGGCGGTGATCGACCCGGAAGGTTTGGTCGGCAAGATCATCCGGGCGCATCAGGACACCGCCATCGTGCTTCTGCTGATCGATCCGGAAGCGAACGCGAAGGCGCGCATCAAAGGCGAGGCGTTCGCCGGAGCGGTTGGCGGCAACGGAGCCAACGAGATGCTGTCTCTCGCTTTCGTCGATACGGACGCGGACGTCGAGGTCGGCGATGAGGTAGTCACTGCGGGCTACGATCAGGGGATCTTTCCGCCTTCGATCCCGATCGGGACCGTGGCCACGGTCGCGAACGACGATGCTGCGCTCGAGCAAGAGATCACCGTTGATCCATACGTCGACTTCGCCACCCTGGACTTCGTCCAGGTCATCACAGAGACCGGTGACAAGACACGCGCGAGGAAAGACTGAGGTGGCGGCCGTGAGCGATCGGCCACGGGCCCCGCACCTCTTCGCAGATGTGGGAGTGGGACGGGTGCTGGCGATGGCCCTCGTGGTGCTGGTCGCTGTCGCGCTGCAATCAACGTTGCTCGCGCGGGTGACCCTTCGGGGCGTCATCCCACAGCTGGTGCTGATAGCGGTCGTCAGCCTCGCTTATCTAGACGGCTCCCGCGTCGGTGTCGTGATCGGTTTCGCCGGCGGCCTGCTGCAGGATCTGCTGCTGCCAGAATCGGTCATCGGCTTGACGGCGTTCGTCTACACGCTCATCGGCTACGGCGTCGGGTCGCTGCGACAGTTCGCTCCTACCGGGTCGGTGTGGTCGCCAGTGGTGGCGGTGGCCGTGGCGTCCGCGGTGGCGGAGTTCGCCTACGCCGGGTTAGCCGTCATCTTGGGTCAGCAATGGGTGAGCTTCCGCTTCACCGCGAAGGTGACGGGGCTGGTGGTGCTGTATGACACCCTCCTCACGCCGTTCGCCTTCCCGCTGTTGGAGCGCGTTGCCGCGAGGTTCCGCCCCGAGAAGGTGTATCGCTGGTGAATGCACAGCGCCACTCCACCGGTGGCATCGACAGGACTTTGCTCCGTCTCGCCGTGTTCGCGATCTTGATCGTCGCCGGCTTCGTCGCGCTGTTCTCTCGTCTGTGGTTCCTGCAGGTCCTCGCGTCCGAGAGTTACCGGACGCTCGCCAAGGAGAACCGTGTCCGCTTCGTGCACACCGAGCCGCCTCGGGGTCGGATCCTCGACCGCGACGGGGTGGTGCTGGTGGCCAATCGTTCGTCCCACGCCGTGACCGTCGATCGCCAGGTCCTCGAGCGGCCGCGCCAGAGACGGCGCGTGCTGCGCCAGATCAGCGAGCTGACCGGCGAGAAGCTGGCGCACATCAACGCCCGTCTTAGAGACATCACGGTCTCGCCGTACAAGCCAGTCACTGTCGCTACCGACGTTCCTGACCGCGCCCTGTACCGGATCCTCGAGAACGGGGAGGACTTCCCGGGAGTGGAGATAGCGAAGGTGCCGGTGCGGGAATACCCACAGGGGAAGCTCGCCGCCCACCTCCTCGGGTACGTCGGTGAGATCGACGAAGCGGGTCTGGCGTCGGACCATTTCCTAGGTGCGCGCCCCGCTTACGCCGCAGGCGACATCGTCGGGAAGGCCGGGCTGGAATACAGCTACGACCGCTGGCTGCGTGGGCAACCCGGAGTCCTCAAGGTCGTCGTCAACTCGGTCGGCGAGGTCATCGGGACGCGGCCAAAGACGCCTGAGACGCCGGGTCAGGACCTGGTGCTCTCGCTGGATGTGGATATCCAACGAGCCGCTGAGGCCGCGTTGAGGGCCGGAGTCAGAACGGGCAAAGCCTCCGCGGGAGCGGTAACCGTGATGGATCCGAAGACCGGCGGCGTCGTCGCCATGGCCAGCTGGCCCACCTATGACCCGACGATGCTGGCCGACGGCATCACGAGGGGCGAGTTCAAGCAGCTGAACGATCCGGAGAGGCCCGCCTTCTTCAACAGGGCACTGCAGGGGGAGCGGTCTCCAGGCTCAACGTTCAAGGTGGTGACCGCGGGTGCCGCTCTCGCTAACGACGTGGTCGGGCCGTTCGACACGGTCGAGTGTCCCGGGGCCGCGACGTATCCTCCGGGCTCGCCGTCCGGCAGCGTCACCTTCCACAACTGGACGTCCGCGTACAACGGCTTCATCGGGTTCCCCCGGTCGCTCGAGATCTCGTGTGACACCTTCTATTACGAGCTGGGGTGGCGGCTGGAGACCGCGTTCGGCGCCAGCTCTGGCGGTGACGGGAGCGAGAGGTTCCAGAAGTACATGCGCCTCGCGGGCTTCGGCCACGAGACCGGCATCGACCTTCCCAACGAGGCGGATGGACGCGTCCCCGATGCGAAATGGTGCAAGGAGAACGCCGACCTGGGTTACTGCCCCGATGGCTGGGTGCCGGGCTACACGATCAACATGTCGATCGGCCAAGGTGACCTCGTTGTAACGCCGTTGCAGATGGCCACGACGTACTCCGCGTTGGCTAACGGCGGCAAGGTGCTTGAGCCGCGTGTCGGCGACTACCTCACCCGCGGCTTGGATGAGAGAGAGCACGAGGTGACGCGCCAGATCGACACTAAGGTGGCTGCAGAGCTGCCGCTGGACGTGACTGAGATGGGAGTCATCAACGACGGCCTCGTCGACGTCATCACCGGCGGGTCGGGTACTGCTCGAGGCGCCTTCGCGGGGTTCCCGCTCGACCGCTTTCCGTTGGCAGGCAAGACCGGTACCGCGCAGATCGGTGAGACCGACGACAACGACGCCTGGTTCGTGTCGACGGGGCCGATGGATGATCCGCGCTACGTGATCTCGGTCTACCTGGAGGAGACGTTCGGACACGGCGGGGAGGTCGCCGCGCCGATAGCGCGGCAGGTGTGGGAAGAGATCTTCGGCATTGATGACGACACCGATGTCCGGCTCGGGCAGGACTTCTCGCGCTGATGAGAAGCGGTTACGCGTCCGACGGTTTCTTCGGCGAAGCGGTCGACCGCATCGGGCGCGAACCGATCGGCGCGCGGATGGCGCGCAAAGCTCCGATCCGGCACCTGGATCCGACGCTTCTGCTCGTGACCCTGATCCTCGCCGCGTTC
The DNA here is from genome assembly GCA_030776625.1 of Actinomycetota bacterium. Classification (NCBI taxonomy): domain Bacteria; kingdom Bacillati; phylum Actinomycetota; species Actinomycetota bacterium. The sequence continues at coordinate 153,006 of JALYHL010000004.1, read as the reverse complement.
GGCGCCGTGATGGTGTTCTCGGTGACCGTGCATGGTCAGGAGGCGGGGGGGCTGGATCCGCGGTTGTTCCTGAAGCGGCAGATCGCCTATGCGATCGTTGGACTGATCTTGCTCGGGGCGTTGAGCTCCTTCGACTACCGCCGGCTTCGCACGTTCGCACCCTTCATCTACGGCACCACCTTGATCGGTCTCGTGCTCGTGCTGACGCCGCTGGGGGACGCGTCCAAAGGCGCGAGCCGCTGGATCGACTTCGGGGCTTTCCAGGCCCAACCCTCGGAGTTGGCGAAGGTGGCGGTCATCATCACGATCGCTGCGGTGTTCGCTGAAAGGAAGGGCGAGCTTCGTGCCCGGGACGTTGTTGCTGCGATCGTTCTCGTTGCCGTTCCCGCTGTCCTGATCTTCATGGAGCCGGACCTCGGAACGATGATGGTGTTCGTTGCCCTCGCCGCCGCCCTGTTGCTCGTCGGCGGCGCGAAGGTGCGACACCTCCTGGCCCTTGCAGTGCTCGCCATGGCCGGGCTCGTGGCCATCCTCCAGATGGACATCCTTCAGGACTATCAGAAAGACCGCATCACGTCGTTCCTCGACCCGTCACCTGATATCCGTTCCTACGGGTACAACCTCACGCAGTCGAAGATCGCGATCGGGTCCGGGGGCTTCAGGGGTAAGGGGCTAGAGAGTGAGAACACGCAGACGGGCCTCGACTTCGTCCCCGAACAGCACACTGACTTCATCTTCACTGCCGTAGGGGAGCAGCTCGGGTTCTTGGGGTCGGCGACTTTGCTGGTGCTGTTCGCTTTGTTGATCTGGCGGGCGCTCCGGATCGCGGCGATGTCGCGAGACATGTTTGGAACGCTGTTGGCGACAGGTGTCGCCGCTCTCTGGGCCTTCCAGTTGTTCGTTAACGTAGGGATGACGATGGGGATCATGCCGATCACCGGCATCCCGCTGCCGTTTATCTCGTATGGAGGCTCCAGCTTGATCACGAACTTCGCCGCAGTTGCGCTCTTGATGAACGTCCATATGAGGCGATTCCTGTGAGCGCTCGATGAGCGAAGCCGCACCTCGCCGGCGGGAGAAGGCGGGTGACGTTTTGGGAGACGACGTCGCTTCCGCTCCCGCGGTGAAGGAGACGCCGGAAGGGAAGACCTCGGCCCCCCCGGCGCGGCGACGCCGGAGAAGAAGTCCTCGTCGCAAGAGCAGCTCGAAGTCCGCTCCCGCGAACCGCGTGATGTTGGTTCATGCGGACCCGCACGGGACGCAGATCGCGGTGCTCGAGGACGACGCGATCGTCGAGCACTACGTGGCGCGAGCCGATGACCGGTCACTGGCGGGCAACGTCTACCTCGGACGCGTCCAGAACGTGCTTCCGGGGATGGAGGCCTCGTTCGTCGACATCGGCGAGAGCCGCAACGGCGTCTTATATGCGGGCGAGGTCGGATTAGCGGGCGACGAAGGAGATGACACCCCTCGAATCGAGACGGTGCTGAAGTCGGGGCAGCCGATCCTCGTCCAGGTGACGAAGGATCCGATGCGCGCCAAGGGTGCGCGGCTGACGGCCCTGATCTCGATCGCCGGACGCCACCTCGTCCTGGTGCCGCGCGCGAAGTCGCTGGGCGTCTCGCGGAGGTTGCCGGACTCCGAACGCACACGCTTGCGCGACCTCGCACAGGTCTTGCGCCCCGAGGAACACGGGCTGATCGTGCGAACGGCGGCCGAGGGTGTGTCGCGCGAGGACCTACAGCGGGATCTGGCCAGGCTCGTCGAGATCTGGGACGAGATCGAGAGAAAAGCAGACAAGGCGAGTGCTCCGGCGCTGATCTACAGCGAGCCCGAGCTCGAGCTGCGCGTCATCCGTGATCTGTTCAACCGCGACGTCTCGCGCTGCATCGTCGACGAGGCCAAGTTGGAGTCGACGCTGCGCGACTACGTCCGCGCGACGTCGCCGGACCTCGACCACAGGCTCGAGCTCTACCAGGGCGACCTTCCGATCTTCGAAGAGTTCCGGGTCCTCGAGCAGATCCGCAAGTCACTCGACCGCCGGGTCTGGCTCCCGTCCGGCGGGCACCTCGTCATCGACCGGACGGAGGCCATGACCGTTGTGGATGTGAACACCGGTAAGTTCGTCGGGAAGTCAAACCTCGAAGAGACCGTTTTCCGCACGAACAAGGAGGCCGCCGTCGAAGTCGCGCGGCAGCTCAGGTTGAGGGATATCGGCGGGATCATCGTCATCGACTTCATAGACATGGAGGTCTCGGAGAACCGTGACGAGGTGCTGCGAATGTTCCGCGGCGAGCTGGAGCGCGACAAGACCCGAACCCACGTCTTCGAGATTTCGCCGCTCGGCTTGGTTCAGATGACTCGCAAGAACGTGTCGGCGGGCATCGTCGAGGCGTTCTCCGACCCCTGCCCCGCCTGTGAGGGCCGCGGCATCCTCGTCCACGACGTCGATTAGCGCTCCCTTTGGTATCCTCGTGAGCCGGCTCCCACTCGGGGGCCGGACCTCACAGGGAGACGGTATGTACGCAATCATCCGCGCGGGCGGCAAGCAGCACAAGGTCGCCAAGGGCGACGTCATCGAGATCGAGAAGCTGCGCGAGGGCACCGAAACGATCGACTTTGTGCCGCTGTTGATCGTCGACGACAAGGGCAAGACCCGCTCCGCGAAGAAGGACCTGGGCGCCGCCCGCGTGACCGGCACCGTCGTCGGTGAAACGAAGGGGCCCAAGGTCGAGGTCTTCAAGTACCGCAACAAGACCGGCTACCGCCGCCACGCCGGGCACCGTCAGAAGTACACGACGATCGAGATCTCCGACATCAAGTTGACCGCGGGCCGCGGCAAGAAGGCATCCGCCGAGGAGGGAACCACCGATGGCGCATAAGAAAGGTGCAGCGTCCTCCCGCAACGGGCGCGACTCCGAGTCCAAGAGGCTGGGCGTCAAGGCGTACGGGGGCCAGCAGGTCAAAGCTGGCGCGATCATCATCCGCCAGCGCGGCACCCGCGTGCACCCGGGCCTCAACGTCGGCAAGGGCGGCGACGACACCCTGTTCGCAACGGCCTCCGGGACCGTGACCTTCCACCGCCTCCGCGGCCGCCGCGTAGTAAGCATCACCCCCGCCCCCTCCGAATAACTCCCTTCCGACCCAACCACTCCTGCCCCCCGGGGCCGCGCCGTCGCGCAGACCGGGGAGGAGGGCCGGGTCGGGTTCCGGAGGGGCGCCTCGGTTTTGCGCCCGGAGTGTCCCGGCCCGGCCCTCTTATCCATAGAGATGATCTCGCCGGGACGCAGACCCCTCCATACGAGCGGAGGGGCTGCCGTTTACGAGCGGAGGCGGCGGCGTGTACGGGTTTGAGCGGGCCGTCGTGAAGGGCCACGTCGTCGATAGCCGGACCAACATTGGCGACGTGGCCCGGAACGGAGAGAGGCCGGCGCCGATCAGGCGCCCGCCGAGCGTGCCAGCGATGCCCGTGCCGACGCCGCGGGAGCGGGCTCGGCCGCCCCGGAGCCAGCGTGCCGGCGATGCCCGCGCCGGACGCCCCGGAGCGGATCCCGAGTCCACACCTACGTAAGGTTGAGCTCATGGCGTTTGTTGACGAGGCGAAGATCCATGTCAGTGGTGGCGCCGGTGGTGACGGCTCCGTCGCCTTTCACCGGGAACCCTTCAAGCCGAAGGGGGGGCCCGACGGCGGCGACGGCGGTGACGGCGGCAGCGTCATCTTGCGCGCCGAGGGCTCTGTCGGGACGTTGTTGGAGCTGCGCGATCACCCTCACGTGAAGGCGGCCCGCGGTGGCCACGGCGAGGGTAAGAGGCGCAACGGCGCCCGCGCCGCGGATCGGATCCTGCTGGTTCCGCCCGGCACCGTGGTCTATGACGACGACGGGACGCTGGTGGCCGATCTCGCCAACACCGGTGATCAGTTCGTCGCCGCACGGGGGGGCCGAGGGGGCCGCGGGAACGTTCGTTTCGCCACCGCCACCAGGCGCGCCCCGGCGTTCGCGGACAAGGGGGAGCCGGGGGAAGAGGCGTCGCTGCGGCTCGAGCTTCGCCTCCTGGCGGACGTGGGGTTGATCGGGTTCCCGAACGCGGGGAAGTCGACGCTTATCTCGCGAATCTCGGCGGCGAAGCCGAAGATCGCCGACTACCCGTTCACGACGCTGGAGCCGAACCTGGGTGTGGTGCGGAGCGGCGATACGTCGTTCGTCGTGGCCGATATCCCGGGCCTGATCGAGGGAGCGCACGCTGGGAAGGGCCTGGGGGACCGGTTCCTGAAGCACGTCTCGCGGGCGGCCGTTCTCGTGTTCCTGGTGGACCCGACGGCGCAGGATCGTGATCCCACACTGGACGTGAAGATCCTCCGTCACGAGCTGGAGACGTTCGATCCCACGTTGGCGCAGCGCCCGTCGGTCGTGATCCTCACGAAGGCGGACGCGGCGCGCGATGAGATCGAGCTCCTGCGGGATGAGTATCCGGACGCGATGGCGGTGTCCGCCGTCACGGGGGAGGGAATCGAGCAGTTGCTCCGCATCCTCGTGGCCCAGATCGAAAAGGCGCGCCGAGAAACGCCCCCGCGCCGGGGTTACGTCCGTCACATCTCGCGCCCGGAGACGTTGCAGGTACTGCGTGAAGAAGACGCGTGGCGCGTGCGGTGGACGAACGCGGAGCGGGCGGTGGCTATGACGAACCTCGACAACGAAGAGGCCCTGACGCGCCTTCAACGCAAGCTCATCTCGATGGGAGTCGAGCGCGCGCTTGCCGACGCAGGGGCGCAGCCGGGCGACGAGGTTCGGATAGGCGGTGCGGTATTCGACTTCGAGCCGGAGACGCTGTCTGACGATGGCGCGCCTTGAGCTGAAGGCGGGGGACCGCCTCGTCGTCAAGGTCGGCACGGCTTCTCTGGTGGGTCCGACCGGCGAACCGGACGAGGACAGGCTGCGGCGGCTCTGTCAAGAGATCGCCGAGCTACGGCAGACGGGTGTGCAGGTGATCCTGGTTTCGTCCGGCGCGATCGCCGCCGGCCTCGGGCCGCTGGGTCTCGACAGCCGTCCGGGAGACATCCCCTCACTGCAGGCCGCCGCCGCGGTCGGCCAGGGGAGATTGTTGTCGCATTACTCGCGGCTGTTCGAAGAGGCTGGTCTGGTCGTGGCGCAGATGCTCTTGACGCGGTACGACTTCATGAATCGTCAGCACTACGTCAACGCGCGCAACACGCTCGACCGGTTGCTGGCACTCGGTGTCGTCCCGATCGTGAACGAGAACGACACGGTCGCGGTGGACGAGATCAGGTTCGGTGATAACGATCGCTTGGCTGCGCTGGTAGGGAATCTCGCGCGCGCGAGGCTGCTGGCGTTGCTGACGGATGCCAAGGGACTACACACCGACGATCCGCGGCGGGTGCCGGACGCTCCGATCCTCGACGAGGTCGTGCGAATCACGCCCGAGCTCGAGAGACGGGCCGGAGGTCGCGGGTCCAGCCTCGGCACAGGTGGCATGGCGTCGAAGATCGCGGCAGCCTGGGTCGCCACCTTCTCGGGCGTGGGTGTAGTCGTCGCGGACGCGAGTGAGAGCCGGGTTCTGACGCGGGCGGTGCGCGGCGAACGCGTCGGCACCTTCTTCCACCCGCGCGCGAAGCGGGCCTCGGCGCGGAGGCTGTGGATCGCGTTCGCTCAACCTCCGCGCGGGACGGTGGTCGTCGACGCCGGCGCGCGCAGGGCGATGGTGAAGGACAAGCGCAGCTTGTTGCCGGTCGGAGTCGTCGACATCTCCGGGTCGTTCGAAAGCGGCGAGGTGGTCGACGTCTCGGACGCAACCGGCGAGTTGTTCGCCAGGGGCTTGATACGCTACGGATCGACCGAGCTGCGAGAGGCACAGGGCCGGCGTTCAGCGGAGCTTGCAGGCCGGGAGGTCATTCACCGGGACCAGCTCATCATCCTCGAGGGAGATCCAGCGTGACGAACGTGATGAGTATCTGCGAGCGCGGAGCCGCGGCTGCTCCCGCGGTGGCCAAGCTTCCGGGCGGGGTGCGGGACGCTGCGCTGCTCGCGATGGCCGAAGCGCTCGAAGCGTCCGGCGAGCAGCTCATCCGTGCGAACGCGCAGGATGTGGAGGCGGCACGCGATCAGGGAACAGCAGCCACGACGCTCGATCGGCTGACGCTGACGGAGAAGCGACTCACCTCGATGGCGGACGGACTGCGAGCGGTTGCAGCGCAGCCGGACCCCGTCGGCGAGGTGGTGGAGGGGTGGAAGCGCCCGAACGGTCTGTCGATCGAGAAGGTCCGCGTCCCGCTCGGCGTCGTCGCGGTGATCTACGAGGCGAGGCCGAACGTGACCTCCGATGTCGCCGGGCTCTGCTTGAAATCTGGCAACGCCTGCATCCTGCGTGGCTCGTCCATCGCGCTGCGGTCGAACCGCGCGTTGGTCGAGGTCCTCACGGCGGCGGCCATGGAGGCCGGTGTTCCCCCGGATGCGATCCAGCTGATAGACGACCCCCACAGGGAGTCGGCGGTCCAGTTGATGCAGGCGAAGGGCTTGGTGGACCTGTTGATCCCCCGCGGTGGGCGCGCCTTGATCGAGACGATCGAGGAGAACGCGACGATTCCGGCGATCATCGACGGCGACGGCAACTGCCACGTCTACGTCGATCGCGCGGCCGACCCTCAGATGGCGAGCAACATCGTGCTGAACGCCAAGACGCAACGCCCGAGCGTGTGCAACGCAGCGGAGACGCTGTTGGTTCACGAGGAGCTGGCCGACAAGTGGCTGCCGGAGGCGCTAGACGCGCTCGCCGCGGCCGGGGTCGAGATCCGCGCGGATGCCAGAGCGCGGCAGGTGTGGCCGCTGGCGCGCGAGGCATCGGACGAGGACTGGGCGACGGAGTACCTGGACCTCACGCTCGCGGTGAAGGTCGTGGCGTCGATCGACGAGGCCATCGCTCACGTGAACCGGTGGGGGACCTCGAACGCAGAGGCGGTCGTGACCGAAGACCTCTCCGCGGCCAGACGCTTTGCCGACGAGGTCGATTCCGGATCGATCTTCATCAACGCGTCCACCCGGTTCTCGGACGGAGGCGAGTTCGGTTTCGGGTCAGAGATCGGCATCTCGACGCAGAAACTGCACGCTCGCGGCCCCATGGGATTGCGGGAGCTGACCACGTGCAAATACGTCGTGTGGGGCGACGGGCAGACCCGGACGTCGTAGGCCCGGCCCCACAAACACGGTCGATATGCATCTCTTTCGGGTTAGCTAGGCAGATGGTGTCCTCACAGATGGTCGTGCAGCCCCAGCGCCTGGGCGTCATGGGCGGAACCTTCGACCCGATCCACGTCGGGCACCTCGTCGCGGCCTCCGAAGCTCTCAGCGTCTTCCGCCTGGACCGGGTGGTCTTCGTCCCGACGGGCCAGCCATGGCAGAAGACGAACTACTCCGATGCCGAAGACCGGTTCGTCATGACGTCGTTGGGCGCGGCGACGCACCGCAGCTTCGCTGTCTCGCGTATCGAACTGGACCGCAAAGGCCCTACCTTTACCGCGGACACGATGAGAACGCTCAAAGAGTTCCACGGCGAGGACACGAAGCTGTTCTTCATCCTGGGCGCGGATGCAGCGCTGCGGTTCGGGACCTGGAAGAAGGTCGAAGGTCTGGCCGACCACACCGAGCTGATCGCGGTGACGAGGCCCGGCTTCGCTCTCGGTCAGATAGAGACGGATGTCTCGTGGCCGCGCATCAACCTGATGGAGATGCCCGGCATCGAGGTGTCGGCCAGCGACGTCCGCGCTCGGGTCCGTGCCGGGAGGCCGATCGATTACCTGGTGCCCGCGGCCGTCGTGTCGTACATCAATGAGCGCGGCTTGTACGTCGGGTCACCGGAGGCCGGATGAACGACAACAGACGCTCGCGTGACATGTGGAAGCAGTCGCAGCCTGGGGGATCGGACGGCGAGGCCGCTCGTAGTGACGTCGACGAGACCGCTCCGCAAGACGAGAGCGCGGCTGGGGCCGAGAACGAGCACTATTCCCCTCGACACCGCGCCCCGGGGCGCGCCTCGTTGATCCGTCGGCGGCGCACGCAGACGGGATCGACTGAGGAAGTCGCTTGGGAGACGCTCTACCGCAAGGAAGAGAGCGCCACGACATGGACTACAGAGGAGCAACCGAGCGCCACACAGCCGCCGCAGGCGATCGAAGACCTGTCGTACCTCGGGCCTACCCGGGCGGAGTTGAAGAAGAGGCGTACCAAGTCCCTCGCGGAATCTCCTCCTGAGGAGCCGCAGCTCGGTTCCGAGGAGTCACCGTCCGCAGGGTCGACTCGAGAGCCGGAGCGGCGGGACCTGTATCAGGCGGCCGACACGATGGTCGAAGGTGACATCGAGCTCGCCAGCGACCGGAGCGAGGCTGCAGTGGAGACGGGGCCCGGGCGCGTGGTGGGACCCGCGCCGGGCGCAGCCTCCTCGAGAACCTCGCGACCTCAGGAGTCGTCGAGAGCGCGGCCGACGGCGCCACCGGTCCCGACGTCCCCTGCCTGGGCCTCGGCGACCGTGCCGGGCCACGACGAGCAGGTGGGCCCGCGGCGCACAGCCCTGGAGCAGCGCAAGAAGAGGCAGCGGATGCGGAAGACGGCCGGAGTCGTGGCCGCGACGATCGCGGCAGTCGGTGGTGTAGGTGCCGCTGGGTTCATGGTCACGAACGCGGTTGATCCGCCCAAGGAGAAGCGTTCCACCTCGTTCGCGCCGCCACAGCAAGAGAACTCCGTGCTATCCACCCTCTTCTTCGGGACGAAGGAGAGCAGCAGCGGTGCGCGGGGCGCTACCTGGATGACGCTTGTCACGTTGGACCCCGCCAGCGACAAGGCGTCGGTGGTCTACATCCCTTCTCACACCGCGGTGGAGGTGCCGGGCCGAGGGTTGCAGGGGGTCGGTGAGGCGTACGGGTCGGGGGGCGTCCCCCTGCTGCTGGTCAGCGCGGAGAACCTGCTCGGCGTCAACATCGACCGCTATGTAGAGCTTTCGGACAACGACGCACTCGTTCTGTTCGAAGCGCTGGGCTCACTGACGGTGGATGTGCCCGCAGAGGTCCGGGTTCCGGTCGGGCGTGACCAAGCCCGCCTCATCTTCGTCGAGGGACCCCAACAGCTCTCGCCGTCTTTGCTCGTGAAGCTCCTCTACATCGTCGGGATCGACGGCGACGACGTGGAGCTCGGAAGCCGCCATCTCGCCTTCTGGGGTCAGCTCCTCGAGGAGTACGACGATCCCGGGGAGCTCGCTTCCGCCGTCCGTGAAGCGGGCGCGGCGCTAGGCGAGTCCGACGCGACGCCGGAGGAGCACGCGGAGTTCCTCTCTGCCCTGGCCGATGTGGCACCCGAAGACGTGACGCTGACCACGCTGCCGGTGCGACCGATCAGCGCCGGTGACAGCGAGCTATACGCGACGGACGCGGAGGAGCTCGCAACCTTCGTCGACGAGACGATCGGGCTGGATCGTGATGCTTCTCGCGAGGTGCGGGTGCAGGTTCTGAACGGGAACGGCGTTCCGGGGATCGGGCAAGATGTCGCGAGTGAGCTCGTAGGGGAAGGATTCAGAGTCATCCTGTCGGGCAACGCGCGCCGCCTGAACTACCGAAAGACGCTGGTCATCACGTACGACGAGTCCGACGAGGGGGTGGCGTTGGCGGAGCGAGCGCGGGACCTCCTGGGCGTCGGAGAGGTGCAGGTTTCGGCTCAGCAGCAAGGTATCGTGGACCTCACCATCGTCGTAGGAAAGGATTTCTTACGGGCTCGATGAGCCCACTCGTATGCCTTCCGAAACTCAGCTAGTGATCGAAGCCGCAGAGGCCGCGTCATCGAAGAAGGCCGAGCGGGTGGTCATCCTCGATGTATCCGAGCTCCTCGTGATCACCGATCACTTCTTGATCTGCAGTGGGAACAACGAGCGACAGGTGCGGACGATCGCGGACGAGGTCGAGAAGCGGCTGCGGGAGACGCGGGACGTGAAGCCTTTCCGCAGAGAGGGCCAGCGTGAGGGCCGCTGGATCTTGCTCGATTACGTGGACTTCGTCGTCCACGTCTTTGGCCCCGAGGAGCGCGACTACTACGACCTCGAGCGGCTGTGGGCGGATGCGCCCATCGTCCCGTTCGACGACGGTGCAGGTCGCACGAGTGAACGAGAGGAGCGGGATGAGCCAGCCGCGGCGGAGGCGACGTAGAGGTCGCCGAGGCGGACAGGGCTCGGCGTCCGGCGCGCAGTCGAAGCAAGAGGCGATAAGGCAGTCAACCGACGCATCGGCGGCACCCGTCGGAGACGGGTCCGAAAGAACCGGCAGATCGCGTAGGCGGCGCGGCCGGTCGCGCACCCAGCCGGGAACTCGTGCGGGCTCTCCCAAGTCATCGGAGGATCTCGTCCGCGCTCTTCCGAAAGAGCGCCCCGCCACACTCACGGCGCCCCCAGACGGCCAGACGCTGGAGGCGATCATCGGCGACCTTCAGTCGACGTGGGGCGTTCCCCCCTACCCGCAGGAGTACCGGATCACGGTTCGGGTGGCCGAAGAACGAGAAGGCCGCGCGGAGGGAGCCGGCGACGCGCCCGGTCCCGACAAAACTCGCCGCGACTCAGGCGAGAGCCAACGAGAGGCAAGACCGCCCCGCTCCGATCAGCCGCGCCGCGAGAAGGCGCCTGCGGCACCGGGCTCTGCTTCTGGTGGCCCGCAACGAGAGAAGGCAACACGGAAACGCCGCCGTAGACGCCGCAAGCCCGGAGGAGGTGGTGGCTCTTCCGGTGACGGCGGATCGAACCCCGGCTTCACCTCCGAGGGCGGCTCCGGCGGCGCTTCAGCCGACCCCACGTAGCCGTAGCGCAACGCGCCGTCGGCCTCCGTTCGTTAGGAGGCGGGTTTCTGCGCCCTCACGATCGCGCTGTGCATGCCGTCGACCACATCGTGAGTGATCGAGATATCCACGCCAGAGAAACCCGCCGCGGCAAGGCCGTGCTGGTACTCGGCGAGCGACAGCGCACCCGCGATGCAACCGGCGAAGGTGCCGCGCTCCGCCCGGTCCGCCTCCGTCAAAGTGTTGGAAGCAACCACGTCGGTTATGCCGATGCGGCCGCCGGGCTTCAGGACGCGGTACATCTCGGCGAACACAGCGGACTTGTGGGACGAGAGATTGATCACGCAGTTCGAGATCACGACATCGACCGAGCCGTCCGGGAGCGGGATGTCCTCGATGTATCCCTTCAGGAACTCGACATTCTCGGCGCCCGCCTGCGCCTTGTTCCTGTTGGCGAGCTCGAGCATCTCGTCGGTCATGTCGAGGCCGTACGCCTTACCTGCCGGGCCGACGCGCTTCGCCGAGAGCAGGACGTCGATCCCGCCGCCGGATCCGAGATCGAGCACGGTCTCTCCCTCGCGCAGCTCTGCAACGGCGAGAGGATTCCCGCAGCCGAGGCTGGCGAGCACCGCCTCGGTCGGCAGTTCGGTCGTTTCTGTGCGGCTATAGAGCTCGGGGCCGAAGACCGCTGTGGTTTCCCCACAACAGGAAGCCCAGGTATCGCTGCCGCAGCAATCCGAGGTCTCGAGCGCGGCCGCGTCCATCGAACCACTGGAAACGGCGGTCGCCGCGTCGGCATATCGCTTCCGGACCTCTTCGCGTGCATCGCTCAACTTGTGGCTCCTTCCTTGATCTTCACGACCGACGCAAGTCGATCCAGTGCCCGGCCGTTCAACGAGTAGTAAGCCCACGTCCCGCGCTTCTCGCGGTCTAGCAGTCCGCTTCCGACGAGCTTCTTGAGGTGGAAGCTGACGGTCGGCTGCGACAGCCCGATCGCGGCGGTGATGTCACACACGCACACGGCTTCGTCGGCGTTCGCAAGCAGGTTGACGATGCGCACGCGGTGAGGGTCGGCGAGTGCTTTGAAGATGTCGGCGGTCGCGGTGGCCTCTTCATCATTGAGCGCGGACCCCGTGAGGGGGGCACAGCAGAGAACGGGAAGCTCTAAGGCGGTCGTGGCCACGTCGCCATCATGGCCCATAGATTGATATTCGTCAATATAGGGCAGCGGATCCTCTGCCGCCGGCAGGGCGCCCAAGACATACCGAGCGGCGAAGCGGACGCCGGAGCTCTGGCCGTTGCGAGGCGGGCTGAGCCGAAGGCTTGCTCGGGAGGAGGGCAGCCCGGCCAGGGGGACGAGGTACACCTCTTTCTGCTCGTGGCAGTAAACCCCGAAGAAGTCGACGTCGCCCCGGTAATCCCGGGTCGAACTTCGGCCGACGCTATGCGTGCGAAAACACACCGCGCCTTTGCGTACAGAACCTGCTTTGCACTGAACTTTTACGAGCCGCCCGCCCTCCTCGTAGGCGAGGTCGTAACGGCACGCGCCGAAGGGGAGGAGGACCCGCTTTCCAGCCGCGACGAGCGCCGCCATGACAGCGGCTTCGGCACGTTCGCCGATCTCTGAGGGGAGCACTTTGCTAAAGCTACGCGGCGGGTGTGACAGGTTTACTTCTTCCTTACTGGATGCTGGTTCGACCTAGCCTCGTCATCGACCCACTACACTTCGGGAGCAGGGGCCCGTAGCTCACTTGGTAGAGCGCTGCGATGGCATCGCAGAGGCAATCGGTTCGATCCCGATCGGGTCCACAAGATGAAGGTGCAATTCGTCGCCAGCGTCTCTGTGATCGCCCGTGATCCAGACGCTGCTCAGCGTCTCTATCGTGGTGCTCTTGGCTTGTCGTTCGAAGGCGGCGATGGGGGCTACCTGTTTACCGAGCGGCTCCCGGGCGTAAAGCACTTCGGTGTGTGGCCACTCGCGGACGCGGCTAGGTCGTGCTTCGGGACCGACACCTGGCCGGGGGACGTAGTCGTACCTCAAGGGAGTATCGAGTTCGAAGTTGCCTCTGCCGCAGACGTCTCCACGGCGTCAGAAGAGCTACGCGCCGCGGGATTGACCCTCCTCCACGACGCGAAGGAAGAGCCGTGGGGACAGACGATCACGAGACTGCTAAGCGACGATGGGCTCATCGTCGGAGTCTGCTTCACGCCGTGGTTTCACAAGCAGGACGGCGGCGGCGACGCGGGCTAGGAGCTTCATCCTGGTGGTATGCGCGGCGACGGTTGCCGCGGCGCCGGGGTGCTCGCAGGAACGCTCTCCGTCAGGAGTGAGCAGCGCTTCTCCGACTCCGTCCCCTCCTGGCGCTGCAGCGCCAACCGCTTGCCGGAATGAAGCGGAAGCCTTGGCTCACGAGCGGGTCGGCGGGAGCTTGGCAGCCGATGTCGACGGAGACGACCAGGAAGACGAGGTCTACCTGGTGCTTGACGAAGACGCCGCGGCCGGTTGTCGGTCGTTCCTCGTCGCGGTTACGCCCGCCGGCACGTATGCCACGCCGACGCACGAGTCCGGGGTGGAGTACGGGCTCCCGGTGCCGCGGCTGAACGCGGCTGTGCCGGTCGACGAGCGGCCGGGCGCGGAGATCGTCGTCGACCTCGAACAAGGGGCCGCTACGCAGTTCCTCGGCCTCTTCACGTTCCTCGACGGGGCGCTCGTGCGTGTGGAGGCGCGTCGCGCCCCCGAGCTCACCGGAGGTCTTCTTCCGTACGGCGGAAGCGTCGGCCACGTCGAGGCAACCGATTGCGCGTCCGGCGGCGACGCCGATGTGGTGGTGTCCGTAGCGACTCCGCTCCGCGATCGCTACGAGGTGCGCAGGCGCTTCTACGATGTCGCCGGCTCTGCGCTCGTCGCCCTTCCCGAGCTCGAGGAACGGCACCAGGTCGCGATCGACGAACTGGAGAGTTTTCCGGAGTACACCGCGGCCCCCTTCGGCAACTGCGAGACCGCGTAGCGACCCTCGTCTAGCCGACCCTTTAGGGTCGAAGCATGCAGCGGGAATACGACTTCAAGGCCATCGAGGAGCGCTGGGGCAAGGCGTGGATCGCCGCCAAAGCATGGTCCGCGCCGGTGAAGCCGGAGGGCGAGAAACGTTACACGGTCACGATGTTCCCTTACCCGTCTGGCGACCTCCACATGGGTCACGTCGAGATCTTCTCGATCCACGACACGATCGCTCGCTTCTTCCGGATGCAGGGCTACGACGTCTTGAACCCGATCGGCTGGGACGCATTCGGGCTGCCGGCCGAGAATGCCGCGATCAAGCGGAACATCCACCCGAAGACGTGGACCTACGAGAACATCGACAAGCACCGGAAGTCGTTGGAGCGCCTCGGCTGCTCCTTCGACTGGGACCGTGTCTTCTACACGTGCGACCCCTCTTATTACCGCTGGAACCAGTGGTTCTTCCTGAAGTTCTACGAGCGCGGCCTCGCATACCGGAAGGCGGCGGCCGCCAACTGGTGCCCGAACGACAAGACGGTGCTGGCGAACGAGCAGGTGATCGCGGGCCGCTGTGAGCGCTGCGATACACCCGTCGTCAGGAAGTACCTGACTCAGTGGTTCTTCAAGATCACCGACTACGCCGACCGGCTCCTCGACGACCTCGAGTTGAACACCGGGTGGAACGACCGGTTGAAGATGCTTCAGAGCAACTGGATCGGACGCTCGGAGGGGGCCGAGGTCCGCTTCGAGATCGAGGGTCACGACGAGCCGGTCGTCGTCTACACGACGCGCCCGGACACGCTGTGGGGCGCGACCTTCTTCGTGATGGCCCCCGAGCACCCGCTCGCGGACGCGTTGGTACAGGGTTCGGAGACGGAGTCCGAGCTGACGGGTTTCCGCAACGAGGTCGCGCGCCTGAGCGAGATAGACCGCATGTCGACCGAACGCCCGAAGAGAGGGCTCTTCCTCGGCCGTTACGCGATCAACCCGGTGAACGGCGAGCGCATCCCTATCTGGGCGGCGGACTACGTGCTGATGGAGTACGGGACCGGGGCGATCATGTCCGTGCCGGGTCACGACGAGAGGGACTTCGACTTCGCGCGGCGTTACGACCTTCCGATCCGACGGGTCGTGGCGGCCTCGCTCGATGCCTCGGATCGAGGCGAGCTAACGGAGCCGTTCACCGGCGACGGTGTCATGGTGGACAGCGGCGAGTTCGACGGCACGCCTACCGACCGCTCGGTCAGGGTGGTCACCGAGTGGTTGGAGGCGAAAGGCCTCGGGAAGCACGCGAAGAACTTCCGTATCCGCGACTGGCTGATCAGCCGCCAGCGGTACTGGGGAACGCCCATCCCGATCGTGTTCTGCGACCGCTGTGGCGAGGTGCCCGTGCCGATGGAGGACCTGCCGGTGGTGCTGCCGGACGAGGTTGACTTCGCTCCCCAAGAGGGGGCCTCCCCGCTGGCGAGCGTGGAGGAGTGGGTGAACGTGGCGTGTCCGAAGTGCGGTGACGACGCCAGGCGCGAGACCGACACGATGGACACTTTCGTCGACTCTTCCTGGTACTTCCTCCGTTACTTAGATCCAGACAACGAGGAGGCGCCGTTCGATCCAGAGGTGGCGAACGCGTGGATGCCGATCGATCAATACACGGGCGGGATAACGCACGCCGTGATGCATCTGATCTACGCGCGCTTCTTCCAAAAGGTCCTCATGGACATGGGGATGCTGAAGGACCCAGAGCCCTTCCCCGCATGCTTGAACCAGGGGATGGTGACGATGGGCGGCAAGGCGATGTCCAAATCACGCGGCAACATCGTCGAGGTGTCCGAGGCGGTGGACCGCTTCGGCAGCGACGCGCTCCGTCTGTACATGCTGTTCTCCGGCCCCCCCGAGCAAGACTTCGACTGGCCCGAGGAGGGCGTGGAGGCGATCGGGCCCCGGACCTTCAAGTGGCTCCAGCGCGTGTGGCAGCTGTGCGAGGACAACCGCGATGTGGTGAACGTCGGTGTTCTCCACGAAGGACCCGCAGAGCGCGCCGTCAGAAGGCACATCCACCGGACGATCAAGATCGTGGGCCGGGACTACGAAGTCTTCTCCTTCAACACCGCGATCGCGCGTCTCATGGAGCTGGTCAATCAGGCTTACCGCTACCGGCAACTAGGCGGGGGCCATCCCGCCGTGATGCGCGATCTGATCGAGACGCTCCTGAAGCTGCTGGCCCCGATGGCTCCTTACCTCGCCGAGGAGCAGTGGCACCGGCTCGGTCACGAGTCCTCGATCCACCACGAGCGCTGGCCGGAGTTCGACCCCGAGCTCGCCGCCGAGCAGGGGACGACGATGGTCGTTCAGGTGAACGGCAAGGTGCGAGACACCATCGAGGTACCGGCGGAGATCTCAGAGAGCGAGATGGTCGACCGCGCCCTCGCGTCCGAGAAGGTGCAAGCCCACCTGGACGGGAGGGAGCCGGCGAAGGTGATCGCGAAGCCACCGAAGCTCGTCTCGTTGGTGGTCGCGCGCTAGAAGCTCTCCACGCACCAGGGCGCGATGTCCGTCCGGAACATGGCGTCCGCTCTAGCGACGGCTCCCTCGGTGCGTCCCTCCACCCGCAGCGCGCGCTCCAGCTCGGCGAAGGTGAAGCCACCGAGGTAGGCGGCGGCCAGAGCCGAGACATCAAGCGACAGCTCCGCCCCGTCGCCGCGGGTCACGTCGCCGCGGCCGCCGCTTACTCGTAGCGTCCACTCGCCCTCGTTCCAGGGGCAGTACATGTCTGTGAGAGCGAACGAGATCTCGCCGTCGGCTGCATACGACCGAGCTTCTAGGGCCGCGGCCACGTCGACGATCCGGAGCCAGAGGCTCTCGCTCTTCGCGAAGCGCAGCCGGCGCGGGTCTTCGAGCATCAGCGCCAGGGGGAGATCTGCCGGCAGGAACCAAGCCTTGATCCGGTCCACGAGGTCGACCCCGAACAGGAAGCGCCAGACCTCGCGGTACGCGACCGGGTCTACGGCAACCGCTTCTCTGACGTTCAAGTAGCTGTCCGGCGTACCGTCGTCGGCCCAGTCGCCCGCCGTCCGGTAGATCGCGTACCCGCGGTCGCGGCCCTCGTCCGAGAAGACGCAGCAGAACTTCGGGCTCCCTCCGCCTCGACTCCGCTCGGGATCGGCGAGCGTCTCGTGGCGCCACCAGTCGGCGCTGCGCGCGACCATGCCCGGCCGTGTCGGCAACACCGCGTCGTAGATCGCTGGCAACACATCCCGGGCTTGCTCGAGGTCGATCATCCTGATCGTTCCCACGGGCTCAGGGTTGCCCAGGAACCTCGTCTTGTGACGTTCGATGTCGATGCGCCCCTGGTTCGAGGTGAGGCCGTATCCGAAGCGTTGGTAGATCGCTTCCTCGCTCGCCCACAGGATCGCGACGGGTTCATCGCGTGCGTGAGCGTCGTCGATGAGCGCCCGCATCATCCGGCTCATGACGCCCTTGCGCCGGTGGCTAGGCAGCACCCCGACCATGGTCACGCCCGAGGCCGCGACCGACGCGCCGGGTACCGTCATCTGGAACGGGAAGCTTCCGGAGCTCCCGACAAGCCGGTCACCCTCGAACGCGGCGAACGTGCGGTCGAGCGGCAGGACGTTTCTGATGCGCTCGACCTCGGACGCGGGGATCTCGTCGCCGAAGGCCGTAGCGAGCGTTCGGAAGAAAAGCGTTAGCTCGTCATCGGTGCAGTTCCTGATCTCGATCATGCGCGGGAACCTAACAACCGCTGGCGGAGAGCGAAGGTGTGGTCGCCGCCACGGCGCGGGCGCGGCGGCTGCTGTTCGATCGCTTTATGCCTGAGATCGTGATCGAAGAAGGATGGCGCGACAAGCTTGCAGCCCTGGGCGGCCTCCGTCGCGATTCGTGGCCACTCCTGGTGCTGATCGGCGGTTTCGTGATCGTCGCCCTCGTGCTGACGGGACGAGATGCTCCGGCCCAGGTGGCCCCTCCGGCTGAAGTCCGGGTCGCGCACGGAGCGGCCGAGCCCGCCCCCGCTTTAACAGCGGCCGCGCCGATCCTGGTCCACGTCGCGGGGGCGGTCCGCCGACCAGGGCTGTACGAGTTCCCGGCCGGAACGCGCATCGCAGACGCCATCGAGTCGGCCGGAGGGCCGACACGGCGGGCGGACCTGGATCTCTTGAACCTGGCCGAGCCTCTGGTAGATGGGACAAAGGTCGAGGTGCTGGAGCGGGGAGAAACGACCACAATCGCCGCCGCCACGCCACCGGTGGGCGGCACGGCGTCACCCGCTACAGGAACTATCTCGCTGAACACGGCCGACCAGGCGCTCCTCGAGACGATCCCGGGCGTAGGACCCGTAACTGCCGCGGCGATCCTCCAGCACAGGCAGGAGATCGGCAGGTTCGAGTCGCTCGAGCAACTTCTCGACGTCGACGGGATCGGCCCGGCGACCTTCGACGGCATCCGCTCCTACCTCACGCTCTAGCGCCGGCCCGCGGTGAGCGGATCGCTGCTTCGTGTCTGGTTGCTTGCGACCGGTGTCGCCGGTGGCGCGTGCGTGGCGGCGGGAGGAGGGGTCGCCCCTGCCGCAGCCGTCATCAGCATGACCGCGTCTGCGACGCTTGCAGTGGTCCGTCGGGTTCCCGCTGCGACGCTGGTCGCGCTGGTGGTATTCGGGTTCGGTGCCGGGGCGCTGACGGCATCTGTCCGCGGGGACCGCGGCGTGGGATTGGAAGCCGAAGCCGCTCGAGTGCCGCACTGCGACTTCGAGGCCCGGGTGCTGGAGCAGATCGGCGCGCTAGGCACCCTCGTGGCCGTCGACCGAGCCTCGTGCATTGGGCAGAGCGCGATCGGCGGCGGCGGAGTTGCGGTGATCGATACCCCGGCTCCCGCTGGAGCTCCCTTCCGTGCCACCGGGTGGTTGCTGCCGCTCGGCAGTGACGCATTCGACGAAGCGCGAAGGCGCGCCGGGGCGCAAGCGGAGCTTGATCTCGACTCGCTGTCACTTGGGCGGCCCGCCGGCTTGTTCCTGGTCGCCGCGTGGGTGCGAGACGGGCTCAAGACCTCGGCGCTCGAGATCTCGCCACCGGCGGCCGCGCTCATCCGGGGCCTCACTATCGGAGACACAGAGGCGCTGACGCCGGACACGCTGGAGCAGTTCCGTCGGGCCGGGTTGTCACATCTGCTGGCGGTCTCCGGGAGCAACGTGGCGATCGTGCTGGCCGCGGCGGCGCTGCTGGCACAAGTCTTCACCTTCAGGAGTCGGCTCCTGCTCGGCGCCGCCGCGCTGGGCGTCTTCCTGCTGGTCGTCGGTCCCGATCCTTCGGTGCTGCGGGCGGTGGCCATGGGCGTCGTTGGCCTCGTGGCGCTTGCGTGTGGACGCCCGGCGGAACCGCTCCACGCTCTGGCGATCGCGCTCGCGGTCCTGATCGTCGTCCGGCCGCAGGTCGTGTTCTCCGTCGGTCTGCACCTATCGCTCGCGGCCACCGCCGGAATCATCGTGTGGGCGCCGATCCTGCAGTCGAAGATGGAGCGGTTGCCCAGCTTCCTTCGGCTTCCGCTCGCGGTGACGTTGTCGGCGCAGGCGGGCGTACTCCCGTTGCTCGCGGGTGTCTTCGGTCAGGTGTCGCTGGTCGCGCCGCTATCGAACCTCGCCGCGGCTCCGGCGATAGCGCCCGCCACCGTGCTGGGGCTGACCGGCGGGATCCTCGGCACCTTCGATGATCGCCTCGGTGGGCTGTTCCTTCGTGCGGCAGAGCCGTTCGCGGCCTGGATCCTCCTGATCGGGCGCGTCTCGGCGCAGCCGGAGTGGGCGAGCGTGGGGGTGGCGCCGTGGCTCGGTCCGGTTCTTGCAGCCCCCGTGCTGGTGGCGGCCGTAGCAGCTCTAGCGCGCTACGTCGGCCCGATACTCTCGGACGATGCCTGACCTCCGATGGGTCCTGCTAGACGCCTCGGGCGCGGAGATCCGCGCCACGGACAGGTTCGCGACCCGCGAGGAAGCGGAGGCCTGGATGGCGCGCGAGTGGTCGACACTCCCCGACGAGGGCGCGCAGTCGGTCTCGCTGGTGGAGGGAGACGAGACGGTGTACGAGATGGGGCTGGGCGAGGAGTGACCAGCGTCTACCTGTTGTCCGGCGAGCCGTATCTAGCGGAGGAGGCGCTGGAGAAGATCCGCCGCGAGCATTCGACGGACCCGCTGTCGGAGATGGCGCTGGATGCGGCCGCCCCCGGAGCCGCGCTCATGGAAGCAGTCGGGACGGCATCGCTCCTCGGAGGACGACGGTTGGTCGTGATCCGCGACGCTCAGGACCTGAAGAAGGAACAGACCGACGCGCTCGCGACCTACCTGCAGTCCCCGTCACCCGACACCGTTCTCGTGCTGGTCGCCAGCGGCAAGACCAAGCTGGACGCGGCTGTTAAGAGCGCGGGCGTGGTGGTACCGCTGGACGCTCCCAAGGGGCGCCGTCTGGTGACGTGGCTTCGCCAGCGCGCGGTCGAGCGTCAGATCAAGCTCGACGACAGGGGCGGCTGGGCTCTCGTAGACGCGATCGGCCCGGAGTTGAGGTCGCTGGACTCCGCGCTGGAGCAGCTGGTCGCGGCGCACGGACCGGGCGCGACGATCGGCGCGACCGAGGTTCGAAGGGCTTTCCCACGGCTGGCGGAGGAGCGGAGCTTCGCTTTCACCGACGCCGTAGGCGAGCGCCGGCTGGCGGCTGCGATGACGAGTGTCCGCAGGCTGCTGGATCAAGGCGACGAGCCACTTGCCTTGTTCGGGGTGTTGAGTGGCCACCTTAGACGCCTCCTGCGCGCTCGGCAATACGCGGGTGAGGGCGCCGCTGCGGTCGGTCAAGCTCTCGGGATGCCGGAGTGGCGGGCGGAGCGGATGACGAAGCAGGCGCTGTCTTACCGCGAGGAAGAGCTGGTGCGCGCTATGGCGGTGATGGCCGAAGCAGACATAGAGATGAAGGGCGAGTTCCCGTCCGCGGAGGCAGCCCTGGAGCGTGCGGTGATCCGGATCATCACCGCGTCGAGCTGAGGGGGAGCGAGCCTAGGCGTTGAGACGCTTCGCCAACCGAGACTTCTTGTTGGCGGCGGTGTTCTTGTGGATGATCCCCTTCGACGCGGCTTTGTCGAGGCTGCGTGCAGCCTCTCTGTAGGCCTCGGTAGCGGCGTCTTTGTCGCCTGCCTCCACCGATTGAACGAAGTTCTTGATCCGCGTCTTTAGGGCCGAGCGACCGGCCTTGTTCCGCTGGCGCGCGAGCTCGCTCTGGCGGTTCCTTTTGATCTGACTCTTGATGTTGGCCATGCTTGTGAAGGGCTCCTTACAGGGGGATTCGGCCTCCAACGATAGCAGAGGCTCCAGCCGGAAGGCTCGTCCCAGGCGGCTAACGTTGACCCATGGACCAAGCGCACCAGCGAGCGATCGCGGTCATCGCCCACATAGACCACGGGAAGAGCACGCTGTCTGACCGGCTTCTGCAGCTCACGGGGACGGTGTCGGATCGTGACATGCGCGAGCAGTTCCTCGACCGCATGGATCTCGAACGCGAGCGCGGGATCACGATCAAGGCCGCGGCGGTGCGCATGCGCTACCAGGCGAAGGACGGCAACGAGTACCAGATCAACCTGATCGACACTCCCGGTCACGTCGACTTCGGTTACGAGGTCTCGCGCTCTCTGGCCGCCTGTGATGGCGTGCTCCTTCTGGTGGATGCAGCGCAGGGGATCGAGGCGCAGACGCTGACGAACCTGTACCTCGCGGTGGACGCGGGGCTCGAGATCATCCCCGTGCTGAACAAGATCGACCTTCCCGCGGCTCAGCCGGATCGCTACGCGGCGGAGCTCGCCTCGCTGATCGGGGGCGACCCCGCCGACATCTTCCGCATCTCGGCGAAGACCGGCGAGGGCGTCGAGGAGCTTCTGGAAGCGATCGTTTCGAAAGTGCCTCCTCCGAACGGTGACTCGGACGCGCCTTTGAGGGCGCTGGTGTTCGACTCGGTTTACGACGCCTACCGCGGTGTCATCGCCTACGTCCGGGTGGTGGACGGGCGCCTCCGGCGGCGGCAGGCGATCCGGTTGATGGTCGCGGACTTTGCCGCCGAGGCCGACGAGATCGGGATCATGGCCCCCGAGGCGCAACCGGTCGAGTCGCTGGACACCGGTGAGGTCGGTTACGTGATCGCCGGCATCAAGGAGGTGTCCCTGGCGAAGGTCGGCGACACAATCACATCGGCCGAAGGTCCCGCGGAGCGACCGCTGCCCGGCTACCGAGAGCCAAAGCCGATGGTGTTCGCCGGGATCTACCCGATCGAAGGCGACGACTTCCCCGAGCTGCGCGACGCGCTGGACAAGCTCAAGCTGAACGACGCCGCACTCGTGTTCGAGCCCGAGTCGTCTACGGCGCTGGGCTTCGGTTTCCGCTGCGGCTTCCTGGGCCTGTTGCACATGGAGATCGTGCGCGAGCGACTCGAGCGAGAGTTCGACCTCGAACTGATAGCGACCGCGCCCTCGGTCGGCTACGAGATCGAGTTGACCGGCGGCCACAAACAGATCGTCCGTAACCCCACCGACATGCCCGACCCCAGCAAGATCGAGGCCGTCTACGAGCCGTACGTGTCGGTGATGGTCGTGACGCCGTCGGATTTCGTGGGCACCGTGATGCAGCTCTGCCAAGATCGTCGCGGGGAGTTGAAGGAGATGCACTATCTCTCCACCGAGCGGGTCGAGATCCGCTACCACATGCCGCTCGGCGAGATCATCTTCGACTTCTTCGACCAGCTGAAGAGCCGCACGAAGGGGTACGCGTCGCTCGATTACGAGCCCGTCGGCATGTATCCGTCCAACCTCGTCAGGGTCGACGTGCTGCTCAACCAACAGCCCGTCGACGCGTTCTCGACGATCGTGCACAGAGACAAGGCCTACGACTATGGCAAGACGATGACCGAGCGGCTACGGAAGCTGATACCGCGCCAGATGTTCGATGTCCCGATCCAAGCCGCGATCGGCTCGCGCGTGATCGCGCGCGAGACGGTCAAGGCCAAGCGGAAGGACGTCCTTGCGAAGTGCTACGGCGGTGACATCACGCGGAAGCGAAAGCTCCTCGAGCAGCAGAAGAAAGGTAAGAAGAAGATGAAGCAGATCGGCGCGGTCGAGGTGCCGCAGGGAGCGTTCATCGATGCTCTGCGCGTCGACGCCGATCTGGATGCCGGAGCGCGCTCATGAGCCTTCCGGCTCCCGTGGTCGCGCCGGGCCGCAGCGGCGAGTGGATGAGCGATCCCGGTTTCGGGATCTACATCCACATCCCGTTCTGCAAGCACCGCTGCCACTACTGCGACTTCAACACCTACGAGGGCCAAGACGACCTCCACGGCGGGTACGTGGACGCGCTGGTGACCGAGATCGAGCGTTGGGACGGCGCCGCTCGTCCCGCCACGTCGGTCTTCTTCGGCGGAGGGACACCGACGCTTCTGGAGCCGCGTGAACTCGGGCGGATCCTGCGGGCGGTGCGCGCTCGCGTCGGGCTGTCGGCCGACGCCGAGGTGACGGTCGAGGCGAATCCCGAGACCGTCGACGAGCCATACCTGGCCGCGCTGCTGGAGGAGGGTTTCGGGCGCATCTCGGTAGGCGTCCAGTCGCTGGTTCCGAAGGTCCTTCTCGGCCTCGGCCGCACCCATCCTCCCGGAATCGCTCTAGCGGCGCTCGATGCTGCGCGCAGCGCGGGGTTCACCGACATCAACGCGGACCTCATCTACGGGTCGCCGTGGGAGGACGAGCAGGACTGGCAGCGGTCGCTAGAGGGCGTCCTCGAGAGCGATGTCCAGCACGTGTCCGCCTACGCGCTCACGGTGGAAGAGGGAACACCGCTTGGCACCCTGGTCCGCTCCGGCAGGACCGCCGACGTGGACCCGGACGTCCAGGCGCAGCGACACGCTGTAGCCGATGAGCTTCTAGGCGGCGGCGGTTTCTGGCGCTACGAGATCTCCAACTGGAGTAAGCCCGGCCGCGCGTCTCGTCACAACGTCCTCTACTGGTCGGCCGGCGACTACCTGGGTTTCGGAGCCGGCGCTCACGCGCACGTCGCAGGTGAACGCTGGTGCGCGACGAGGCTGCCGCGCGACTTCATCGACGCCGTCGCCTCCGGTGCTTCGACCCGCGCGGGCTCCGAGCTCTTGGATGAGGACGCACGTGCGGGTGAGGCTCTGATGTTGGGACTGCGACTGAGGGCGGGCGTCGACCTCGAGGGTTTCGCAGAGAGGTTCGGGACGTGGTCCTTGATGAGGCGAGCCGAGACTCTCGACCGGCTGCAAGAAGTGGGGTTGGTAGAGCGCGCCGGCACCTGTTTGCGCCTCAGCGACAGGGGAACCCTGCTCGCGAATGAAGCCGTCTGCGAACTCCTGTAACAGCGCGGCATGAGCACGTCGCCGGGACCTCTTTACATCGCGGTCTGTGGCAGCGCCGCCGAAGAGGAGCCGGCCTGTTCTCGGGCCGAAGAGATAGGCCGGCTGCTCGCGCAGCAGGGCGCCGTCGTCTTGTCCGGCGGGCTCACCGGCGTCATGGAGGCGGTGTGCCGTGGCGCACGCTCCGAAGGTGGCCTCACGGTCGGTCTGCTCCCTTCCGCAGATAGGACTAACGCGAACCGCTATGTCGACGTCGCGATCCCGCTCGGGCTCGGTGAGGTCCGCAACGCTCTCCTGATCCGGGCCTGTGACGCCGTGATCGCTCTGACCGGCGAGTACGGGACCCTTTCCGAGATCGGCTTCGCGCTGAAGATCGGCAAGCCGGTGATCGGCATTGACACCTGGCAGTTGTCGAACAGGGGAGAGCGCCTCCACGCGATCACAGAGGCCGCCTCGCCACAAGAGGCGGTCGAAAGGGCCCTTGCGGCCGCGGCCGAACAGGTGGGGAGTTCGCCCGAGTGTTCCTAGCTGCCGTCCGTGCCATGCTTGTCTGATGGCCTATGTTGGCAACCTCACGTGCCGCGACTGCGGTCTCACGTTCACCGACCGGTGGGGCTCCACCAACGGCGCGGACGAATACCGCTGCGAAGCGAACGATCACGTGGTTCTGGTCTGCCGGCAGACCGGTCAGCTTCTTGCGAGCGCGACCCACACGATGACCGGACGTACCCTGGGCGACGTCTTCGGCCGCTGTCCGGCGTGCCAGAGCGATCTCGCCACCGGTCTCCTGCCCTCCTGCCCGGTGTGCAGCGGGCGTGACCACGAGGTGGCGGTGGGGGCCGTCCTGGGTTAGCACTCGTCCCGATCGAGTGCTAAATCTGGCTTCAGCGGGGTATCCTGTGGCCATGGCCGCTCAGGAAGGGACCCTTGCAGAGAGGCGAGCATCGGTTCTCAAAGCGATCGTCACCCACTACGTGACGTCGGGTGAGCCCGTGGGCTCGAAGACGTTGGTCGAGCGCTATCAGCTCGGCGTTTCGCCGGCCACCGTCCGCAACGAGATGGGCGCTCTGGAAGAGGCGGGCTACATCTTCCAGCCGCACACGTCGGCCGGGCGGATCCCGACGGACGCGGGCTACCGCTACTTCGTCGACTCCGGCCTCCAGCCGCTCCGGCTCCCCGCGACCGAAGCTCGGAAGATCCAGCGCTTCTTCGGCGAGCCCCGTTACGAGCTCGAGGACGCGCTGAGACAGACGGCGGCGCTACTGTCCGGGATCACCGACCATGCGGCGGTCGTCTTCGCGCCCGCGTTGGAGCGGAGCGTCGTCCGCCACGTCGAGCTCGTCCCGCTCGCCGGCAGCCGCGCGATGGTCGTCCTGGTCACGAACACGGGCCGGGTCGAGAACCACATCGTGTTGGTTCCGGAGTCGGTGGACGAGGTCCAACTAGATCGCGCCGCCGAGATGCTCAACCGCCTGATCGTCGACGAGCCGCTCGATTCGGCCCCCGAGAAGATCGCATCCGCTCATGAGAACTTTCCGCTCGAGCTGCGAGACGTTGCCCATCAGGTGTCTCGTGCGCTGCAGGAGGACCTGAAGCATCACGAGGCGGAAAGGATGTTCCTCGACGGGACCTCGAACATCGTCCACGAGGGGAAGTTCGCGGACCTCGAGACCGTCCGTCAGGTGATCGGCGCGCTCGAGCACCGGCGGCTGCTGCTGGAGGTCCTCGCGGACGCGCTGTCGCCCGATCAGGTGTCCGTGCGGATCGGACGCGAGAACACGCTCGAGGAGATGCAAGCCTGCACCGTCGTCACCGCCCGCTACGGGACCGACGACCAGCCGCTGGGATCGCTCGGCGTGGTCGGGCCCACCCGGATGGATTACCGCCGCACGATCTCCGCGGTTCACGAGGTAGCGTCCAACCTCGGGCGGATGCTGTCGAGCCTCGGCATCTAACCCTCAGACGATGCCCGACCACTACGCCACCCTCGGTGTCACCCGCGACGCATCGCCGGACGAGATAAAGCGCGCTTACAGGAAGCTAGCGCGGCAGTATCACCCCGACGCGAACCCGGGCAACGAGGAGGCCGCCGAGCACTTCAAGGAGGTCAATCGCGCTTACGAGGTCCTTTCGGATCCCCAGAAGCGGTCGAACTACGACACGTTCGGCGACGAGCGAGCAGGAGCGGCAGGATTTTCGGACTTCGGCGGCATCTCCGATCTCTTCTCGACGTTCTTCGGCGGCGGTGCTCAGGGGTCCGCGCGCCGCGGGCCGGGCCGGGGTGCCGACGTGCTCGCGGAGGTAGAGCTGACGCTCGAGGAAGCCGCGGTTGGTGTCGAGCGCGACGTCGAGGTGACGACGCTCATCGCGTGCGAGGCCTGCGCCGGCAGCGGTTCGGAGCGCGGGACCTTCCCGACCCGGTGTTCGACGTGCGGTGGTACCGGCGAGGCGCGTCAGGTTCGCCGAACCGTCTTCGGAAACGTGATGACCGCAGCCCCATGTCCGCGCTGCGGGGGCCGGGGTGAGGAGATCACCAGCCCCTGCGGCAACTGCTCAGGCCGCGGCCGCGTGCAGGTCACCGACACCCTGACGGTCCAGATACCGCCGGGGGTCGACGACGGGGCTCAACTGCGGGTGTCCGGTCGCGGCGAGGCAGGCTTACGCGGCGGTCGCTCGGGCGACCTATATGTCGCGATCAACGTCTTGCCCCACGACGTCTTCCGCCGCGCCGGCGAGGACCTGGCGTGCGAGGTCTCCGTCCCGATGACGGTTGCCGCTCTCGGTGGGAGCGTGGAGATGCCGACGCTGGAGGAGCCCGAGCCGATAGAGATCCAACCCGGGACGCAGTCCGGCGAGGTGGTACGCCTGCGAGGGCGCGGGATGCCGCGCCTGGGCGGGCGAGGCCGCGGTGAGCTTGTGGGTCTCTTGAAGGTGGAGACGCCGACGCACCTGACCGACGAAGAGGTCGACCTGCTCGAGCGCTTCGCCAAGCTGCGCGGCGAGAGGACCGGTCAGCGCGGCCTCTTCGACAAGATCAAAGAGGCCTTCCAGTGAGCCAACCGACAGCGGAGTAGCACTAGACGATGAAGGCGGCGCCGTGGTTCTTCGCGCCGCAGGGGTCCTGGGGCGAGCGGGAGGTCGTGCTTCCGCCGGACGAGTCGCGCCACGCTCTGCGCGTGCTGAGGATCGCGCCTCCCGACGTCATCGCTGTGACCGATGGTTGCGGCGTCGTGGCGATATGCGCGGCGGCGCGCGTCGACGACGATCGTCTGGTGGCCGAAGTCCTCGATCGTGAGGAGCGGCGCCGGCCGCGTCCCGAGATCGTCGTCTATCAGGGGGCTGCCAAAGGCCACAAGCTGGACGACGTCGTGGAGCGCCTCGCCGAGCTGGGGATCGCGGAGCTGTGGGCATACGAGTCGGCGCGTTCGGTCGTCCGCTGGGACAAGGCGAAGGTGGACCGGCTCAACGACAGGTGGGCTGCGATCGCACGCTCGGCTGCGAAGCAGTCGCGGAACCCGTACACGATCCACGCCCGCGCGGGCGTGTCGTGGACCGAGTTGCTGCGACGGCTCGCGCAAGAGCCGTTGGTGATCGCACTGTGGGAAGAAGCCTTGCTACCGCTGCGAACCGCGCTCGCGGGACACGCCGATCGCGTGGCGTTGATCGTTGGTCCCGAAGGGGGCCTAGCTGCCCAGGAGGCAGAGCAGCTCGCCGACGCCGGCGCGCAGCTGGTGTCGCTCGGCCCCCAGATCCTCCGGACCGAGAACGCTCCGGTGATTGCGACGTCAGCTCTCCTGTACCACTACGGGTTGATCGGGTAGGCCGGGCGGCGGCGCCCCACGCGGAACCGTTCCCGTTTCTTACGACGAGGGTCGATGCGCTTCGTCTGGGGTCGAAAGATGGGTCCGCCCTGCCTCGGTCGCCGCTCGTCCCTCCAGCTGGCCGGCGGCCACCGCTTTCAGGATCAACGGCGCAGGCGTCGCTTCTAGCTGTGCGGGGTCGGCGGGCAACGGGATCGTCATCTCCAAGACTCCGCCTTCCCACGCGCCGGGGGTCGCGCCGATCCCCTTCAGCATTGTTTGGACCTGCTGGTTGTCTCCCAGCACCCACGCCTTGAACGAGCGGATCCCCTGCTCGATCGCAATATGCGCCAGGAGGTGAAGCAAGGTCTTGCCGATGCCGAGCCCTTGTAGCTCGTCCACGACGGTGACCGCGCCCTCAGCCGATCCCGGTTCGTCGGCGAGACGTATCCAGCGGGCGACGCCCGCGCCCGTTTCGTTCGGCTCGTCCGGTAGGACCGCAACCCAGGCAACGTGGTCTTTCTGGTCGACCTCCGTCAGGTACCGCAGCTGTGCCTCGGATAGGTGATCGATCGATCGGAAGAACCTGCGGTAGCGAGATTGCGGCGACAGGCGCCGGAACCCGTCCGCCAGCAGCTCCTTGTCGCCGGGCTCGATCGGTCGGAACAGAACGCGGCGGCCGTCCGCTAGATGCGATTCGAACAGCATCTGTGCACGCTATAGGTTCGCCTGATGTCGCAGACGGTCGCGTTCACCACGCTCGGCTGCCGCCTGAACCAGGCGGAGTCGGACTCGATGGCCGAGGAGCTGGCCGG
Organism: Actinomycetota bacterium; assembly: GCA_030776625.1. Taxonomy (NCBI): domain Bacteria; kingdom Bacillati; phylum Actinomycetota; species Actinomycetota bacterium. Next base: position 124,185 of record JALYHL010000004.1, on the reverse strand, counting down.
CTGCGGACTGAGCATCGCCGGCGACGGAGAGAGCGCCGATGTGGTGGTGGTCAATACCTGCACCGTGACGCGTGAGGCGACCAAGGCGTCGCGCTCGGCGATCCGCCGTGCCACACGGAACAACCCCGATGCCAAGGTCGTGGTCGTCGGTTGCTACGCGGTGTCGGACCCGGAAGAGGTTCGGGCGATCGAGGGGGTCGACCTCGTTCTCGGCAACGACGAGAAGGAGAGGTTCGCGGACGCTCTCGGTGCGTCGACGGTGGTGCAGCCGGTGCTCCAGATCGGCGGGTTAACGGCGCCGCAGCTGCCGTTCCGGGTGCGCGCGAACCTGAAGGTGCAGACCGGATGTGACGAGTGGTGCACCTTCTGCATCATCCCGAAGACGCGCGGCCCGCTGCGCAGCCTGAACGAGGACGCGCTCGTGGCAGAAGCAAAGGCGAAGGTGGCGGCGGGCGCTCGCGAGCTCGTGCTAACCGGCGTTCATCTGGGCAAGTACACCTACGACAGCGGCGGAGACGAGATGTCGTTGATCCGCTTGTTCCAGAGGTTGTTGCAGATCGAGGGTGTGTGGCGAGTCCGGCTGTCGTCGATACTGTCGCAGCACCTCACCGATGACGTGCTGGCGTTCATGGCTGGCGAGCCGCGGATGTGTCGCTTCCTCCACGTTCCTCTTCAGGCGGGACATGACGGCGTTCTGAACGCCATGCATCGGCCGTACGACATCGCGGGATACATGGACTCGATCCGGCGGGCGCAAGAGGGACTCCCGGGGCTGGCGCTTGCGACCGACATCATCGTGGGGTTTCCCGGAGAGACCGACGATGCGTTCGAGGCGACACTGCAGGTAGTGCGCGAGGTCGGCTTCTCGAAGCTGCACGTCTTCCGATACTCCGTGCGTCCCGGGACCGCGGCGGCGTCGTTGCCGGATGAGATCCACCCGGATGTGAAGAAGGACCGATCGAAGAGGCTGATCGACCTCGGCAACGAGATCCGCGCGCGGTTCCTAGCCGAGCATCTGTATCGTCCGATCGAGGTCCTGGTAGAGGACGAGAGAGAGGTCGACGGGGCGCACGTCTGCTCCGGCCAGACCGATGACTTCGTCCGGGTGTGGTTCGAGGGGCACGGGCTCCTCGGTTCTCTCGTGGAGCTGGAAGGCCACGAGGTGCGGGCCGACGGCATCAGGGGTGGCCGCGTGTTGAACGTCATCAGGAGGTAGAGGAACCGTGCCCGACTGTTTGTTCTGCAAGATCGTCTCGAAAGAGATCGACGCCGACGTGGTGCACGAGTCGTCGGAGGTGCTCGCCTTCAAGGACATCAACCCGGCGGCGCCCACACACGTGCTGGTCATCCCAAAGCTGCACCTGACCTCCGCGAACGAGCTGGGGTCCGAGCAGGCAGACCTGCTGGGCCACCTCTTCGACGCGGTCAATGCGGTCGTGGCGTGGGCGGATCTGGCGCCCGGATGGAGGCTGGTGACCAACGTGGGCGCCGACGGCGGTCAAACCGTCGGACACCTGCACTTCCACGTCATGGGCGGTCGCCGGATGGACTGGCCGCCCGGCTGACCCGACGGCAGCGGCCGCACCGCCCTGCGGGCATATCCGCAGGTAGACTGACGTTCAGCCATATATGACGACACAGACGCAGGTAAAGATCCTCGTCCCGGGCCACCACGACATGGTGCGGCTCGTCGGTGCGAGGGATGAGCTCCTCAAGATCATCGAGGCGGCTTTCGCCACCCGGATCGTCGTGCGGGGCAACGAGATCGTCCTCTCCGGCGACATCGCCGAGACCGAGCGCGTCTCGAAGCTATTCGAGGAGCTCCTGAACCTCCTCGACCAGGGCCAGGTGCTGACCCGCGAGGCCGTGGACCGCTCGATCGAGATCATCAAGGCTCCCGATGCGGGGCTGCCGTCAGACGTGCTCGGCGACACCGTCGTGGTCACCCACATCGGCAAACCGATCCGGCCGAAGACGGTCGGACAGAAAGCGTACGTGGACTCGATCCGCAAGAACACGCTGGTGTTCGGGATCGGCCCCGCGGGCAGCGGCAAGACCTACCTCGCCGTGGCGATGGCTATCCGGGCGCTGAAATCCGGAGAGGTCTCGCGCATCGTGTTGACGCGACCCGCGGTCGAGGCGGGCGAGCGTCTGGGCTTCCTCCCCGGCGACCTCGCGGCGAAGATCGATCCGTACCTGAGACCGCTCTACGACGCCCTGTACGAGATGCTCGAGCCCGAGACCTTCAACCGCTACATCGAGCGCGGGACGATCGAGATCGCGCCGCTCGCCTTCATGCGCGGCCGCACGCTGAACGACGCCTTCATCATCCTCGACGAGGCGCAGAACACGACGCCCGAGCAGATGAAGATGTTCTTGACGCGGCTCGGCTTCGGGTCCAAGGCGGTGGTGACCGGAGACATCACTCAGATCGACCTCCCCAGCGGCGCGAGGTCAGGGCTCGTGGTGGTCGAAGAGATCCTGGAAGAGATCTCTGGCGTCGACTTCACTCACCTGCACGCACGGGACGTCGTCCGCCACAAGATCGTGCAGGACATCGTCGAGGCCTACCGCATGTACGCGGAAGAGACGAAGAAACATCAGGCCGGCTAGAGCCCTTCTGACTGTGACCGTGGACGTATTCGTGGCGAACGAGCAGGAGCTAGAGGTCGACGAGACCAAGCTCTCCGCGCTTGCACAACACGTTCTGCAAGCGGAAGACGTAGACGATGCCGCAGAGCTGTCGGTCTTGCTCGTGACGCGCGATCACATCCGGCGTTTGAACGCCAGGTTCGCGGGTGACGACTACGCGACCGACGTTCTCTCGTTCCCGATGATGGAGGACGAAGACAGCTCGTTGTTGTTGGGTGACGTCGTGATCTGTCCCGACGTCGCCAGCTCGAACGCAGCCAAGATCGGTCACGACGTCGCCGCCGAGCTCGAGACGCTCCTCGTTCACGGGACGCTTCACCTGCTCGGCTACGACCACGACGAAGAGGAGGAGAAAGCGCGGATGGATGCGCGCCAGCGAGAGATCCTGGCGGCCTTCCATGCGTCCGCGTCCTGATGGGCAACGCCGGCTTAGGTGTGTTGATCGGTTGCCTGCTGCTCTTCGCGGCCTTCGCCGCGATGGCCGAGACTGCCATCAGCCGGGTGGGGCGTGCGAAGGCTCACCACCTCGCGCAGGACAGACGTAAGGGGGGCGCAGCCCTCGTGCGCATAGTCGAGGATCCCGCTCCATTCCTCAACGTGGTCCTGCTGCTGACGTTGCTCAGTCACATCACGGCGACCGTGATGGCCACCATCCTTGCGACGAGGATCTTCGACGACGGCGGTGAGGTCGTCGCCGCCGTGGTGATGACGCTCGCGATCTTCGTTTTCGCCGAGGTGGTTCCGAAGACGTTCACGGTGCAGCGGACGGATCGCGCCGCGCTGATCATGGCGCGCCCGGTGCTGTGGATCGGACGGGTTCTCAGGCCTCTGGGGAAGGTCCTGATCTGGATCTCGAACGCCATGATGGTCCTCCTGCCCGGCCACGGTCTCCCGAAGGGGCCGTTCGTGACGGAGGACGAGATCCGCCACATGGTCGATGTGGCGGAGGAGGAGCAGGAGATCGAAGAGGACGAGCGCGAGCTCATCCACTCGGTGTTCGAGTTCGGCGACACCGTTGTCCGAGAGGTGATGGTTCCGCGTCCGGACATGGTCACGCTGCCGTCAGATGCCGGCTTCGACGAAGCCTTGAAGACGATCGTGGACGCTGGGTATTCGCGTATCCCTCTGTATGAGGGCGACACCGACAACATCGTGGGCCTCCTGTACGCGAAGGATCTTCTGAAACGGGTGCCGGAGGTGCGCAACCGCGCCAAGGTGTCCAGCCTCGGCCGCGCCCCGACCTTCATCCCCGAACAGAAGAAGGTGTCCGAGCTGCTGCGCGAGATGCAGACCCAACACGTTCACATGGCCATAGTCGTGGACGAGTACGGAGGCACCGCGGGGCTCGTCACCATCGAAGACCTGATCGAAGAGATCGTCGGGGAGATCGTCGACGAGTACGACAACGAGGAGCCGCTGGTCGAGCCGATCGACGACGAGACCATCCGCGTCGACGCGAAGATGCCGATCGACGAGGTGAACGACCTGTTGGGCGTCGAGCTTCCCCACGAGGAATGGGACACCGTCGGGGGCCTCGTCTTCGGTTTGACCGGACGGGTCCCGGTCGTGGGCGAGAAAGTGAAGTTCGACTCGATCGAGTTCCGGACCGAGCGCGTCACCGGACGTCGGATCCAAAAGGTCGTCATCAAGAAACTCCCGGGAGACGCCGAGCCCGCCGAAGCCGGGTGATGGACGGGTTCAGATCGGGTTTTGTCGCCGTCGTCGGGCGCCCGAACGTCGGCAAATCCACCCTCGTGAATGCGCTCGTCGGCGACAAGGTCGCGATCACGTCGGACAAGCCCCAGACGACGCGCAGCGCGGTCCGCGGCATTGTGAACACGCCTGCGTGTCAGGTGGTGCTGATCGACACCCCCGGCTATCACAAGCCGCGCACGCTGCTCGGGTCGCGCCTCAACGACGTGGTGCGCGCGGCGTGGTCGGACGTCGAGCTTGCGTTGCTCGTCGTTGACGGCAGCTCCGGGGTCGGAAGCGGTGATGCCCGGGTCGCGCAGGACCTTCGTGCAGCCAGCTGTCCGTCGTTCCTGATCGTGAACAAGATCGACCTCATGTCGCGCGACGCGATCGCGGCGTCGTTGGCGGCCGCCTCCGAGCTCGGCGACTACGACGAGTTCGTCCCGATAGCGGCCAAGACGGGCGAGGGGATCGATCTGCTCCGCGAACTGGTCGTGGCGAGGATGCCGGAGGGGCCCATGTACTACCCGCCGGGCACCAGGACCGACCAACCTCCTCCGGCTTTCGTAGCGGAGCTAGTGCGAGAGAAGCTGCTCACGCGGACGAGAGAGGAGGTCCCGCACTCGATCGCCGTTGTCACGGAGGAGTATGAGGAGCGCGAGGACGGCCTGCTCGAGATCCGGGCGACGATCTTCGTCGAGCGAGACTCACAGAAGGGCATAGTCATCGGCAAGGGAGGCGCCACGATCAAGGCTGCCGGCACCGAGGCGCGCGAAGAGATGGAGCTGCTGTTCGGCCGCAAAGTCTTTCTCGAGCTGCGGGCCAAGGTCGAGAAGGACTGGCAGCGGCGCGCCCACGCTCTGGAACGCCTCGGGTTCGTCGGGCACAGCTGATGGGCCGCCACGCTGCTTACGAGGTCCGCAACCTCCGAAAGGTCTACAGGAAGCCCCAGGTCGTGGCGAACGACGGCATCGACTTCGTCGTCCAGCCGGGCGAGGCGTTCGGCCTCCTCGGCTCGAACGGCGCCGGCAAGACCACGTTGGTTCGTCAGCTGGTCGGGCTGCTGGCGCCGACGTCGGGCCAGATCAGGCTCTTCGGGGACCCGCTGCAGGGAGGTAAGGGCGGGGACCCGCGCGTCGGGCGTGCCGTCGCCTACCTGCCGCAGGGATCCCTCGCGCTGGGGGAGCTGAAGGTCTCCGAGGCGATCATGTGGACCGGGATGCTGCGCGGGTGCGGTCGTGCGACGGCCGGCTCCGAGACGAAGCAGCTGACCGAGGCGCTCGACCTCGGCCCCCTCGCCACCAGGCAGCTCCGGAAGCTCTCGGGCGGGCAGCGGCGGTTGGTGCAGATCGCGATGACGCTGGTCGGGCGCCTGCCGGTTCTCATCCTCGACGAGCCGACCGCCGACATCGACCCCCGGCTCCGCCGGCGCATCTGGGAGCTGCTGGCGGAGAGGTGCCGCGCGGGGGCCGCGATGATCCTCGTGACGCACGACGTGGCCGAGGCAGAGCACGTGCTCGACCGGGTTGCGATCCTCGATCACGGGAAGGTCGCGGCCGCGGGCACGCCCGCAGAGCTGAAGAGTGGGCTCGCGCACCGGACCCGGATCGAGGTGGTCCTTGCGGAAGACGGCGGCGCGGACGCGGCGTCGGTCGCGTCGTTGCTGGGACCATCGGCAAAGATCGAGAACCGCCGGATCAGCGGCTGGACCCCTGCGGAAGACGCGATCGCGATCCTCGAGAAGGTGATGGCGTCTTCGGGGCCTCAAGCTTTGGAGGACGCGCGGCTGGTGACTCCCACGTTGGAAGACGTCTACCTCGAGGTCAGCGGGCACTCCCTGGGCGACGACGAGGAACGAGCATGACCCGGGCGAGCGGCCGTTGGGACCGGTTCCGGGTGTTGCTCTCGATCCAGATGTCACGCCTTCGCACGTCGTGGCGGCCGTACCTGATCGTGTCGTCCGTGATGCCGCTCGGGATAGCGGTTCTGATGCGCGCGGTGATGGAGGCCGAACAGGTGCGGGAGTTCGGACAACAGATCGTGGCGGGCTCGGTGGTGCTCGCGATCGCGATGACGGCCATCGTGATGCTGGCGCAACGGATGGCGACGCTGAAAGAGACGCGCGCGATCGACTTCTACTCGACCCTGCCGGTCTCGCGCGGGGCTGTGGTGGCCGCCGTGCTGCTGTCGTTCGCGGTCTTCTCTCTACCCGGCACGATCATCGTCGTGCTTGTCGGCGCGGCGCTGTTCGACCTGTCGTTGGTCGCGCTGTGGGTCGTCGTTCCGGTGTGGGCACTGGGGTCCTTCGCCTTGGCTGGGATCGGTCTGATGATCGGCTTCGGCGCGCCCGATGAGCAACTCGCCGGTATGTACTCGAACCTCGCGATGATGGCGGTGCTCTTCCTCGGCATCTTGCCGGAGGACAAGTTGCCCGGTTGGATCTCACCGCTGCGGGTGGTGTTGCCGTCGACGTATGCGGTCGACGCCCTGAAGCCGGGGCTCGACGGCCGCGTGGCCGCGTCGCTGGGCGCGGACCTAGCGGTGCTGGCGCTGTTCGGGGCGATATTGTTCTGGGCCGTGCGCGGGCCGCTGTGGCCCCACAACGAGTGAGGTCATGAACCCGATGCCGCAAGCCACCGTCAAGCTGTACGACTCACTGACGAAGACCGGCACGCTGCTCGCCGACGACGGCCAGACCGAGTTCGCGATCGACGCGAGGTCGCTCGAGGGTGGGATGTTCCGTTTCCTGCGTCCGGGTCAGCGAGTCACGTTCGATCTCGACGAGGTCGACGGCGAGAAGAAGCCGCGCAACCTCCGGATCGGGATCTCCTAGGCCCGTCCGGGGTCTCACCCTCACAACGACCCGCGCCGCCACTAGAATCCACGATCATGTGGAAACGTGTCCTATTCGTGTTGCTGGCGCTTCTTCTGGTCGGCTCGCCCGCGGCTGCCGACACGGCGAAGAGGGCCGACGGAGAGGCAACGAGCGGCCCCCTAGATATCAAGGCCGTCTCTCACGGCCATCACGGGACGCGGCTGGTCCATACGCTGCGGATGTACGAGGAATGGCGTAATCCGGACCTGAGAGATGACTCGTCTTGGATAGCTCTTCTGTTCGACCGACGTGAGAGCTCGCTCGACGACGACCGGTACCTACGGATCGACTATTCGGAGGAGAGGGGTCTGCACGCTCGGATGACCACCTTCGGCACCCATGGCCCGGGGGAGTTCATCGGTCGGGTCGACGTAAGCCGACCCACGCGGCGGTCGGTGAGGGTTCGTTTCCCGAAGCGTTTCCTGGGCCGAGCTGTCAAGAGATACGAATGGCGGGCGATCAGCAGCTTCGAAGACGCCGGAACCTGCCGATCCAACCCGGACAGTGCGAGCCAAGGCGGCTGTATTGACTACGCTCCCGGGAGGCACCGGCCAGGGATCGAGCACGACTTGAACGGCTAGACACCGTACTCGTGCCGGTCGATCACGACAATCCGGCGCGTCGCTCGCGTTTCGCCGAGGGTGGCGAGTGCCAGATCGGCCCGTAATCCCAGCCGAATGAGGTTGGTCGTTCTAGCGTCAGGGGTCTCATGCCGCACATCTACAAGGACGAGGGCGTCGTCCTCAAGACGATCAAGCTCGGCGAGGCCGATCGCATCGTCACCGTCTTCACGCGGGCTAACGGGAAGGTGCGGGCGGTCGCCAAAGGCATCCGCAAGACCAAGAGCCGCTTCGGCGCCCGGCTCGAGCCGTTCACTCGCGCCGAGCTGATCATCTACAAGGGCCGCAACCTCGACACGATCACCCAGGCCGACATCCTCATGTCGTTCGACGAGATCAGGGTCGATTACGCGAAGCTGCGGGCGGGCGCCGCGCTGCTCGATGTGGTCGAGAAGATCACCCCCGACCGCGAGCGGGCCTTTCCCACGTACGCGCTGTTGATCGGTGGCCTTCAAGCGCTCGCAGAGGGGCGGCCGAACGTGGTGCCCTCGTTCCTGGTCAAGCTCCTTTCCATCTCCGGCTACCACCCGCAGCTGACCTCTTGCTCCGGTTGCGGGGAAGACGCGGTGTTGGGCGCGTTCAGCCCGGCGCTCGGGGGCGCGATCTGCGAGACCTGCTGGCACGAAGCCGGTGACTCCGTGCGTATGGCCACCGCAGACATCGAGCTGATGTCGCGCCTGTTGAGCTCGGACTTCGGACAGGCCGCGGATGCTCGGACGACGCTGGCGATGACGCAAGCGCTCAGGAAGTACGCCGAGTACCACCTCGAGCGACCGCTGAAGACGCTGCACGCGCTCCCCGCCTCTTGACCTCGACGGAGCGGCCGGCGCACGTAGCCATCATCATGGACGGCAACGGGCGCTGGGCCGAGGCCCGCGGCCTGTCGCGCAGCAAGGGCCACGAGATGGGGGAGAAGGCCCTGTTCGACGTGGTCGAGGGCGCGATCGAGGCGGGGGTGCGGTACCTGTCGGTGTTCGCGTTCTCCACCGAGAACTGGTCCCGGCCAGAAGACGAGGTGGACTTCCTCCTCGGGTTCAACCGGAAGCTCCTTCGCCAGCGGCGCGACGACATGAACGAGCGCGGCGTCCGCATCCGGCGCATCGGGCGTCGCGATCCCGTTCCGCAAGAGGTGCTCGACGAGTTCGACGCCGCGGAGGCCGCCACCGCCCACAACCAGCGCATGGATCTGATGGTGTGCTTCAACTACGGCGGCCGCGCCGAGCTGGAGGACGCGGCTGCAAAGGGGCCCATAGCCGACCATCTCTATGCGCCGGACGTTCCCGACGTTGACCTGCTGATCCGCACGTCGGGCGAGATGCGCCTGTCGAACTTCCTGCTGTGGCAATCGGCCTACGCCGAGCTCTACTTCACCGAGACGCTGTGGCCGGACTTCGATCGCCACGCGCTGTGGGAGGCGCTAGAGGACTACGCGGCCCGCCACCGCCGCTTCGGCTCCCTGTAGCCGCTCTTCGGCCGGCTAGCCCGCAGGGGTCGGGGAGCTCGTGGCGGGGCCGCCGTGGGCGGGGCTCGACGGCGGTTCCTTGTCTTCCTTGTCGGCGTCGTTGTCGTCGTCCTCGTCGGCGCTCCGGGCGCCGGGGCCGACCGCGGCCGCCAGCACGCCGGCGTTCGGCAGAGCTACCGCCCCGCGCTCGGTGCTCAGGTGGACGTAGAACATGCTCATCTCGACGACCACGCCCTCGTACTCGCCGCCCAAGGTCGCTCCCTTCAGCACGACGTATTCGCCGACGGCGAACGGCCGCACCAGGAGCAGGACGATCCCGGCGAAGAAGTTCCCCAGCGTCTGCTGCGCCGCGATACCGACGACCACGCCGGTAAGTGCGCCTCCAAGCAGCAGTCCGCCCAGGTCACCGCCCAGGAGCTTGACCACGGAATAGACGACCACGAGGTAGCCGATGACCGACACGATGAAGCTGACCGGAGCCCCTCGTGGATCGTCCTCGTGCGAGCGAAGAGCCATCCTGGCGCCCTTGGCGGCGCCCCTGACCGCGATCACCCCCGACACGAGGAAGACGAAGGCGGCCAGGAGCTGGAAGCCGTCCTCTGTCGTGAACTCACCGGTGAAGACGTCGTCTTCGTAGCCGGAACGCCACACGAGCGCGACGAGCGCGATAAGGCCGAACACCGCTCCACGCAGGAAGTACGGACGGGCGTCGCGCATGCGGTCGATGTTCACGCCTGAGAGGCTAACGGAGGAGCCATCGGCCACGGAGCGAGGGAGGAATCGGGAGCTTCCGGGCGAAATCTCGTGCAGGACCACACCCCCCGGGAGGCTTCTGCACATGCGCATCGCTCGGACGCTCACGATCGTCTTGGTTATCTCCTTGCTTGTCGGCGCGAGCGCGACGGCATCGGCGAAGCCCGCCCGAGGCGGCTCTTCCTCCGCCGACCAACTGCGGTTCGCCGAGCCCGTTGCCCTGGAATCGTTCTCGCCGCTCCGGACCGCCGTCAGCCGCGTCTACGACTCCCGTAGCGGCAAGCCCCCCAGCGACCACGAATGGTCCGGGGAGCCGGTCCTCCAGGTGGACAAGAAAGGCGTCGTCTACATCGCAGGCACCTGCTGCCTCGCTGCCTCCTCTCCAGTGTGGAGGTCGACCGACGGCAAGAAGTTCACCGAGATGGAGTCTCCGGGGCACGTCCGCGAGTGGGGCATCGGCGCCGAGGGGGACCTCGCCGTAGACGACGAGGGCAACGTCTACTTCGTCGACACCTACATCCCCGGCCTCTTGATCAGCAAGTGGAGTGACCACGGCCAGAAGTGGGAGTACACGCTCCCGACGAGCGGAGTGATCCCCGGCTTCGACGATCGCCCCTGGATCGCCTGGAGCGAGAAAGGGCTTTACCTGTACGTGAACCACGTCAGCCACACCGAGGTGTACCGCTCGACCGACGGCGGCAAGACCTGGTCGACCTTCGGCCCCCTGTCATGGGACGGCAAGATCACCGGGCAGCCGTACTTCCCGGGCCACATCGCGGCCGACCGCAAGACGGGCACGTTGTGGGTCGCCGGGACGAACGCTGACGGCCAGGGCTCCGAGTTGCTGACGTCTTCGGTGTCGACCGATCAGGGCAAGACCTTCACGGAGGCGGTCGTAACCAGGCCGCAGCGCAGCGGCGGCTTCAGCCCGATCTTCACCGGCGCCGCTGCGGTGGACGCGGCCGGCACGGGATACGTCACGTGGTCGACCTACGACAAGGAAGGCTGCGACGTCTACTACGCCTACTCGTCGAACAACGGCAAGTCGTGGAGCGACCCGATCAAGGCGAGCAGCGGCCCTGGCTGCGCAACCTTCCCGTGGATCACGGCCGACGGTGACGGTGGCGTGGGCCTTGCCTGGTACCAGACCCCGACGACGAAGAAGGCGAACGTGGCCCAACGGTTCCTCAGGGCCGCGACGGGAGGAACGACCCTCTACGGCGGGATCGATCTACCGCTGGCGGCCTATCAGGACGAGCTTCCAGAAGACGCTCCTTGGTACCTGCACGCGGCGGTCATCCCCAAGGCAGACACCAAGCGCCCGAGGATCTACGAGAGCCGCGTGCCCACTGAGACGCCCGTAGCGCTCGGGCCACTGGGGCGGCAGCTGTGGGACTTCCTGCAGCTCGACATCGGGCCCGACGGCCGTCTGCACATCACCTTCGCCTCGAAGTTCAAAGACGCCGCCCCGCAGACGTATTACGTCACCAACACGGGTGGACCGAAGCTCTAGCGCCCCTGGTGCTCTACGCGCTCGGCGCGCTCCACGATCACTTGTTCCACCCGCCGCCGCTGCATCGAGCTGACGGTTAGCCGCCAGCCATCGTGCGAGACGCGGTCGCGCCGCTTCGGGATGCGCCCGAGCTTGTCCATGAGGAACCCGGCAACCGTCTCGTATTCACCCTCCGGCAGGTCGATCCCCAGTACGCGTTCGGCCTCGTCGATCCGGAGCACCCCCGGGATGCAGTAGCGACCCTCGTCGAGGTGGACGATGCCGAGCTCCCCGGCATCGTGCTCGTCCCTGATCTCGCCGACCAGCTCCTCTAGGAGGTCTTCGAGCGTCACGATCCCGGCGGTCCCTCCATGCTCCTCGACGACCAGCGCGAAGTGTCGACGCTCACGTCTCATATCCAGCAGCAGCGGATGCAGGTGGCGGGACTCGGGGACAACGAGCATCTGACGGATCAGCCGCCGCGCGAGTGGTCGCTGCCGTTCGTCGTCGCGCACCTTCAGGAGGTCCTTCGCGTGGAAGAAGCCGACGACGTGGTCCAGGTCTTCCGCATACACCGGGAGCCGCGAGTGCCCGCTCTCGACGATGACCTTCTCGAGCTCCTCAGGTGTGACGTCCAACGGAACCGCGATGACGTCCGTGCGAGGAACCATCACCGAGGCCGCGTCGCGCTCCGAGAACTGGATAGCGCCCTGCAAGAGGCGGTGCTCGAACTTGTCGATGGCGCCGCCTCGGGCCGACTCCGCGATCATCAAGCCGATCTCGTCGCTCGTGTGGACGGAGCGGGCCTCTTCCTGCGGCTCGACGCCAAGCAGCCGGACCCCTCCGTTGGCCAGCCCGTTCAACAGGTGGATGAACGGCCGGAACAGCGTCGTATAGAAGCGGAAGGGAGCCGCTACCCAGAGTGCGGTCCCTTCGGGCTTCGCGATTGCGATGTTCTTCGGCGCCATCTCGCCCACGACCATGTGCAGGAACACGACGATCGACAGAGCGATCACGAACGAGATCGTGTGCAAGACCCCGGGCGTCACATGAATGACGCCGTGCAGCCCGCTCTCGATCAGCCGAGCGACGGCGGGCTCGGCTATCGCGCCGAGCCCGAGCGATGCCATCGTGATCCCCAACTGCGCCCCCGCCAGCATGAAGGACAGCTCCCGCACCGACCGAAGAGCCAGCTTCGCCTTGCGGTCGCCCCCTTCTGCCAGCTGCTCGATCTTGGACCGCCGGGCCGCGATCAGCCCGAACTCTGCTCCGACGAAGAACCCGTTCGCGAGGAGCAGCAGGATCGCGACCACCAGTGGCATCGCCATCAGCGGTCCTCCGTAGAGGGCGGCGCCACGACGAGGACCCGCGCGATCCGGTTGCGCTCCATCTCTACGACCTTGAACTCCCACCCCTCGTAAGAGACGTGGTCACCCTGTGATGGCACTCGGTCGAACAACGTCAACAACAGGCCGGCGAGTGTGTCGTAGTCGCCGTCGGGGAGCCGGAACCCCGTCGTCTCGAAGAGCTCGGGAGCGCGCATGGTCCCGGGCACGACGTGGATCCCGGACGGCGGGTCGGTAAGGCGCGACGTGGAGCCGGTGCGGGGGTCGTATTCGTCTTCGATCTCGCCGACGATCTCTTCCAGGAGATCCTCGAGGCTGATGATCCCGGCGGTGCCGCCGTACTCGTCGACGACGATCACGAGTTGCTGACGATCCCGCCGCATCTCGACGAGGAGCGATGCGAGGTCGCGCGACTCCGGCACCACCAGTGGCTGGCGAACGATCTGGGCGATAGGCGTCGCATCCCGTCGCTCGGCAGGGATCGCGTAGCTGTCTTTGACGTGGACCACACCGATGATGTCGTCGATGCCTTCGTCCGTCACCGGGAAACGAGAATGGCCCGTCTCCAGAGCCAGCTTCCGAAGGTCGCCGACCGTGGCGTCGCGCGGTATCGACGTCACCGACACCCGCGGGGTCAGCGCGTCTGCGCACACCTTGTCGCCGAAGGTGATCGAGCGGGCGAGAAGAGAGAACTCCTCCTCGTCGATCGCACCGCCCTCGCGCGACGACCGGATCAGGACCTGCAGCTCTTCGAGTGATTGGACCCCTGACAGCTCCTCCTGCGGTTCGATCCCCACGAGCCGAACGGTCCAGTTCGCCGCGGAGTTGAACAGCAAGATGAACGGCTTCATAGCGGCGTTACTCAGCCGGAACGGCGTCGCGAGGGCGAAGGTCACGGCCTCGGGACGGGCGATCGCGAGGTTCTTGGGGATCAGCTCGGCGACCACCATCTCGAACGCCGTCGCGAGCGCGAGTCCCAGCCCCACCGAGACTCCCAGTGCAGAACTCTGCGGTAATCCCACCGCTTCGATCAACGGTTCCAACGCGGGCGCGACCGCCGGCTCGATCAGGAACCCGACCAGCAGGGATGTGATCGTGATGCCCAGTTGGGCGCCCGAGAGCTGGAACGACAACGACTTCAAAGCAAGGAGAGCGCTCTTCGCGCGGCGGTCGCCTTGCGATGCCAGCTGCTCCACCTTGTTGCGGTCGATCGCGACGATCCCGAATTCGCCCGCGACGAAGAACCCGTGCAAGAGGATGAGGCCGAAGACGACGAGGAGACCGAGCACGCCGTCTATCGCGGACCCTCCTGAGGCCGCGCACGGCCGCCGGTTGCAGAAGTCATGCCGACTATCATGCCCGCATGGCGGAGCCCACCATCGACACGATCGTCAACCTCTGCAAGAGGCGCGGCATCGTCTTCCAGTCCAGCGAGATCTACGGCGGCCTGCGCTCGGCCTGGGACTGGGGCCCGCTGGGGATCGAGCTGAAGCGCAACATCAAGGCCCAGTGGTGGCATTCCATGGTCCACCTGCGTGGCGATGTCGTCGGCCTCGAGAGCTCGATCCTGATGTCACCGAAGGTGTGGGAGGCTTCGGGCCACGTAGCTACCTTCACCGACCCTCTGGTCGAATGCACCAACTGCCATCACCGCTTCCGCGCGGACCACATCGATCTCTCGAAGGCCTGTAGAGACTGCGGCCAGGGTCCCGTCTGGACGGAGCCGCGGCAGTTCAACCTGATGTTCAAGACCCATATGGGCCCGGTGGAGGACTCCGCTAACGCGGTGTACCTGCGCCCCGAGACGGCCCAGGGGATGTTCGTCGACTTCAAAACCGTGCAGCAGACATCACGGAAGCGGATCCCGTTCGGGATCGCCCAGCAGGGCAAGTCGTTCCGCAATGAGATCACGCCCGGCAACTTCGTCTTCCGGACCCGCGAGTTCGAGCAGATGGAGATCGAATTCTTCGTGAAGCCGGGAACTGACGACGAATGGCATGAGTACTGGCTGGATCTACGGATGAGCTGGTACACCGACCTGGGGATGAAGGCCGAGAACCTGAGGCTGCGCGAGCACGAGGCGGACGAGCTCTCCCACTATGCGAAACGTACCTACGACATCGAATACAACTTCCCCGGGATGGGATGGTCGGAGATCGAGGGGATCGCGAACCGCACCGACTTCGACCTGAAGGCGCACGCCGAGCATTCCGGTGAGGACCTCTCCTACTTCGACCCCGACACCGACGAGCGCTACATCCCCTATGTCATCGAGCCGTCGGTGGGCGTGGAGCGTCCGCTGATGGCGTTCCTGATCGACGCCTACGCGGAAGACGAAGCGCCGACCGCAACCGGCAAGATGGAGAAACGGACCGTCCTGAAGCTCGACAAGCGTCTTGCTCCGATCAAGGTCGCGGTACTGCCTCTGTCGAAGCACGCGGACCTCGTTCCGGTTGCGGAGAGGGTTGCTGCGCAGATCCGGCCGCACTTCGCCACCGACATCGACATCACTCAAGCGATCGGCAAGCGCTACCGCCGCCAGGACGAGATCGGAACACCCTTCTGCGTCACCGTCGACTTCGAGACGCTGGAAGACCAGCAGGTGACCGTGCGCGAGCGGGACACGATGGAACAGAAGCGGATAGGGATCGACGCCGTAGTGGAGTTCGTACGAGAGAGGTTCTAGACATGCCCAAATTATCTGGGCGCGTGAGCGTCCACGGCTCCGGCCCCGCGAAGCTCGCGACGGTCGAGGTGCACAACGCGACGGGGGACCACGTTACGCAGGTCGTCGTCGACGACGAAGGCAATTATCAGTTCCATCTGGTCGAGGGGACCTGGCACCTCAACATCTACGACCCGCACGGTCACCGCGGGAGGGTCGAAGTTGACCTAGGCGCCGACGATCAGAAGGTGGACGTCGACCTCGACGAGCCCGAGGGCGGTCATTAAGACGAAGGGGGTCACGTCGTGACGAAGTGGGTCTATGACTTCAGCGAAGGAGACGCCTCTCAAAAGAACCTGCTGGGCGGCAAGGGCGCCAACCTGGCGGAGATGACGAAGCTCGGCCTCCCGGTTCCTCCCGGCTTCACGATCACTACCGAGGCCTGCAACGCGTACCGCTACGCGGGCCAAAGGTTTCCGGAGGGTCTTCTGGACGAAGTCGCGGAACACCGCAAGGGGTTGGAAGAGGCGATGGGCCGCCAGCTCGGCGACCCTCGCGATCCGTTGCTCGTGTCCGTCCGTTCCGGCGCGCCGTTCTCGATGCCGGGGATGATGGACACCGTCTTGAACGTCGGCTTGAACGACGAGAGCGTGGACGGGCTCGCTCAACAGACGGGTTCGGAGCGTTTCGCCTGGGACTCGTACCGGCGCTTGGTCCAGATGTTCGGCAAGACCGTCATGGGTGTGGACGGTGATCTGTTCGAAGAGGCGCTCGACGAGATCAAGCACCGAAAGAAGGTCACGAATGACGTGGACCTCGGAGCGCCCGACCTCCGGGCGCTCGTGAAGACCTTCAAGAGCATCGTCAGGAAAGAGACCGAGCGTGACTTCCCGCAGGATCCGACCGAGCAGCTGCACCTCGCGATCGAGGCCGTGTTCAGGTCGTGGGACAACAAGAGGGCTCAGGACTACCGGAGGCGCAACAAGATCTCCGACGCCCTGGGCACGGCGGTGAACGTACAGGCGATGGTCTTCGGGAACAGAGGCGAGGACAGCGGAACCGGCGTCGCCTTCACGCGTGATCCTTCGACGGGGGAGAAGAGGCCGTACGGCGACTACCTGCAGAACGCGCAGGGAGAAGACGTCGTCGCCGGCATCCGCAACACCGTCCCGCTGCAACAGATGGGTGACCTCCAGCCGCAGGCGTGGAAAGAGCTACAGAAGCACATGGACAAGCTGGAGAGACGCTTCAAGGACATGTGCGACATCGAGTTCACAGTCGAGCAGGGGAAGCTGTGGCTCCTTCAGACCCGCGTCGGGAAGCGCACCGCCATCGCGGAGTGGGTGATCGCGAAGGACATGATCGACGAGGGCTTCATCAAGGTGAAGACGGCAGCACAAGACCGCGTCACTGCCGGGAAGCTCGACGAGCTCTTCAAGCCGAGCATCAAGCCCGAGGCGATCAAGGGCAAGGAGCCGCTCGCACGGGGGCTGAATGCCTCTCCTGGTGCCGCCGTCGGCCGGGTGGTGTTCACCGCGGAGGACGCGTCGAAGTGGGCTGAGCGCAACGAGAAGGTCATCCTCGCCCGCCGCGAGACGAACCCCGACGACTACCACGGGATGATTGCGTCGCAGGGCATCCTCACCTCCGCCGGAGGGACGAACTCGCACGCGGCGGTTGTGGCGCGCGGCGAGGGGATCCCCGCGGTGTGTGGCGCGGACGCGATCCGGATGGACCCGAAGGGGAAGCGGTTCACGGTCGGAGGCACCGTCGTCGGCGAGGGTGACTGGATCACGATCGACGGGACCCAAGGCACGGTTTATCTCGGACAGCTGGAGACCGAGCCGTCACCGATCGACGCCGCGATGATGGGCAACAAGAGGGCAAGGAAAGCAAAGCTGTGGCAGGCGTACGAAGAGATCGACGCGTTCATGGAGCGCAAGCGCAAGCTACGGGTGCGGGCGAACGCCGACACGCCTGAGCAAGCTCGAAACGCGCGCGCTCGCGGCGCCGAGGGGATCGGGCTCTGTCGAACCGAGCACATGTTCATGGGCGAAGAACGCGTGGCTCAGGTTCGAAAGATGATCTTCGCCTCGGACGCCGACGAGGAGAAACAGGCCTACAAGGCTCTGCTCCCGCTGCAACGCAGGGACTTCGTCGGCATCTTCAAGGCGATGGACGGTTTCCCCGTGACCGTTCGCTTGCTGGACCCGCCACTTCACGAGTTCCTCCCGAACCACGTGGACCTCGAGGTCGAGGTGGCACTCGCGGAGGCCGGCGCGAAGAAGATGAGCAAGAAGGCGCTCGCGGAGCGCAAGGAGCTCCTGGCGAAGGTTCGTGATCTGCACGAGGCGAATCCGATGCTGGGCCTCCGCGGCGTGAGGCTGGGGATCATCAAGCCCGGGCTGTACGCGATGCAGGTCCAGGCCATCGCGGAGGCCGCCGTCCAGCTGAAGAAGAAGGGGCTGGACCCGCGGCCCGAGATCATGATCCCGCTGGTAGCAACAGCAGAGGAGCTGCGCCAGATGCGCGACGAGCTCGAGCCGGTGGCGAAGAACATCGTGAAGAAGGCCGGCGTGAAGCTGCACATCGAGTTCGGAACGATGATCGAGCTGCCGCGCGCGGCTCTGACCGCGGGCGAGATCGCAGAGCATGCCGACTTCTTCTCCTTCGGCACGAACGACCTATCGCAGACCGCCTTCGGCTTCTCGCGCGATGACATCGGCAAGTTCCTGGGTCTGTACGAGGAGCGGAAGCTCGTTCCTTCGAACCCGTTCGCCACGATCGACGAGCCGGGCGTGGGCCGCTTGATGCGGTTCGCGGTGGAGGAGGGCCGGGCCGCGAATCCGAAGATGCACTTCGGCATCTGCGGCGAGCATGGGGGAGATCCCGATTCGGTGGTGTTCTGTCACGGGCTCGGCCTCCATTACGTGTCCTGCTCGCCCTTCCGGGTCCCGACCGCGCGCCTCGCCGCCGCTCAAGCGGTTCTGGGGGCCGCGCAGACCTCCTCGAAGTAATCAGCCGGCGGTCGGGCACAGATAGCCCGGCACCACATGACGCTGGATCATCGGGTGGAGAGGCTGGCGCCGGGGACCGCGGGAGCAGAAGGCGTCTGGCAAAACGCCGTAAAAGCCGTCGCATGTGGGTGCTAGCTTCGAGGCGATGAGCATCGCCGTCCGGGAACGCATCGAGGATCTGGAGGCGGCCACTCTTTCGGCGCTCGCGTGTCTCGCTCGAACCAGCAAAGGCCGCGAGGATCTGGAGCTAGAAGATGAGATGCGCACCTCCTTCCAGCGTGACCGCGACCGCATCGTGCACTCCAAGGCGTTCCGGCGGCTGGCTCATAAGACGCAGGTGTTCCTGGCACCCGAGGGCGACCACTACCGGGTCCGGCTGACCCATACGCTCGAGGTCACTCAGGTGGCGCGGACCATCGCTCGTGCTCTGCGACTCAACGAAGACCTCGTCGAAGCGATCTGCCTCGGGCACGACCTGGGACATACTCCTTTCGGTCACCTCGGGGAGGAGGTTGTGGCCGCTTTCATGCCGGGCTTCAGGCACAACCTGCAGTCGGTCCGGATAGTCGAGGTCCTCGAGGCCCTGAACCTGACGTGGGAGGTCCGCGACGGGATCGCCAACCACACCTGGTCGATGCCGACGATGCCTGGGACGCTCGAGGGTCAGATCGCCCGGTTCGCCGACCGGATCGCCTATCTCAACCACGACATCGACGACGCGACGAGGGCCGGGATCCTGAAGGAAGAGGATCTGCCGGCGCAGACGCTCGAAGTGCTCGGGGCGACGCACCACGAGCGGATCAGGAAGATGGTCGGCGACCTTGTCGAGGCCTCCACCGGGCAGGCTCAGATCCAGATGAGCGGCGACGTGTTCGCGGCGATGGGAACGACGAGGGAGTTCCTGTTCGACAGGGTCTACGTCGGCCGGGTCGGGGCCGAGACCCGCGCCGCGGTCCAGCAGATCCTGACGGTGCTCCTGGAGCATCAGGCGGCCGCCGCGGCCGGCGACGAGGACCCGCGTGTCGCGGCGGTCGACTACGTCGCCGGCATGACGGATCGTTTCGCGCTGCGAGCTTTCGAGAAAGTCACTGGATCGGCTCCGCCGTGGGTGGGGGCGGGAGCCTTAGGATGACGTTGCTTCCCCGCACGTTGTCGCAACGCGCCTCGGTCAGGGCGTGTAGGTAAGGGCGTCTAGGTAAAGGGAAGCATGGCGAAGATCAAAGAAGACGACATCGACCTCCTGCGCGACAAGGCGGGCATCGTCGAGGTCATCTCGTCGTACTCGCACCTCAAGCGCTCGGGCGGCCACACCTTCAAAGGCCTCTGTCCCTTCCACTCCGAGAAAACGCCGTCGTTCACCGTCGACTCCGCGAAGAACCTGTTCTTCTGTTTCGGGTGCGGAGAGGGCGGCAACGTCTACCACTTCGTCCAGAAGGTCGAGAACCTTCCGTTCCCCGAAGCCGTCGAGTGGCTGGCGAAGAGGTTCAACTACGACCTGCACTACGAGGACCAAAGCCCCGGCCAGGTCCGGGCGCACGGGCTCAAGCGCCGGCTCGTCGAGGCGAACGAGGCCGCCGCGGAGTTCTTCCATGGGGCCCTCATGGACTCGCCCGATGCGGGCCCGGCCCGCACCTATCTCTCCGGCCGGGGGTTCGGTAAGGAGATAGCAGAAAGGTGGCGGCTGGGGTACGCCCCGGGGCGAGACTTACTCTGCAGGCACCTTCTCGACAAGGGTTTCAAGCAGGACGAGATCGTCCAAGCGGACCTCGGCCGGGTAAGCGAGCGGGACGGCCGCCTCTTCGACGCCTTCCGTCAGAGGATCATCTTCCCGACCTGGAGTCTCCAGGATGACGTGGTTGCTTTCGGTGCCCGGGCGCTGGGGGACCAGCAGCCGAAGTACTTGAATACTGGCGACACCCCGTTGTTCTCGAAGTCGCGCGTGATGTACGGCTTGAACCGCGCGAAGTCGTCGATCGCGCGAAGCCATGCGATCGTCGTGGAGGGATACACGGACGTGATCGCACTGCACGAGGCCGGCCTGACGCAGGCGGTGGCGACGAACGGGACTGCCCTCGGTGAAACGCACTTCGAGTTACTGAAGAAATTCTCGGACCGAGCGGTGTTGATGTTCGACTCGGATAACGCAGGCAAGAGCGCGACCGAGCGCGGCTTCGGCCTGCACCACCGCATAGGTCTCGAGGTTCTCGTCGCTCCGCTGCCGCCGGGTCGCGACCCGGCCGAGGTGGTTGCGAGTGAAGGTGCCGAAGGCATCGCGAAGGTCGTCGAAGCCGGCCAACCATTGCTGGAATTCAAGCTCGACCAAACGCTTGCAAAGCTGCCGATGGACACTCCCGAAGCGCGGTCACGGGCGGTTCGAGAGGCAGTGCAGGTGCTAGGGTGGCACCCGGATCCGATAGCGAGACATGAGTATGCGTTCATGATCGCGAGACGGATCGGGGTCGAGCCGGAGGCCGTGCAGCGGGCGCTGACAGAGCGACGTTCAGGTCCTTCGGTGGCGACTGGGGGGGCCACCGGCAGGGAGCGAGACCGCCGTTTGCCTGGTCATGTGAAGGTGGAACGAGAGGCGCTTCAGTTGCTTTTAACGAAGACCAGAGAGACCAAGCCCTGGATCACCGATATCGACGAATCGGACTTCACGTCACCGGCGCGTCGCGAGCTGCTCCGCGAGGCTCTTTCCGCTGCGCGTGCTGCGGCACCTATGGGCTCGCAAGTGGCCCAGCGGCTTTCGCCTGAGGCTCTCGCTCTCTACACCGAGCTATCGGTCGCGGCTGCGGAAGCCGTTGACGAAGAAGCGGACGAGGAGATGCAGGAGGTCTTCGTTCGCCTGAAGGTCTTCGCGATCGAGCGTGAGATAAAACGCAGACGCGAGACTTTGCAGGACGTGAATCCTTTAGAGGAGGCAGAGAGGCACGATGCGCTCTTTACCGAGCTGGTTCATCTGGAGGCGAAACGGCGTGACCTCTTGAGAAGCCTCCAGGAGGTGGTGTGATGCCGCAGCCGCCTACGACCACCCGCGAGGCCTCCGTGGAGGAGCCTCAGGCGGCGGCCATGCTGACCGAGGTCTCGCCTGCGCAGGTCGAGGTCGAAAAGATCGTTCGCAACGCGAAGCAAGAGGGCAGCATCACCGCCGCCGACCTGGCCGAGAAGCTGTCGGTCCTAGACCTCACGCCCGATGACACGGACGCCGTCTATCAGCGGTTGATCGAGCTGAACGTAGATGTCGTCGAGGACGAGGCGATCGGGGAGGAAGAAGACGAAGAGGCCGAGGATCCCGCACCCGACGCCGATGAGGATCGCGTGCGAGCGCGGCGCGAGGTCGACATGGCGCTCAAGGCCCCGACGAACGATCCGGTCCGGATGTACCTGAAGGAGATCGGTAGGGTCGCGCTCCTGACGGCTCAGGAAGAGGTCTCGCTCGCGAAGAGGATCGAGTCTGGCCTCATAGCCGAAGAGAAGCTCGAGGCGAACGGGCGGCTGTCCGATGACGACGCCTTCGAGCTCCGAATGACGCGTCGCGACGGCGCTATGGCCAAACGGCATCTGGTCGAGGCGAACCTCCGACTCGTGGTCTCGATCGCGAAGCGTTACGTCGGCCGAGGAATGGCGTTCTTGGACCTGATCCAGGAAGGGAACCTCGGGCTCATCCGCGCCGTAGAGAAGTTCGACTACACGAAGGGTTACAAGTTCTCCACGTACGCGACGTGGTGGATACGACAAGCGATCACTCGCGCTATCGCCGACCAGGCTCGGACGATCCGTATACCGGTGCACATGGTCGAGACCATCAACAAGCTGGTGCGGATCCAGCGTCAGCTGCTCCAAGACCTCGGACGCGAGCCGACCGCGGACGAGATAGCCGAACAGATGGAGTTGTCACCCAAGAAGGTGCGCGAGATCCAGAAGATCTCGCAGGAGCCGGTCTCGCTGGAGACGCCGGTCGGGGAGGAAGAGGACTCCAACCTCGGTGACTTCATAGAGGACGCGGACGCCCCGATTCCTCTAGAGCGCGCGTCGTTCAAGCTCCTGCAGGAACAGCTCGAGTCGGTGCTCCACACGCTGTCGGAGCGCGAGAAGGAGGTCATCCGCCTGCGCTTCGGTCTCGTCGACGGGCAGCCCCGGACCTTGGAGGACGTGGGTAAGAAGTTCGGCGTGACGCGCGAGCGGATCAGGCAGATCGAGTCGAAGACGCTGTCGAAGCTGCGGCACCCCTCGCGCAGCCAGAAGCTGCGCGACTACCTGGAGTAGGTCTTCAGTGCGCCGGCGGCGGCGCCACGGAAAGGTTCGCGGGGTAGCCGTCCCCGTCGCCGGAACGCCGCTCCTTCACGGCGCCCGAAACCTTCGTTACGCCTTCTGATGCCTTCTCCTTGGCCTGGCCGATCCCTGTTTCTACGGCGTCCCTCGCCTTGCCCGTCGCGGACTGGACGGTGGGGGAGGCAACGAGGTTGTCGTAGAGACGGCGGAGCTGGTCATAGCGCTCGGTGCCCGCCTTGGCACCGAGAACGTAGCCCGCTCCAAACCCGATGAACAGTCCTAGTCGCCCACGCATGCTCGATCCCTCCCGAGGTCGGTTTGCTGTTTCCTCTCGTATGCCCGCTCAGGACGGGCTCCAACCTCCCGCTGAAACCCGTTCTAAGATGCACCTTCTCATTCCGGGGTAGCTCAATCAGGCAGAGCATCCGGCTGTTAACCGGAGGGTTGCGGGTTCGAGTCCCGCCCCCGGAGCGAGAGGCGGTCGAGAGCGATCTCGGCCGCCTCTTTTCGCGCTCCAGCCCGGATTTTCGCCCTTAAAGGGTGTCGCGATTGACCGGATTGGGGATTGCGCTGGCCCTTTTCCAGGTGACACCATCGTTGAGCTTGAGCAATGAGTCAACGATTGAACCACGGGGAGACGATGGACAGGGGACTGGATCAAGCGGAGCTGGACCAGCTGTGGGCGCGTTGGCGCGCCTCGGGCGACGCCCGGGTGCGGCAGCAACTGATCTGTCACTACCTGCCCGTGGTCGAGTTCTTGGCCGGGAGGGTTGCTCGGTCTGTGCCGGACTCGAACCGGCCCGACATCTATAGCTTCGGGGTTCTGGGGCTCATGGACGCGGTGGACAAGTTCCGTCCGGAGTTGGGCAACCGCTTCGAGACCTACGGGTCCCGGCGGATACGCGGGGCTATGAGCGACGGGATCCGCAGCCTCAACTGGCTGCCACGACGCGCTGGCGAGGCGTCGAGCCGTGTGATCGAGAAGGTGATCCCGGTCGACTTCCAGACGGCCCGCACGCCGGTGGGCACAAGGCTCGAGGACTGCCTGACGGACCCCGATGCGGTCCAGGTGCCGGACGCGCTACTGCTCGAGGCGGACCATGCAGAGGTCGTGGAGGCGCTGCGGATGCTTCCAGAGCGCGAGCGGCTTGTGATCCGGGAGCACTACTACCGTGGAAGACGGTTGGCTGAGATCGGGCGCGATCTGGGGGTCACCGAGTCGCGGATCTGTCAGCTGCACCGGCGAGCGCTGGTCCTGCTGCGCGACCTCCTCACGGAGCGCCTGAGCGCGTAGCGACGCACGCTCTCTCAAAAGAGTACGTTGGGGCGTATCGGGTAGGCCCACCCCGAAACTCAACCTCGCGGAAGGAGCGGTCAATGATCGGATTCATCGTCGCCGGCCTCGTGATCGGTGCACTGGCACGTTTGATCAAGCCTGGGCGCCAGCACCTGAGCGTCGTCATGACCCTATTGCTGGGCCTCGTGGGGTCCGTCATCGGGGGAGTCATCGCGAACCTGCTCGGCACGGGCGACATCTTCGAGCTGAACTTCCTTGGGTTCATCGTTGCGGTGATAGCAGCAGTCGTGTTGATCGGTGCGGCCGAGGGCATGGCGGGCTCGCGCTCCCACACCTAACGCCCAACCTAGCTCTCCTCCAGCCTGCGAGACCTCGCGTCGAGATTAGCTGAAGGGCAACGGTTGAACCGGCCAACTTGTAACCACAGTAAACATATCTGCCGGTTAGGTGATGTAGCTAAGTATGAATCCCGTGAGCGGGGGCCGAATTGGTAAACGTCTCGAGGAGGAGTACTCCTGGTTCTTTCGCGGCGAGTACCAAAGCGTTCTACGCACGGCCTTCCTGATCGTAGGCGACCGCGAGAGCGCCCGTGACGTCACCCAGGAGGCATTCATCCGCCTCTTTCGGTACTGGAAGAAGGTGTCGACCTACGATCGCCCTGATGCATGGGTGCGCCACGTCGCGGTTCGACTCGCCATCCAGCTCGTCCGTCGCCGTCGACTTCACGACCTGCTAACGCCGGCGCCGGAATCCACGCACATCGTCGACTCAGTCATCTGGGAGGTCCAGGAAGCGGTCAAAGAGCTCCCGCCCACGCAGCGCGCCGCGGTCGCTCTCTTCTACTTCGAGGATCGGCCGTCGGCGGAGATCGCGCGGATCCTCGACTGCTCCGAATCAACCGTGCGGGTACATCTCCATAAGGCGAGGAAGAAGTTGGCGACGGTCCTGAAGGAAAGTCAGCTCGATGTTGGTTGACGGCGAGATCCGCACCCGCGTGGTCGTCCTTGGAGAATCACTGAATGACGATGTCGACACGGCTTTAGCAGACGTGATGCGCGGCGCATCGAGTAGGCGCCGTCGCGTATTGATCACACGCATCGCCGTTGTTGCCTTGTTCGCCGCTACGATCGCCGGCGCATGGTTCGGCTCCGTCGGGACGTATCTCGAGGCCGAGAAGCGGCTACAACCAGCCGACCGGACGGACGGGCGGGATTCACGCGATCCGGAGTCTCAGGAACGGCTCGAGATGCACGAGGACCGACGCGAGCGCGCTGAGGGTCGGAACGAAGGTTCGGCGCCGGGTAGTGGCAGCGAGAGTCTCCGCGGACATGGGTCTCCGAACTCGCCTCGCGTCGGTCCATCTGGATCTTCCGATTCAGCTCCACGACAGCTCGAGAACGAACGAGCTCGCGGTGGGGTAAGGGCTGACCCGTTGCGGCAGTCGCACGACGAGGTCTCGCATAGCGCGAGCTCGCCTTACCAGATGCCGGTTGTCAGGCCGCGGGTCGATCCTCGACACAGGTGCTTCGTTGACGGAGAAGGCTGCGCCTGGTTCGAGACGCAGCCCGGCGATCGCTTCGTCAGCGTCTCCATCCACGACGAGTCCGGAAGCGACGTTCTTGTTCGGATAGTGCAATGGGAACACGACCAACGCACGCTCGGCGATCCGACGATTTTCTGCGGAGGTCAGAGTGACAAGGTCAAGATTCTTCCCGCGACCGACTACGTGATGGTGGAGATCGAGAACGGAAACTGCCCGGACGGGCGTGAGACGGCTCCCAGCGGAGGTCAGATGGAGGTCGTCTTCTTCCGTGGATGAGGACTTCGTTTGGGTTCTGATGCCACCGCGGCGAGTCCCGCCGCGCTGGAGTGATCGCGGCGTGGACATGTTGTTGGTGCCTTTGATGCCCGACGAGGCGACCTCGTTGCTCGAAGAAGGAACTGCGGCCTTAGGGCTGACGGACGAAGAAGAGCGGGTCGCTCGGCTCGCCGCACGGGGCGAATCAGCGGATGCGATCGCGGCCGAGCTCCACATGACTAAGAGAAGCGTGTACCGACGACTCGCTCGTTTGCGGAAACGTCTCGGCGTCGAGAACGCGACCCAGCTCGCCGGACGTCTATCGAAGCTCGGCTTCTGACGCCGATCACGCGACTTACAGCAGGGCGTGTGACGGAGGTTGTCACCGGCGTTTCGCAGGACTCCACGCCGTACTGCCAAAAGCATCTAAGGCACTCGACCCGGCGTTCACCGCCGCGGGCGAGATGCTGGGAAACCGAGTCGAGGGGGAAAATTGAGCTGGACAGTAACCATGTCACTGGCGCTCGTCGTGCTCATCCCCGCGTCCGTCATTTCCTCCCCAGACGCTGGTCGTAGGCCCGGATCGCTGGTGGCCTCGGCTAGGACAGCAGGGGTCACGCCGAAGACAGCCTGTCAGCAGCAGCCGATGACCTTCCGGGACCCGGTCTCTGTCGGAGCAGGGTTCGAGCCCAGCATCGATATCGACTCCAAGGGGACGATCTACGTGACCGCGGCCAACAGCGTCGGGACGGTCACGCCGGAACATCCGGCGTCGGGCCTGTGGCGATCAGATGATCACGGGAAGACATTCCAAACGATGCACGATCTTGTAGACGTTGCTCCAGGCACGGATCCTCTAGAGGGACTCGAGGGTGACCTGGCCGTGGACGGACAAGACCGGCTGTATTTCGCTGACACCTGGCTGATCGAGAACCACTTCTACAGGTACTCGAACCACGGGAAGAAGCTCGACTTCGTCCGCCCTGCTCTACCCACGGCGTTCACCGATGACCGGCCCTGGCTGGCAGCGCACCACGATGGATTCGTCTACTTGGCCCATATCCAGCAGCGCATCAACCCGCCGCACGTGGGTGCGAGCATCGGCATCCACCGGTCGACGGACGGAGGGCTCACCTTCGATCCCGTTGGTTTCACTCCTCCCAAAAGTCACGGCCTCGGATTCGTTGATGCCGACCCGGACTCCGGTTATGTCTACGCGGTCACGTTGCACGTTCCGGGGCTCGACGCCGCCACACCTCAGTCGTCATCTCTTCGGTCGGCACTCTATGCCTACGTCTCGCCGGATCGTGGAAGGACCTGGACGGAGCACAAGATCGGGGATAAGGAGCTTCCTCACACCAACGGTGACCAAACTGGGTCCAATGACGGCTTCCCGACCGTAGCTGTATCGCCGAAGGATGATTCCGTGTACGTTTTCTGGAGCGAGGGCAACAAGCAGCTGAAGCTGGCCCGCTCCCGGGACCACGGCCGGACCTGGAAGGTCTTCGAGGTCACCCCGTTCGACGGCCTCTACGGCTACCCATGGATGAGTGTTGGTCCGACTGGCGACGTGGGAATGGTCTTTACCGCCAACCCGACGGCGGTGAAAGGCGACGAGTGGTACGTGTACGGGATGGTGTGGCGCGCGAAGGGCTCGTGCCGAGATAGCGACCGTGGCAAGGCATCGCGCTGCCGCGGACCTGCATCGGCCTACGGGCGGCTAACCCCGACCCCGTTTCCTGACGGTTACTACCAGTTCGATTTCTTCCAGGTGGAGTTTTCCGCCGACAACGCTCTTAACGTGCCCTTCCGATCCCCAGAAGGCGACGTCGAGGGGCTGTACGGCATGATCACGGGTGAACCGACTATGCAGGTCGTCTACACGCGTCAGACGTCAGGTCCGAACGTGTCTGGTGGCTCGTTCTGCGGCATTACAGGCGCCCCCTAAGAATGGGATCGCTTCCGACGCTAAGGATGCAGGAGTGTGTTGTGCGCACCGCAGACGTTGCGGTCACGCACCGGAACAGCACAGGAGCTATTTGATGGCTCGAATACGTGCTCTTCACGAAAGACGGCGGTTAGGCATTCCGGCTCGATCTGCGACGCCAGCTGAGCAGGGCCTTGCGACGGTAGCGCAGCTGATGAGTGCGTGTCGGTCGGGCGTCACGCAAAAGGTGCATCCGACGAGTGCGCCACGGCGGCGCGTCTCGCGCCCCCGGGCGAGGGTTGCGGCAGCGCTCGTCATAGCGATGATCGGCGCGGCGTTCGCGTCCGACCCTCGTCGCCCAGACGCCACGTTCCCGCCACTTCGTGCTCCGCGCGGCGCGACGATAACCAACCTTCTAGCTGCGGATCATTCGTTCGAGTTAGATGAACGAGCTGCGAGGATCCCCGCGACTGTTAAACCTTTCACGGGGGCTCAAGTCGAAACCGAGTCGTATCCGACCTTCGACGCGCGTGGGCGTCGGATCGGTCGCACGCGCTGGCGCATCATCGAGGGCACTGGCAACTGCTGCGAGAACTTCCTAGCAACGACACCAGAAGGGTTGTTGCTGGACTTCGGTGGGACGACCCTGAAGTTCTCGTCGGACGAAGGTCAAAACTGGAATGTCGTCGAGCCGCGGCCGGCATTGCCGGTTCCCTCGTCCTTCGGTGAAGGCGCCGTGCTCGCGGCTCCTGGCGGTGACATCGTAGGTGTCACGTGGATCATCATCGGAGATGTGCTGCTGTCGTTCAAGTTCGAGGCGGACGAACAGCAGTGGATCTACTCTTCTATGCCCGTGCATCAACCGGTCTACGACCGTCCCGAGATTGCGGTTATCCCAGGTCCGTTCACGATCGCGGGGTCACGCGTTGACTACATCAGCATCGTCCGGGGTGGCCCTGCAGGATTCAAGAGCCCGTGGCTCTACAGCACAGACGGTGTGACCTACGCGCCAGGGGGGGACAAGTTCCTGGAACAAGTCGTGCAACCACCTGTGCAGAAATGGCTGGACTTGCGGCCGACGCCACTCCTGGACTGGATTCAGCCGCACGAAGATACGGGCATGACGGCCCTCGGAGATGGCAGTGCCATCGCCGGGAGAGCAAGGATCCCCGACTTCACCGATGCCGCGGGACCGCAGTTCGCGATCCTGTCGCCGCAGACACTGCGCTGGTCGGCGTTCGAATTCCCTCGCGGTTCGCTACCACAGAGCCAGCAGCGCTTCGGAGACATGACCCTGCCATCCGACGGCCACCTCCGCGCCGATTCGCGCGGTCGCCTCCACTACGTCTTCTATGGCTCTTCATCGTTCGAATATTTCCTCACGAGTGACGGCGGTAGGTCGTGGACTTCAAAAGTGATCCAGTTGCCCGCCGGCTACACCCTCGCAGGGCGTGACTTCTATACGTCGTTTAAGACCAACGGAGCACTGGCGATGAGCGCCGTAGCCGTACACGCTCGGGATACGCGCACCAAGAAGCACCAAGACTTCGTCTTCAGATTCGATGTAGCCGACGACCGCATCCGTCTAGCGAACGTCTATGCAGTCGGCGCCGGCAACATGGAATCGTCAGCGGGATCCCGTGTCTCGGGCGCGCGCTTTGACTTCGCGAACGTCGCGTTCCTGCCAGATGGCCGCTTGGTTACGTCGTTTGCCGATGAGACTCACAGACCGCCTGCGATTGCTGTCGAGCTGCCGCAGAAAGCGAGATGACCCTGATGCGGCGATGCATCGGTCCCGTGGCACTCGTGGTGCTAGTCGTCGCGATTGCCGTCGCCGGCTCCATCGCCGCGCCGTCAGAGGCACGCGAGGCATCGCCCAGTGGCATCAAGCCACCGCCACGTGAGTGTGACCAGACGCCAGTCGCTTTCGACCGGCCGCTCCACCTCGGCGCAGGTTTCGAGCCGTCGGTCGACGTCGACTCGGAAGGGGTGATCTTCGTCACGGCTCCAGCCGCTAGCGGGACGAACGAGCTCTGGCGCTCTGCAGATGGAGGCAAGACGTTTCAGCCGATATCCGCGGTGAATGAGCCTGCACAAGGGCTTCTTGGTTTGGAGGGCGACATCGCGCTCGACGGGGAGGATCGGCTGTACTACGCCGATACGTGGTTGGTTGACAACCACCTGTACCGCTTTTCCGACCACGGCGAGACGCTCGATTTCGCGCGTCCAGCCCTGCCTACCCTCTGGACCGACGACCGGCCGTGGCTCGCCGCTCATCACGACGGCTTCGTCTACCTCCTAACGAACGCATACCCGAAGCCAGGGGGCAACGACGTGATCCATCGCAGCACCGACGGTGGCTTGACCTTCGACCCCGTTGGATTCACGATGCCTCACTCGGACCTCAGCTTCATCGCTGCTGATCCGCATTCGGATCACGTGTATGCCGTAACGATCGATACCGGGACGACGGATCCCGCAGAATCGCAAGACACCGTCTACGTCTATGTATCCGATGACCGCGGTGCAAGCTGGACCGGCAAGAAGGTCGCGAGGCTACGGTTCGGCTGGCCCGGAGCGAGACGGGACGACGGCCTCGGCTACGCGTGGCCTTCCATCGCGGTGTCACCCGATGATGGCACCATCTCCGCGCTCTGGGGCGACGGCCTCCGCAGGTTGAAGCTGGCGCGCTCGCGGGATCACGGAGCTACCTGGAAGATTTACGACGTAACTCCGTTCGAGGGCGAATTCGGTCACCCCTGGGTCGCTGCTGGCCCCACGGGCGATGTCGGCGTGATATTCGCGGCTGATCCTCGGTCGGTCGTTGGAGGAGACAACTTCCTCTACGGCATGATCTGGAGAGATCGCTCGCGCTGTCGCGAAACGGGAGCTGGTACTTCCCGCTGCCGTGGTCCCGCATCGAACTACGCCCGGCTGACGCAGCAGGGTTTCCCTGACAGCGTCTCCCAGGACGACTTCTTCCAGGTCGCCTTCTTGGCAGACAACGCATTGGTCGTTCCGTTTCACGGGTCGTCTGAGGCTTCCGCGCTCGGACCGGCAGGGCCTCAGATCTTCTTTACACGGCAAGTTGCGGGGCCGAACCTTTGGCGGCGAACGTCCTGCGGCGTTATCGGGAGGCCCTAGTAATGACGACTTTTCTGAAAAAGGCGAGCGTGGCAGCAATCGCGGTCGTCGTCCTTGCGCCGATGTCGAGCGGCGCTAGCTCCAGACGTGCAACCGAAGAGACGTCGAGGATCGACATGGAGCGATGTCTGCTCAGCATTTACATCTTTCGCGGATCCGAGGAGCGGCTAAGCGCGTATCTGCCGAACGGCTACCAGCTTGCGTCGGAGGGCGCGGCGTTTTCTTTCTGGGTCTACTCGTGTGGCGATGTCGTTATCGATGAGATTCCGGCGGGTCCAGCGATGGTTAGCCTGGTGGGGATCCACGTCGCAGACCCTAAGGGAGCGGCATCCGGGATGACTCTGGGACTAGCGGGAGCGCAACTGTACGTCCCGTGGGTGCACAGTGACAATGCGGCGCTAGTTGCGGTGTTGAAGTCCGCGGGCATGCCCGTAAGACTCGTGAAGGGCATAACTCATGAACGACTGGGCCCATTGTCGGTATCAGCCAGCGTTCCGTGGAAGCATTCGCCCTATCAGTTGTCGCAGCCGAACGATGTCTTTCAGGACGCGCCGCATGGACACGACAACTCGTTCTGGCACAAAGGCAGGTTAGGTACCACCGAGCTCCAGATTGAGGTTACTTTTCCGAACTTCGCACGCGACAGCGCCTGTTACGGCACCTTGGTCGAATGTGCCCGCGTCTCTGCCAGGCGAGGGTCGGCTATCGGCAAATTGGTCGGCGGCGAGTCCGCCGTCGGCGACGGCGTTAACCACGACGAGATTCTTCGTATCGAGGCCACACTGCGAAGGTCCCCCTAATCCTCTGCGGTTGGGCCGTGCAGAATGGGACGGGCGCCAGAGGCCCATGGTGGTAGCACTTTAGCTCGTGGCCCGCGCGGCGCTCTTCGGCGTAGTCTCGGACGAGGTCGCCGCAGGCTCGGGAGCGTAGCTCAGTTGGTCAGAGCAGGCGACTCATAATTCAAGCGGTAACCCAACTTCTTCTGAGCGCGTCTGCGCAGGTCAGAGCTCGCCTGCAGAAGACCTGGATGCGGAGCTCAGGCTCGAGAGGGTGGTGGAGCACCCGTCGCGTGTCTCCGCGCGCTTCATTGTCCACATCTGTTCCACGTCTAGCTGCCCACATCAGGGCTCTCAGCGCGGTCGTGGCCGCCGAGATCAATGCCCCTACTGAGGACGAGCCCGGGGCTAGGGTGAGCCGAAATCGGGCGGATTCGTCATGTCGGCAGGTGCGGCTACCGACGACCAACTGCTGGAGGAACGTCGTGGGGGATGAGAGCGCAGCAGATCTTGCAACCCCATTGGCGCGCCTGAAGTTCCAGTACCCGTTCCGGAAGTATCAGAACATGATGCTCAGTCTCGTTGAGGCGGGCCCCGGCGACCGTAGGCATCATCTCGTGTCACCTCCAGGGTCGGGCAAGACGATTGTCGGGTTGGAACTCATCCGGCGGTTCGGCCGACCAGCTGTTGTCTTTGCACCCACGACGACCATCCAGGAGCAGTGGCGAGCGAAGGTCGCGATGTTCCTCCCGGGCGGGGAGTCCGTCGACGGACTCGTAAGCACAGACGCCGACGACCGTGCAGCCATCAACGTCTTCACATACCAGCTCATCTCGGTTCCCGGAGAAGCAGACGAACGGCTGAGGGAATTAGCTGAGAAGCTTTGGATCGAGGAGCTGGTCCGCGACGACCAGACCTCCGACGAAGCCGCCGCGAAGGTGCGACTCGAGACGCTCCGTACCAACAACCCTGAGGACTTCCGCCGAGAGATCGGACGTCGTTGCGTACGTTTGCGTCGTTCCTCCTTGCGGGAAGGCGCCGTCGACCCCACCTCCGTACTCCATCCGAACGCGATATCTCTCATCGATGACTTAGTCGATGCTGGCGTAGGCACGGTCGTCTTGGACGAGTGCCATCACCTTTTGGACTACTGGGCGATCGTTCTGAGAAGTCTCATCGAGAGGATCGACGAGCCCGACGTCGTGGGGCTGACTGCAACACTCCCGAGCCCCGAGGATGGAAACGAGTACGAGAACTACACCTCGCTTCTTGGTGACGTTGACTTCGAAGTGCCGACGCCGGCTGTCGTCAAGGAAGGGGATCTCGCCCCGTACCGGGACCTTGTGTTCTTCGTCCCTCCCACCTCTACGGAGGTCGAGTACCTCGAGCGCGTCCAGGATGCCTTCGAGGTTGCGATCGGTAGCGTCACTTCCTCATCCTCCTTCGAGGACTGGGTGAGTTCGCTACTAGTCGACACGCCCAGTTCCGAGGACGAGGTGGACCCGCCAATGATCTCGCCGGTCCTCTTCCTCGCAGCTCTCCGCTATCTGAATTCGAGCGGCTCCCTGCCCAGGGCAGAGATTCCCTCTGGGGCAGTTGAAGAGATGACGCTTCAGGATTGGGCCGCCCTCCTCGAGCGCTTCGCTCTGGACGTGTTGAAGACGAGCCCTGAGGAAAGCCAGCAAGACCTGTTCAAAGAGCTGAAGCGCACGCTCCGGGACTTCGGCTTCACATTGACGGAACGGGGGCTCCGCTCCAGCAGGTCACCCGGCGACCTCGTGCTCTCCTTCTCGGCGAACAAAGACCGTGCAGCGATCGAGATCCTGGCAGCCGAGGCGGACGAGCTGAGGGATCGCCTCCGGGCGGTCGTGGTCACGGACTTCGAACGAATGAGCAGTGGTGTGCGTGAACTAGAAGGTGTTCTCGAGAGAGATGCTGGGAGCGCGCAGCGAGTGTTCAGGTCCCTCATCACGGATGAGCGAACGAACCAGCTAGACCCGATCCTTGTGACGGGATCGGTCCTCCTCATCGATGCTGACCATGGACAGGACCTGATCGATCGGTTCAATCAGGAGCTCGAAGAACAAGGATTCAGTGCCGCCTGTCGCCACCAGGAGACCGACAGCGCGCAGATCTGGCAGGTGGTGGGAGAGGGTCGTGACTGGTCGAGCAGCGCGTATGTCGCTCTCGTAACCCGAGCATTCGAGCGAGGCATCACCAGATGTCTCGTCGGAACGAGAGGGATCCTGGGCGAAGGTTGGGACGCGCTCTCCCTCAATACCCTGATCGATCTAACAAGCGTTACTACGGCGACCTCCGTCCAGCAATTGCGGGGCCGAACCATCCGCAAGGACCCAACGTGGCCGGAGAAGGTGGCTCACAACTGGGATGTCATTTGCGTGGCTCAAGGATTCGAACGCGGGGACATCGACCTGAGGCGGTTTCGCCGTCGACATGACCAGTACTGGGGGACCGTGTCGGTGAGCGGCACCAAACAGGTTCTGGTTGACGCGTTCGAATGGTTCGCCGGGCTCGAATCCGGGGTGGATGCCGACTCAGAGGTGGGTCGCTTGTCACCGGAAGATGCTGGTCGGGTTGTGAAAGGCGTGACTCATGTAGACCCCGAGCTAGCCTATCAACTCGCTACGCGCAAGTTCTCGAAAATCAATTTCGGCAAGTACACGAACCGGATGCTGCGTGCTGTGAATACTCGTGAACAAACCCGTAGCGCTTGGGGAGTAGGCGACGAATACAGCAATTTTACGTACTCCGCTTCCAGGCTGGACCCGTCGGACCTGAGGATCCGCACGGTCTTTTCACTCAGTCAGACGCTCAAGAAAATGCTTCGCTCGTTCAGGGCCTCACTTGTGATGAGTCTGTTCCTAGTCGCATGGGTGATGCTGAGGCTTGGTCTGGAGGGCGTGTTGAATTTCCGGAACGGCGTCATCCTGCTGGCGATTGGCGTTCTCATCGCGTTTGCTTTCAACGTTCGAGCGGCCTATCGGATCGCACGGCGGTTGATCTTTGAAGAACCTCCCGATGCCATCCTTCTCGACGTTGGACGGGCCGTGCTGCAGGGATTGAAGGACCCAGGACTTGTGTCGGGCAACCTGTCGCCAGACTTCGTCCGAGTTGTACGGATGCCGGACGGCAGTCTGGAAGTTCTCCTCGATTACGCATCCCCCGAAGATGCGAGAGTCTTCATCGACAGTTTCCGTGAGGTCTTCGACCCCGTTCTCGACCAGCGCTATCTGATCGAGCGATCCGACCAAAGGCTTCCGACTGTTTGGCTGATGCCCTTCTGGCTCTTGCTGCGACGCGTCGTCAGAAGCCACACACACCCGCCGGCCTTGCATCCCGTCCCCACGGTGCTGTCTGTGCGCAAAGAGCTCGCCGAGGCGTACGCCCGTCACTGGGCACGTTTCGTCGGGGGAGGCGAGCTCGTCTACACGCGGCGCGAGCCCGGTCGAAGCCTTCTGATCAAGGCACGGGTTCAACGTCGCCCCCGCGCCCGCAGTTTGGCGTTTGAGGTTTGGCGCTAGGCGTACTACGACGCTGAGGCCAATGCCGCAGCTGGTGCGCCTCGCGTAGTTCCACCGCTCAACGTGGGTCGCGGCACTAAGAAGCACCCTCGGGCACTTACTCCTTACGGACGCTCTACTAGCTGCTGTTGCAGCGGGCGTCGCGCCTGGGTCGTGGCGCTTGTCTTGCCGCTACTCGTGATCGTTTTCCTGCTGGTGGAGATATTCGGGCTGGCTGCCTACGCACGTTCTGCGAATGTGATGTTGATCGGCTCGCTGAGACCTATGGGTGGCGGCGCTGGCAGCGGCAGTGATGCCAACAATCACCTAATTCAGGCGCGACGCCAGTCTGCGTCTCATCAGAGAATCAAAGTAAGAGGATCGGGGGCGTAGCTCAGTCGGTTAGGCCTGGCGACTCATAAGCTTTCACTAGATCCTGCTTTCTGTCGCGAATGCGCGGGTCAGAGGCCTGCCGCTCGATGCAGGATGCGAGATGTTCCACATTTGTTCCACGTTGTGGTGTCATCTCAAGACCACGGGGGCGTAGCTCAGTTGGTCAGAGCGCCGGACTCATAACGTAGTGGTCATCTCGGTTGCTCGCCCCGAAAGCGCAGGTCAGCGCGCATGTCGAGAGCAATGCACCTTCGATGTTCCACATTTGTTCCACGTTCCTCTGTCCACGTCAGTCTTCTGAAGACGCCACGAGCAGGATGTTGCCCACGGAGATCGAAATTGAACCTTGACCGGAGGCAACGCGTTGCATATCATCCTCGACCGGTCATGGAGAAGAAAATGAGAAACCGCAGCCAAAAGAACGAATCGATTGTGCAGCCCATGCGCGTCTGGGCGCGGCCGAACGCGGGCGATTTGACGTCGCCCTTCGGTTGCCTGACGGGCGATCGGCGCGCAAGAGAGGCGGTTTCTACGTAGTTTCCTGTTGGATTTGGGACTGAAGCCGCTTCGGAAGAAGCGGCTTTTTTGTTTTCTAGAGGAAGAGGAGGCTTATCAGAGAGAAGATTTGGCCGGATGCGAAGGGGTGGGGATACTTCGTCAGGGCGCGGGGGAAACCTTCGTGTCGGTCGGTTCGATTCCGACAACCTCGCTCCGATTTGGTTCTCCGGCCTCGACGTTGTCTCGATGCGAGCGCGAAGGGTTACTTCGCTCATAACGAATGGCAGTTCGACCTTTCGCCACCGGGTTCTCGAGGCAGCGCATTTCCATCCGATGCGAGGGCTAGGGGTTACTTCCTCCGTAAGCTGCTGTACGCGAGTGCCGCGGCACCCCGGAGCCGCGGAAACGGCTCCTGCAAGCCGGAAGGGGCAAGAGCCGGCATTTGACCTCTGCCGATCGGTTCTCGGATGGACTGGATAGACGGTGGGCCCGATGCGTAGATGCGGGTTACTTCTGGACCAGGACGTCGTGGGTTCGAATCCCACACCGCTCAGGCGGTTAGCTCAGCGGAAGAGCACCTGGATTGAACCTTCATCGCCTCAGGTTCTCGGGCCCACCGTCGGTCCTCCTGACGACGGGTAGAAAGGCAACAACGAAAGGGGGGAGGTGGACATGCCCAAGTTTTCTGGGACCAAGAAGCGACCGGTACGTGCCAATCAGCGCGCCGCCGTGGCGTCCAGTGGGGTAGTCGCGCCTACGCACGAGGGCGGAGAGGGCTTTGCTCGTACACCGGAAGGCGAACTGTTTCTTCTGGCAATCACGAACATGATTGGGGAGGAGACTTTCTACGAGACTTCGTTCGAGCGCGACAAGCGCTTCATTGAGCTGATCCACGAGGTCGCGCAGACGAATCCTGAGTTCATCGCGGGAGCCGATCCGGCAAACGGGAAGATCGGTCTTGGGGAGTACCTCCGCAAGACGATGCATATGAGGTCTGCTTCGGTCGTCATGGCTGCCGAGTACGTCGCGGGCGGTGGGCCCGAGGGGCGTTCGCTGGTCGCACGCTCACTGCAGCGCGCCGACGAGCCTGCCGAGATCCTCGGTTATTGGCTCGCCGAGCACGGCCGACGTCTACCCGCTGCCGTTAAGCGCGGGGTAGCTGACGCCGTGGTGCGCCTGTACAACGAGCATTCGGCGCTCCGTTATGACGGGCGTTCTCGTTCGATCCGCATGGCGGATGTCATCGAACTGGTTCACCCGCAGCCGAAGGACCAGGCCCAGAGCGACCTATTCCGCTATCTACTGGACAAGCGTCATCACGACGACGCGAGCCTGAGGGAATGGATCCTGCGGGACGACCATCGTCTGGAAACCATTCGTGCCGCGACTGAACTTGAGCTCGTGTCGGATGATCAGCGCCGTGAGGTAATTCGCAGCGACCCCGATGCACTGCGTCGCGCTGGTTTCTCTTGGGAGCGTCTCTCGGGATGGCTCCCCGGGGGGATGGATGCCGAGGCGTGGGAGGCCGTGATCCCCACGATGGGTTACATGGCTCTGCTTCGAAACCTTCGAAACTTCGATGAGGCAGGTGTATCGAAGAAGGTCGTCAAGCAGGTCGTGGCGAAGATCGAGGATCCGGACGAGGTTCGACGCTCTCGACAGTTCCCATATCGCTTCTGGAGTGCGTACAAGTTCGCGCCCTCCGTAACGTGGTCGGGCGCTCTGGAGTCGGCGCTGTCGACCTCGGTCGAGAACATCCCTGAGCTGCCTGGGCGGACGCTTGTTCTGATCGACACGTCAGGTTCGATGCAGTCACCTCTTTCGAACCGTTCGCGAGTTCAGCGTTTCGAGGTAGCGGCACTGTTCGCTGCGGCACAGGCCAAGCGTGCCGCGAACGCGGACGTGGTGATCTTCGGTACCGACCACGCGCCGCTGCCGGTGAAGAAGGGCCACTCGGTTCTGCGCTACATCGAGTCGGTGGGGAAGGCGATCGGATCGGTAGGCCATGGCACGTTCCTCTACACCGCCTTGCTCGCTAACTACGACGGTCACGACCGTGTCGTGGTCTTCACCGACGAGCAGGCTCATGATTCGGTGGCCGACCCCAGGGCGCTGGCCGCGGTACCACTCATCTACACGTTCAATCTGGGCGGGTATCGAGTCGGCGCGTTCGATGCAGGGCAGAAGGGTCGTTACACGTTCGGCGGGTTCACCGACGCGGCCTTCACTGCCATGCGTGTCCTCGAAGAGGGACGTGACGCGGACTGGCCGTTCTAGCGCGACGGTAAGGGAGGCCCGACGACAGTCGGCGCCTCCCACGCCGCCGAATGGAGGCAATGTTGCTTCTCACCCTCACTACAACTCATAAGCCTGCAACCGACCTCGGGTATCTGCTCCATAAGAATCCGGCCCGTCCGCAGGTCTTCGATGCTTCCTTCGGCAAGGTCTACGTTTTCTATCCCGAGGCGACCGAAGAGCGCTGTACGGCGGCGATGCTTCTGGATGTCGACCCCGTCGGCCTGGTTCGCAAGCCCAAGGGTGCCGGCGCCACCCTCGACCAGTACGTCAACGACCGGCCCTATGCAGCGTCCTCGTTCCTGAGTGTTGCGATCTCTCGCATCTATGGGTCGGCCCTCGGGGGCCGGTCGAAGGAGAAACCCGACCTCGTCGATGCGGCGATCCCGCTCGAGGCGCACCTGCCGTCATTGCCGTGTCGCGGTGGAGAGTCATTCCTGCGGGAGCTCTTCGAACCGCTCGGCTATGAAGTACAGGCTGATGCCCACCTCCTGGATCCCCGCTTCCCCGACTGGGGAGAGAGCCCTTATTACTCAGTGGCGCTCCAAGCCGAGACCCGTCTGCAAGATCTCCTTGGTCATCTCTATGTGCTCGTCCCTGTTCTCGATAACTCCAAGCACTACTGGGTCAGCCAGGACGAGATCGACAAGTTGCTCCGACATGGAGAGGGATGGCTCGCGTCCCACCCCGCCAAGAACGCGATCGTCCGCCGTTACTTCAAGCGACGTTGGAGCCTCGCCCGAGAGGCCTTGAGCAAGCTCGTTGAGGAAGAAGAGCCAAACCTGGAAGAAGAGGAGGAAGCCCGCGCCACTGAAGAAGCTGTGGTCGAAGAGAGGATCAGCCTCAATGAAGCGCGCCTCGGCTCGGTAATGGCGGCCTTGCGCTTTTCTGGTGCGCGCCGAGTGCTTGACCTGGGTTGCGGCGAAGGGAAGCTCCTTCAGCTGCTCTTGAAGGAATCACAGTTCGAAGAGATCGCTGGGATGGACATCTCGCTTCGATCCCTCGACATAGCTGAGAACCGGCTTCACCTCGACCGGCTAGCTCCGAGGCACCGCGAACGGATCAAGTTGTTGCACGGCTCCCTGATGTACCGGGACCGTCGTTTGGAGGGATACGACGCGGCCGCAGTAGTTGAGGTGATTGAACACCTTGACCAACCACGCCTGGCTGCGTTCGAGCGTGTGGTCTTCGACTTCGCAAAGCCGGGGTCTGTCGTGGTCACCACTCCCAACAGCGAATACAACGTGCGGTTCGAGACCTTGCCTGCCGGCACCTTCCGGCACAGGGACCATCGCTTCGAATGGACGCGCGAGGAATTCCAAGCGTGGTCGGGCAGTGTGGCCGAGCGGTTCGGCTACTCGGTGCGCTTCGTCCCGGTGGGACCCGAGGATCAGGAAGTCGGGCCGCCGACCCAGATGGCGGTATTCACACGATGAACCTCAGGTTCCCCGAGCTCTCGCTCGTCGTACTAATCGGACCCTCAGGTGCCGGCAAGTCGTCGTTCGCCGCCAAGTACTTCAAGCCGACCGAGGTTCTTTCGTCAGACTTCTGCCGCGCATTGGTCTCTGACGACGAGAACAACCAAGCCGCCACTGGAGATGCCTTCGACGTTCTCCACTACATCGCAGCCAAGCGGCTCGCGGCGGGAAAGCTCACAGTGGTCGACGCCACCAACGTCAAGCCCGAGGACCGCAAGCCTCTGGTCGCCCTCGCGCGCCAGTACCACTGCCTCCCAGTAGCGGTCGTCTTCAACCTGCCCGAAAAGCTTTGCCAGGAGCGCAACGAGAAGCGAGACGACCGCAACTTCGGCCCTCACGTCATCCGCCAGCAGAGCCGGCACATGCGTCAGTCGATCCGTCGGCTGCAACGCGACGGCTTCCGCCACCAGTTCGTCCTCAAGTCGGTAGAGGAGATCGAGTCAGTCACGATCGAACGGACGCCGCTGTGGAACAACCTCCGCCATATCCGGGGGCCGTTCGACATCATCGGAGATGTCCACGGCTGTTGCGACGAGCTCGAAGAGCTACTTGAAGAGCTCGGATACGAGAGAACCGACCGCGAGGGTCAGAGCATCTATGCGCATCCTGAGGGTCGCAAGGTGGTCTTCGTCGGTGACCTCGTGGACCGTGGTCCGCGCATACTCGACACTGTGTATCTCGTTCGGGCGATGGCCCAAGCGGGAGAAGCGTGGTGCGTACCAGGCAACCACGACATGAAGCTGGTTCGCGCCCTGCGTGGGCGGAACGTCCAGATCACCCATGGGCTCGACAAATCGCTGGGTGAGATCGATGCGCTCCCAACAGAGCAGCAGGATGCAGTCAAGAAGGAAGTCGTCGAGTTCCTCGATGGTCTCGTGAGTCATTACGTCTATGACGAGGGCAAGCTAGTCGTCGCGCACGCCGGCATGCGTGAAGAGATGCAAGGCCGTGGGTCCGGGAAGGTGCGCGACTTCGCACTGTACGGAGAGACGACGGGGGAGACCGACGAGTTCGCGCTTCCCATCCGCTACAACTGGGCTCTTGAGTACCGAGGCAATGCGCGTGTCGTGTACGGACACACGCCGGTGCCAGAGCCCGAGTGGCTGAACAAGACCGTCAACATCGACACCGGATGCGTGTTCGGGGGAAAGCTCACGGCCCTCCGCTACCCAGAGTTGGAATTCGTGTCGGTTCCAGCCCGCCAGACCTACGCAGAGCCGGCGAAGCCGTTCATCCCTGAGGAAGAACAGGCGCCGTTGCTGTCTGCGCAGCAGCGTCATGACGATGTGCTCGATCTGGAGGACGTATTCGGCAAACGCATCGTGACGACGCGCCTGGGAGGCAACCTGACGGTTCGAGAGGAGAACGCTGCCGCCGCGCTTGAAGTCATGAGCCGTTTCGCAGTCGACCCGAAGTGGCTCATCTATCTCCCGCCAGCCATGTCTCCTTCAGAAACCTCCAAGCAGGAGGGCTTGCTGGAGCATCCTGCTGAGGCTTTCGCTTACTACCGGCACGAGGGCCAGGCGTCCGTGATCTGTCAGGAGAAGCACATGGGCTCCCGCGCTGTGGTGATCGTGTGTCGCGACGAGGAGGCAGCGCAGAAACGCTTCGGTGTTCTTGGTGGCGCTTCCGGGATCTGCTACACGCGCACGGCCCGCCGCTTCTTCGACGATGACGCGCTGGAAAGCGCGTTTCTTGGTCGCATCCGCAACGCGGTCGAGTCTGCTGGGTTTTGGGACGAGTTTCAGACGGACTGGATCTGTCTCGACGCGGAACTGATGCCTTGGTCGGCGAAAGCACAGGAGCTCGTGAAGTCGCAGTACGCAGCCGTCGGCGCGGCCGGTCGAGCAGGTCTGCCGTCAACGGTTGCGGTTCTGGATGCGGCGGTAGCGGCTGGAATTGACGTCTCGGCTCTGAAGAACAAGTTCGCTAACAGGCTTGAGGACCTCCACCGGTACGTCGACGCTTACGGCAACTACTGCTGGCCGATCGAGTCGCTGGATGATCTGAAACTCGCCCCCTTCCACATCATGGCTACCGAGGGTGCCGTTCACGTCGACCGCGACCACGGATGGCACATGGAGCGACTTCGCCATCTCGCGTCGTTCGGTGAGCCTTTGCTCATGGCCACAGCCAACGTCGAGGTCGATCTACTCGACGAACAGAGTCAGGCGGCAGCTATCGCCTGGTGGGAAGACATGACCGGCAAGGGCGGCGAGGGGATGGTCGTCAAGCCGAAATTATTCATCGCCAAGGGGCGGCGAGGTCTCGCCCAGCCTGCAGTGAAATGTCGAGGGCCTGAGTACCTGCGGATCATCTATGGCCCGGACTACACGATGCCGGAGAACCTCGAACGCCTTCGGAACCGTGCCCTGGGTGGGAAGAGGTCGGTCGCACGTCGAGAGTTCGCGATCGGGATCGAAGGACTAGAGAGGTTCGTCCGAGGAGAGCCACTGCGTCGTGTCCATGAGTGCGCCTTCGCCGTGCTCGCTATGGAAAGTGAGCCCGTAGACCCTCGCTTGTAGGTCGCCGAAACTCTCGTCAACATCCGCGACAATGGAACGATTCCACAGGGGGCGTAGCTCAGTTGGTCAGAGCGCCGGACTCATAATCTGGTGGCCGCTGGTTCGAGTCCAGCCGCCCCCACGCAGAATTGTCGTGCTCCGGGTGCTGTGCTCCACACTCCGGCACTACCTGATCGGTGACGTGGCTCCGCCTGATGGTTTACAGGTGTTCCGGCCGATGGTTGACCCAGGCCGAGGACCGCTCACCGTTGCCTGAGCACCCAGTTGAGGGTCAGCGGTCCAGAGGTGTGAGGTATAGGAGGCCACACGGCCCAGGGGTTGTACGTGTAGCCCGTAACGGTCATCCACCTGGCGGACGCGGGTATGTTCAGGGAGCAGGCCTTGCACTCTCCCGAACCCCACCTGGCCCTCCTGATCTCAGTGCAGTCAGTTCGCCAGAACTGGACAGCGGCGTACGCTGCCGCGCCGGGCGCGTGCTCGAAGATCCATACCGGGCTGACGGCGGCGAGACCGGCGACGTCCTCGATCGAGGCGCTCAATGCTGGGTCGCGTCCGGTCAGGGCCGGATCGCAGTCGTGGGCCAACCATGCCCGGCAGTCCGGTGCCATCTCGCAACCTATTAGCGCGTCATGGTGAAGCCCCGAAAGACCGGACACGATCGTTCCGGAGCGGGCCGGTTCTTCCTCCACCGTCGCGCTGTGGGCCGGGGTGAGGGTCAGCGCAAGAAACAAGGTCATGAGGATGGTCAGGAACCGTTTCATCTCTACCTCCTGGGTATCGATCTCTGAGCGCGTCTGTGACTACGGAAGGTTGGAGAGCGTGACGCTGACCGTTCCGGTCGTCCCGAACCCGGGGGGACAGCTCGCCCAGTTGGTGGGCAGCCCCGGATCCCAATATCCGATCGAGAACCTCAGTCCTTCACCCCGATCGAACGCAATGGGTTCCTTGGTCTCGCCGCAGAACGTGCCGTACGTGCGGGTGGGGCCGAAATCGGTCGGGATATCGGTGACGGTGACTAGGACCGGTTGTCCATGAGCATCCTCGACCTTCGCGGTGAAAAACGCCTCCTTCGAACGAGTTTCGATGATCACGCACCCCACCGTCGTCTCTGGGTCGCACGTGTTCGTGACCAGTCCGCCGTAAGGCACGAACTGGGTGTCGTAGGTGCCT
Organism: Actinomycetota bacterium; assembly: GCA_030776625.1. NCBI lineage: Bacteria > Bacillati > Actinomycetota > Actinomycetota bacterium. The sequence goes on along the minus strand of JALYHL010000004.1, from coordinate 80,517 downwards.
CCGACGGTACGCTCGACCCGCTTTCGGGTTTTCTTCGCTTCGGCGGTGGCTACGGGGCCCGCAATCAGTCCGAGAATCATGAACAAGATCAAGAACCGCTTCATCATTGCCTCCTTCTCTGTGGATCCGGGTTGGCGGATCTAAAACGTCTGCTTCCTTCAGCTGCTTGCGCGTCGGAGCCTCGCGATCCACAGGTCGTCGAGGCGTCGATCCACCTCCTTGACCCGGTACTCCCTTAGCTCGAATAGGCGCTCGTAGAGGGAGAACAGCTCCCCGAGCTGGCCCGGGAGGCCCGAGATCGGGACCTCGAGCTCGTCCGGGCTGCCGGACAGGAGCTTGTCGACCTGCCTGAGCCCCGGGTGGTTCTCCGATGCTTGCCTCCGGCCCCACCAACTCTTCATGTCGCCTCCAGCTAGGGATCCACCATTGCTGGACAGTCGTGGGAAAGAGGGCCACGATCGTGGCCCCGGTCCCCACGCCCCGGAAGCAAATGAAGAGCACAATGGGCATTGCTCTCTTCGGGGACCTCGACGAGGCGGAGGGGTCAGTACCCGTGAACGAAGCAAGGCCGGCGAGCACCGGTCCCCCTCTGGTGGGGCGGGACTCAGAATTCGGCGCGCTCCGAAGTGGGTTGGAGGAGGCCATCGCGGGCCGACCTTCCCTGTTCCTCATCACCGGACAGTCGGGGATGGGAAAGAGCCGCCTCGTAGACGAACTCGCAGTCGTTGCACGCTCGAAAGGTGTGCGGGTCCTGTTCGGGCGTTGCTGGGAGGCCGTCGACGCTCCGGCGTACTGGGTCTGGATCCAGGTATTGCGCCAACTCTGCGCGGAGCTCGACGACGGAGCGCTGCGTGCGACAACCGGTGGCGCGGCCGAGATCGCCCACCTTGTCCCTCAGGTCGGCGAACGCCTCGGCATGACCTCGGCGTCGGACACGGTTACTCCTGATTCTCGGTTCGGGCTGTTCGATGCCGTTGCCTCTTTCATCTACAACACCGCTGAGAGTCAACCCACGATGTTGGTCCTCGAGGACCTACATGCGGCCGACGAGTCCTCGCTACTTCTGCTGCAGTTCCTCGCGCGCCAGAACCGTCATTCACATCTCTTGATCGTTGGCACCTACGACGACATCGCGGGCCGCGGGAAGCCGGACAACGAACGGATCGTGTCCGACACAGCGCGCGACGGACGGCAGCTTTCGTTGCGCGCCCTCGACGAGGACGCCGTGAAGTCGATGTATGTCAGCAGCTCGGGGCAACAACCCTCCGACGCGATCACGCGGGCGGTGCATTCCGCCAGTGAAGGCAACCCTCTGTTCATAGACGAGGCCATCCGCATGCTCACCAACAAGGGTGACATCCACCGCCCTGATTACTCGGTGGGCTTCAGGGTTCCCGAGGGAGCTCGGGGCATCATCCGAAGCCGCCTCGAGGGGTTGGGCGACGAAGTGGCTGAGCTTCTGTCCGTGGCCTCGGTGATCGGCCGCGAGTTCGACCTGACATTGCTGCAACAGGTTGTGGATATCGAGATGGAAGCATTGCTCGAGATATTGAGCCAAGCGGTGTCCGCTGAAGTCATCTCGGAGACGAGCGCGCTCGGGCGTTACGCGTTCACCCACATCCTCATCCGCGAGACGCTCTATGAAGATCTCACGGCGGCGAAGAGGATGAGGCTGCATCGCACCGTTGCCGAAACATTGGAGGCCTTCTACGGCTCCGCCCTCGAGTCCAGATTGCCTGAACTAGCGCATCACTGGTTCAAGTCGGCGCAGGCAGGCGACGCGGCCAAGACGATGAAGTACGCGGTCCAGGCAGCTGAACACGCGATGTCGCAACACGCATACGAAGAGGCGGTGCGTCTGTACCAGCGCGCCTTGAAGGTCTCTGAAGCGGCCGGGGCTGACCCCGACCAGGTCGAAAAGATCCGTGCCGGGATCGCGAAGGGCCGTCTCACCCTGGAGCCACCCACCCACGGTTCGGCGGCGGAGGCCACCACGGGTGTGTTCGCACGCGAGGGCGACTACTGGACGATCTCCTACGGGGGTAGCGAGACACGTCTGAAGGACATCAAGGGCCTGCGTTACATCGCCCAGCTCTTGAAGGTGCCCGGTCGCGAGGTGCATGTTCTCGACCTCGCCACGAGCGTCGAAGGCGCACTCCCTCGATCGACAGGGCCGCGGGTCGAGCACGACGACCTGAGCTCCGACGGGTTCGGCGACGCCGGCGTGATCCTCGATGCAACCGCCAAGGCCGCCTACAAACAGCGCTTGGCGGACCTGCGTGAGGACCTCGAAGAAGCGGAAGGGTTCAACGACCCCGAGCGGGCCGCCCGCGCCCAGCAAGAGATCGACGCTCTCGTCAGCCAGCTCGCCGGAGGCGTCGGACTGGGAGGCCGCGATCGCAAGGCGGCATCCGAAGCCGAGAAGGCCCGCGTCAACATCACGAAGTCGGTGAAGGACGCTTTGAAGAAGATCGAGGAGCACCACGGGCAGCTCGGCGACCATCTCCGTGCGACCATCAGGACCGGGGCTTACTGCGCCTACCTGCCCGATCCGCGCCTGGACATCTCGTGGAGGACGGAGCTGTGAGTCCCACAGTTGTGCCGGCCTTTCTCACGCCTCTGCACAAACGACGAGGGGGGCGCTTGAAGTGGTCGGCAACGAGGAGGCGCAGGTGAGCTCGGACCGGCGCGTGGGCCAGCGGTTCGGCGACTATCTGGTCGAGGCCGTGATCGGGCGCGGCGGGATGGGGGTTGTCTTCCGGGCGTCCCAGGTCGTCAGTGGCCACATAGTTGCCCTGAAGCTGATGGCGCCCGACCTTGCCGACAACGCGGTCTTCCGGGATCGGTTCGTCCGCGAGGCCGAGGCGGGGCCGAACCTCCTCCACCCCAACATCGTCCGAGTGTTCGAATCGGGAGAGGCCGACGGAGAGCTCTTCATCGCTATGGAGCTCATCGACGGTACGGATCTCAAAGGGCTCATCCAACAGGAAGGACCGCTGGATCCGAGGAGGGCTCTGTCGATCTTCCGGCAGGCTGCGAGCGCTCTCGATGCCGCGCACGAATCGGGGATGGTTCATCGCGACGTCAAGCCGCAGAACATCCTGGTCATCCCACGAAACGACAGTGACAGTGCGGATCGAGCGTACCTAACCGACTTCGGTTTGGTGCGCCCGGTCGCGTCGGAGTCGTCTGCCACTCGAACCGGTCAGGTGTTCGGCAGCATCCCCTACATGGCGCCCGAGATCATCGAAGGCATCCCCGCCGACGGTCGGGCCGATGTTTACGCGCTGGCGTGCGTGGTCTACGAGTCCCTTACGGGATCCATTCCGTTCGAACGAGACAACGAGGTTTCGGCCGTATGGGCCCACATCCACGAAGACCCGCCGCTGGTGACGGAGAAGCGCAGCGACCTTCCCGGCGGGCTCAACGACGTCTTGTTCAGGGCGATGTCTAAGCACCCCGACGACCGCTACCTGACATGTGGGGAGTTCGTGACCGAGCTCGAGCTGGGCCTCGGTCGCAAGCTCAGCGCGGTGAAGTACTCGCACGTGCGTCCTCTGGTTGCTCGGATCCCGCGCCGCAAGACAGAGCGTGAGGTCTGGGCGCCCAACTTCTTTCCCGAGCTGTCGCGGGTGCGGGCGGCCTCCCGTGAGAGATTCGACTGGCGGAAGGGCGTGGCGCTGGTAGCGGCGGTGGCAGTCCTGTCCTCGATACAGGTCGGTCGCAAGGGAGGGATCCCCCAGGCGGTCGCCGACGTCGCCAAGGCGGCGGACTCGGCCGTCGACTCTGCCGTCACCTCGGCGATCGACGCTGTGATCGACCCCGAGCCCGAGCCTGTTGAGGCCGGTGACCGAGTTGCGGACAGGGGCCGGGATCTCACCGCTGCAGGGCGACAGGACATCCACAAGTCCGATCGGAAGAAGCTCAAGGCTCTGCTACCGGCCGATCCGATAACGGCGGCCAAGGAGAACGGATCCCAGGTCGGGGTCCCCGAGCCCGCCTCGGGGGCGGGAAAGATCGCCTGGGCGAGGGCGATCCCCGCGCCCGGCGGCTACAACACCGGCGACGTGGACATATGGGTCATGGATCCCGACGGAACCAATGAGGTCAATCTGACTCGGACGGAGCTGATGGAATTCTGGCCGAGCTGGTCACCCGACGGCGCCCACATCGCCTTTGTCATAGTGCGACCCCCCGACGTCACCGCCCAGGACCTCTGGGTCATGAACGCGGACGGCAGCAATAGACGAGATCTCGGCCTCTGTCCGGGGGTCGGGAGGTGCGGCAAGCTAGCCTGGTCTCCGGACGGACGCCGCGTCGCCTACGCGCAGGGAAACGACCTCTGGGTGGCGGACCTAGCGAGCGGAACCCGTGAGCGCCTTGTCTCCGGCCAGCTCAAAGAGCCAAACCCGATCACCGGAGGAAGGGGATCGGGGCCCACGTGGTCACCCGACGGCAAGTCGCTCGCGTTCGAGTGCGGAGACGATCTTTGTGTCGTCGCCGCGGATGGAGGGGAACCCCGAGTGATAGGACCTGGGCTTGGCGATCCCGACTGGTCACCCGAGGGAACTCTATTAGTGGGCGAAGATTGGCCCGCCTCCGAGCAACGGGCACCCGACATCGTCATCCACCGATTCGACCGGAACGGTCAAGACCGGCTCATAGCCGCTAGCGGGCATTCCGGAGTGCTCAGGTTTCCGAGCTGGGCCCCCGACGGCGGCGCGATCGTGTACTCCGACGAGCAATGGTTGTTCAGGATCGACCGCGACGGCACCGATCGCGTCAAGTTGACTTCGGGGCCGTGGGATCTGATGCCCGACTGGGGGCCCGGCTCCGCCGACTAGCTGCGCGACCGGTCGCTGGTCCAACCCCTGCCCTCCCATATCTGAACGGATCTCACCTACACCACGAGTGTGGCGTTACCCCCGCTTGGTCGGTCGTGAGGGCCAGCGCTGCCCGCTTCCGGGCGTGGGGGACCGTGGGGCACGATCGTGGCGGGTTTTCCCACGACCCTCCAGCAAGGACAGATTCCTAGCGACCCTCAGGAGGGACACAGAGATGAAGCGGTTCTTGATCTTGTTGCTAGTACTTGGACTTATAGCCGGCTGTACGGCGACCGCCCAAGCAGAACCGAGAGGTTCCGAGGTTTTCGGGACAACCACAGAAGGCGGCAATGCCGAACTTGCGAAGCTCACCGCCTCGGACGGGATGGCCTCGGACCGGTTCGGCATCGGGGTCGCCGTGTCGGGCGACACCGCCCTGGTAGGCGCTCCCGCCGAGGACGCCCAGCAGGGGGCGGCCTACGTCTACGCGCGGGTCGGGGGGGCCTGGATCGAGCAGGCGAAGCTCGTCGCCTCCGACCGGCTCGCTTCGCACAAGTTCGGGTATTCGGTGGCACTCTCCGGTGACACCGCCGTGATCGGGAGCAGCACTGCCGCAGCTGCGGCCAGCCCCGTTCACTCTCACCCCACCCCGGGCTCCGCCTATGTTTTCGAGCGTGTCGGCGAAACCTGGATCGAACAGGCCAAGCTGACCGCGCCGGATGGGGCCTATGGCGACGATTTCGGGTCCTCGGTCGCGGTCTCCGGTGACACCGTGGTGGTCGGAGCGCGCGCTATCGATGTCGGCTTGAATCCCGACCAGGGGGCGGCCTACGTGTTTGCCCGGGCGGGAGGAGCATGGACCCAGCAGGCCAAGCTCACCGCCTCGGATGGCGCCGCTAACGACAACTTCGGGATACATGTGGCGCTATCCGGTGACACTGCGGTCGTGGGCGCCTACTTCGACGACGTCGCCGACAATGCCAACCAGGGGTCCGCCTATGTCTTCACTGAGAGCCGCGGAATGTGGACGCAGGAGAACCAGCTGGTCGCCTCGGATGGCGCCGCCGACGATAACTTCGGCTTCTGGGTGGATGTGTCGGGGGACACCGGGGTCGTGGGCGCCGTCTTCGACGACGTCAACGGCAATGCCAACCAGGGGTCCGCTTACGTTTTCACCCAGAACGGCGGAACTTGGCCGCAGCAGGAGCATCTGGTCGCCTCGGATGGCGCGAGCGGCGACGCCTTCGGCCGATCGGTGGCGGTCTCCGGCGATACCGCAGTGGTCGGGGCGCAGTTCCACGACGTCGGTGGGAATGCAGACCAGGGCTCCGCCTACGTGTTCGACCGAACTGGGCGCACGTGGCCCGAGCGAACGAAACTGATCGCCTCGGATGGAGGCGCGGGTGACCTCTTCGGGGTCTCCGTGGCGATGTCCGGCGGCACCGCCGTGATCGGGGCCGGGTTCCACGACGTCGGCATCAACGTCCATCAGGGCGCGGCCTACGTGTGGAAGGACCCCTCCAACCCGCACCCGCCCTTGTCGGTCACGATCGACGTCAAGCCCCGTGACGATACGAACCGGATCCGCCTTTCCAGCACTCGGCCGATTCCCGTAGCCGTGCTCACCACGCCAACCTTCGATGCGGCAACGGTCGACCCGGCAACGGTGTGTTTCGGTGACCAGCCGCCGGCAGGTGGGACGACCTCTTACAACCAGCCTCCGGAGGTCGACGCCGATTGCAACGAAGCTCACGGGAGGGGCCATCTCAAGGACGCAGATGGAGACGGCGACCTAGACATGGTCCTCCATTTCGAGACCGATGAGACCGGGATCGACACCGGAGACGGTGAGGCCCGGCTGACCGGCAGGACCATGGGAGGCGTGTCCATCGAGGGAGCCGACTCCATCCAAACGAAGCCCTAGCGTTTTACCGCAACCCCGGCTGTCGCCACGGACTGCTGCGGATCCCGCGCCCGGGGCGAGGCGGCTGCGCGCGCGGGATCGGCGACGAGGACTCTGGGGGATAATTCGCGCGCTCCTAGCGATGGCACATGCTCCGCTCACACGAGAGGTGATGGTGAAGGAAGGTCGGATCGACCCCCCCGCGCTGTGGGCGGAGTAGACGGGTGGGAGAGGCGGGACGGTCGATGAGGTCCGACGTCATCCTCGACTATTCGCTCGTCATCCCGATCTACAACGAAGAGGAGTCGCTACCCGAGCTGCTGAACAGGCTCCGCAGCGTCATGGATGAGCTCGATGCGAGCTCCGAGGTCATCTTGGTCGATGACCGCAGCACGGATGGGAGCTTCGCGATCATGCTCGAGGCGGCGCAGCAGGATGCTCGCTTCAAGATCGTCCGCTTCGCCCGTAATTTCGGACATCAGCTTGCGATAACCGCCGGCCTTGACTTCGCCGGTGGCCGCGCCGTCGTGGTCATGGACGGAGATCTACAGGATCCGCCCGAGCTCATCCTCGAGATGGCCAAGCGGTGGAGAGAAGGCTACGAAGTGGTCTACGCGATCCGGGAGATGCGGCTGGGCGACTCCTTCTTCAAGAGGACCACCGCCTCGATCTTCTATCGCGTCCTGCGAAAGCTGTCGGGGGCAGACATCCCCGCGAACGTAGGTGACTTCCGACTGGTTGATCGGAAGGTGGTCGATGCCTTCAAGGAGATGCGCGAGAGCAACCGCTACGTCCGTGGCATGTTCAGCTGGCTCGGCTTCGAGCAGATAGGAGTTCCGTTCACGCGTGCTAAGCGGTTTGCCGGGAAGACGAAATACCCGCTGCGGAAGATGGTCAACTTCGCTATCGACGGGATCGTCGGTTTCTCGCAGGCGCCGCTCAGGTTCGTCCTGCACCTTGGCTTCATCCTCGCGACTTTGTCGTTCCTGGGTGGCGGCGCCGCCGCGCTCGTCAAGCTATTCGGCGTCTATGCGGTCCCCGGGTGGGCCTCACTCGTCGTGATCACGTTCTTCCTAGCGGGGGTTCAGCTGATCATCCTCGGCGTGATCGGCGAGTACGTCGCGCAGATCCACCGCGAGGTGAAACATCGACCTCTTTACGTTGTCGACCGGCGGATCGGTTTCCCAGATGTGCCGCTCGAGGGCGAAGCCGCGGCCGGTCAGGTATCTCGCGGCAACGTCTCATCGATCCAGGAGCAGGGCGGCCGGCGCGGTGGGTGAGGCGTTCGACCGGTACAAGGACAGCTACCGCGAAGACGTGCAGCGCTCGATCGGCTTCGTTGGCCAGAGTCACGACTTCTTCACCGCATCCAAAGCCCGCCACCTCCTCGATCTCGTGCGCCGCAACCTCGGCGCGACCACAGACCTGAGAGTGCTCGACGTCGGCTGTGGCGTCGGTGTCACGGACGCGTTGATCAGCTCCAGCTTCCGCTCCGTGCACGGCGTGGACGTCGCCGCCGGAGTGGTGGATCGCGCGGCAGCAGCGAATCCCGCCGTCGATTATCGAACCTACGACGGCGAGAATCTTCCTTTTCCGGATGCGAGCATGGACGTGACCTTCGCGATCTGCGTCTTGCATCACGTTGCCCCACCGGCACGCGTCAGCTTCGTCGACGAGATGAAGAGAGTGACGAGAGCCGGCGGGCTCGTGTTGATCTTTGAGCACAACCCCGTGAACCCACTGACGCGTCTCGCGGTCGCGAGGTGCGAATTCGACGAAGATGTCGTCCTTCTATCGAAACGTGACGTGAAGCGGTTGTTGGTAGCCAGCGACATGGCGGTCGTCGAGGAGCGTTACATCCTCTTCCTTCCCTGGATGATCGATCTGTCACAGAAGCTCGATCGTCTCCTACATTGGCTTCCTCTCGGCGCCCAGCACGTCACTGTCGCGCGGCCGACCGCGCCTTGACCGCCGACGAGGAGCCGCGCTCCGGGCGCGTACGACGGATGCTCTTCAGCGTGACGAGCGCCTTCGTGATCTCGCGGCTGATCTTCTATCTCACAGCTCTCTTCGCCACAGCCTTCGTTCCGGCCGTTGCCACGAACAACGCTCCTTCGGCGCTGATCGGCGTGAGCTGGCAGTGGGATGGCTACTGGTACTTCAACATCATCACGGAGGGCTACAGCTGGCATCCCGGGATGCATAGCAACGTCGCCTTCTTCCCATTGTTCCCGATGTTGGTTCGACTCATCGCGGACATTTTCTCGGGCGTCAACATCTTCACGCTTGGTGTCATGGTGAACCATGTCATCTTCTTCTTCGCGTTGATCGCCGTTTGGTTCTATGCAGAAGGGAAAGCGGGGGCGCAGGTGGCGGGCCGCAGCGTCCTTCTGCTGAGCGTGTTTCCTACCGCGTTCTTCTTCGCTGCTGCCTATAGCGAGGCGGTCTTCCTCTTGATGTCTGCCTCCTGCCTCGCTCTGCTACATCGGCGTCGCTATCTCCTCGCCGCAAGCGCTGGCCTCTTCGCGAGCCTCGCACGGCCGGGAGGGGCTCTTCTGCTGGTTCCCTACGTGATCGAGCTCTGGAGGCTGCGAGGTGATGGGGTCCGCCTCCGCGACCTGGCGCCGAAGCTGGCCGCCGCAGCGCTCATCCCGTCGGGTGTCGCGCTCTACGCGCTCTATCTCGGAAGCCGCTTCGGTGAGCCGTTCGCTTTTTCGCTCGCCCAAGAAGCATGGGGCCGGGAGATGACCTTCCCCCTTCTCGCGCTCGGCCGCGCCACGGTTGCGCTGGTCGTGCCGCAGTCCCACGCGCTGCCCTTCTTCATGAATATCGCCAACGTCGCCGCCTCGATCGGCGCGCTGGCCCTCGCGGTCGTCCTGTGGAGGAGGGATGCTTCCGGCGCCGCCTTCGTCGCCCTGGCGGTCCTCGCGTATCTGACGTACCCGGTGGGTCCCGGCTCGGCGGCCTGGGATCCGTGGCAAGGGAACTCGATCCAGAGCATGTCCCGCTACGTCGCCACCCTGTTCCCCATCTTCGTCCCGATCGCGCGTTGGACCGCGAGCCCCGAGCGGCTCGCGCTGCTGTGCTCGCTCTTCGTCGGCTTGCACGTCGTCCTGGCAGCGCTGTTCATGCGCGGGCACTACGTTTTCTAGCGTGGCTATACCCACCTCCCGTACCCACGATCTCGTGACCTAAGGCGGGCCCCACTCGAGCGGGTTGCCGGGCGCGGGTGCCGCCGGGTGTGTGGGCTACGCTCGCGAGGTTCTCCGATCGCGACGAAGCGAGGTGGTCCAGATCAGCGGCACGTTCGGCATCGTCAGACCTCCTGCGGCACGCAACGAACCCGTCAAGGAGTATGGACCAGGTTCGGTAGAGCGGAAGACTCTGGTCGAGCGGTTGTCGGCCATGGTGGACGACCGGATCGACATCCCGATGGTCATCGGCGGGCGTCCCGTGACCAGCGGTGACATCTACGAGGTCGTCATGCCGCACGACACCAAGCACGTTCTAGGAGACGCGCATCAAGCGAACGCGCAGCACCTGGAGCAGGCGGTGGCTGCGGCACGAGCCGCGCATCGCGAGTGGTCTGCGCTCCCATGGGAGGACCGCGCCGCGATCTTCCTGCGCGCGGCGGAGCTTCTTGCGAGCTCGTGGCGGGACACCATCAACGGCTCCACGATGCTCGGACAATCGAAGACGGTGCACCAGGCGGAGATAGATGCAGCTTGCGAGCTGATCGACTTCTGGCGTTTCAACGTCGAGTTCACCGCGCGAATCTACGAGGAGCAGCCGATCTCGCCCCCGGGCATGTGGAACCAGGTGGATTACCGTCCGCTGGAGGGGTTCGTCTTCGCCGTCACCCCCTTCAACTTCACCTCCATCGCGGCCAACCTTCCGACCGCTCCCGCGTTGATGGGCAACACCGTCGTCTGGAAGCCGTCTCTGACGCAGGCGTACTCGGCCCACTACACGATGAAGCTTCTCGAGGCCGCCGGGCTCCCGCCGGGTGTGATCAACATGGTTCACGGACCCGGTCCCGAGATCGGCGAGGCCGCGCTTGCTCATGAGGAGTTGGCCGGCATCCACTTCACGGGATCCACGCCTACGTTCAATTGGATGTGGCAGAAGGTGGGCGAGAACGTCGGCCGGTACCGCCACTACCCGCGGATCGTCGGCGAGACGGGCGGCAAGGACTTCATCGTTGCGCACCCTTCCGCGTCCGTCGATGCCCTCGCTACAGCGATCGTCCGCGGTGGCTTCGAGTACCAGGGACAGAAGTGCTCGGCGGTGTCGCGGGTTTACGTGGCATCGAACCTGTGGGAGCGGCTGCGCGAACGCCTGGCGGAGCAGGTACCCGCGATCCCGATGGGTGATCCCACCGACTTCGGCAACTTCATGGGAGCGGTCATCGACGACAGCGCTTTCGCTCGTCACTCCGCGGCTCTGGAAGAAGCGCGGTCGAGCGATCGTCTAGAGGTGATCGCGGGAGGTGAGGCAGACGGGTCCTCGGGTTATTTCGTACGACCGACAGTTGTCCGGACCGAGGACCCGGACACACGGCTGATCCGCGAGGAGTTGTTCGGCCCGATCGTGACGGTGTACGTGTACCCGGAGAAAGAGTGGGGGCCCACCCTCGACCTGGTGGACCAGACGAGCCCGTATGGGCTTACCGGTTCGGTCTTCTCGCGAGATGAGGCCGCCATCGTCGAGGCGAAACACCGTCTGCGCTTCGCGGCGGGGAACTTCTACGTCAACGACAAACCCACGGGGGCCGTCGTGGGGCAGCAACCATTCGGCGGGGGCCGGCGCTCCGGGACGAACGACAAGGCCGGCAGCATCTGGAACCTGATCCGCTGGGTGAGCCCTCGTTCGATAAAGGAGACGTTCGTCCCGCCGACCGACTACCGCTACCCCTATATGGATTCGGAGCGCACCGGCCCCTAGTCGGCGAGTGCCACCTTCCTACAGCGTCACTAGACGCGCGGCTCCACTGCGCGCGGTACCAGCCGCCCCGCGGTATCGGCGTCGCCTCGTGACTCCTCGTGGTACTCCGCGTCGGTATTCACCTTCCACGGGTCCCAATTCTCGCCGCCGATGTTCCGCGCCGCCAGCAGAGCGGTCATCATCGAGTGATCCTGGTTGTTGTACTTGTGCATGCCGTTGCGGCCGACCAGCTGCAGGTTCCGAGCATTCTCCTCGAGGTAGGTCCGAACGGTGGCGACGTTCTGCTGGTATGTGTCGTCGTAGACCGGATACGCCTTCTTCATCCTCACGACCGTGCCGTCCAGGAAGTACTTTCCTTCGCACAGCCCGAGCTGCTCGATCTCGCGCACTCCCAGGCGGATGAGATCCTCGTCTGCCATCTCCCAGAGCTCATCGCCCTCGTTGCAGAAGTACTCGAGCCCGAGCGAGGTCTTTTCCGGCTCGGGCACCATGAGGGGACTCCAGTTCTTGAAGTTCTGGATCCGCCCCAGCTTCACGGCCGGGTCGTGAACGTAGATCCAGTTGTCGGGGAACAGCTGCTCGCGGTCGACGATCAAGACCACGGTTAGAAAGTCCCTGTACGAAAGGTTGTTGGCCGCCTGCTTCACCTCGGCGGGCGGCTCCGGTTCCAGCATGTTGACGAGGTCGCGCACCGGGAGACTCGAGATGACGTCGGAACCCTCGTACGCCGTCACACCGCCCGATGTCCGCGCCGACACCTCCACAACGTTGCCGTTCTCGCACCTGATGCCACAGACGCGGCTTCCCATGTGGAGCTTCGCACCCCGCGCCTGCACCTTCTCCGCGGCGACCTCCCACATCATGCCGGGGCCGAACTTCGGATAGTCGAACTCGTCGATCAGTGTCTTGATGGTCTCGCCGTCCGACGTCTTCTTCGACGAGAAGAGTGCGCTCTTCACGGCTCCGACCAGCGACAGACCTTTGATCCGCTGCGCCGCCCAGTCGGCTGAGATCTCGTTGCACGGCATGCCCCAAACCTTCTCGGTGTAGGTCTTGAAGAAGATGCGATAGAGGCGCTCGCCGAACCGGTTCCGCACCCAGTCCTCGAATGAACGCTCGTCCTTGCGCGGGAAGAGCCGCGCCCACATATAGCTGACTACACAGAGGACCGTCTCGATTATGCCGAGGCCCAGGAGCGCGTTCGACGCCTTGAGCGGGTAGTTGAAGAACTTGCCCCTGTAGAAGATCCGGGACAGCCGGGGCACCCGCAGCCAGTCCTCGGGGTCGAGGATCTCGTGCCACAGCTGGTTGACCTCGTCCGACTTCGTGAAGAAGCGGTGGCCGCCGATGTCGAACCTGAACCCCTTGTAGCTCGCGGTCCTGGAGATCCCGCCCACCTCGTGGCGGTCTGCCTCCAGGATCTCGACTGTCGACTCGTTGTGTGTCAGCTCCCAAGCCGCTGTGAGGCCCGCCGGCCCCGCCCCGAGTATCAGGACGTGCGGCTTGCCCTCCCGGCTGGGGGGTTCATTCCGTTCGGTCATCGAGCGCGTCTCCATTCGTGCGAGTGGTAGGTACGGCTGTGGTTCAGCCGGAGATAACGTGGCGGCGATGGTGAGGACTTCGACAACCGAGACTTCTACCCAGCGCGCGCCCACTCCAGCTCCAGCAACACATCAAAGCACACTAACGAGCGCGAAACGGGCACGTGCGGTATTCATATCGGCCGCGGCCGCCGTGGCTATCGGTGCACTGATGCGGGCGTTCACGGTGTCGGAGCTGTGGTTGGACGAGGCGCTGTCGGTCAACATCGCGTCGCTGCCGCTCGGTGAGCTACGGGGCGCGCTGATGCGAGACGGCTCGCCCCCACTGTACTACTTCCTGTTACACCTCTGGATGAAGGTATTCGGCAGCGGCGATGTGGCCGCCCGCGCGCTGTCTACCGTGTTCTCGCTCGCGGCGCTCCCGCTGATGTGGGTCGTCGCGCGGCGACATGCCGGAAGGGAGCTAGCTGTCGCGGCCCTGTTGCTTCTGGCGTCATCGCCGTTCGCGATTCGCTATGGAAGCGAGGCCAGGATGTACGCGCTGGTGTCGCTCCTCGCGTTGCTCGCGTACCTCGCCATCCGTTCCGCGTTGGATCGGCCTACGTGGTCGCGTCTGCTCGCGGTGACGCTGCTTGCCGCTGCGCTCGCGCTCACGCACTACTGGACCCTGTATGCGCTCGCGCTGGCTGGCGTGATCCTGGTTGTGAAGGCGGCGCGCGGCGGGGGGCGCAGTTGCGCCCTGGTCCTGGGCGCTCTCGCGACCGGAGGCATCCTGTTCCTTCCGTGGTTACCGACCTTCCTTTATCAAGTCACCCACACCGGAACGCCGTGGGCGGGCATAGCGGTCCCGACCATCCTCGTGACCGCGTTCGATCAGTGGGCGGGTGGATTCTCCGGAACGGCGCCATTCCTGGCGCTCATGCTTCTAGGGCTCGTCGCGCTGGGGCTGTTCGGTCGCTCCGCGCGCGACGGTCGGGTGGTGCTTGGGTTCCCGCCGGAACCGCGGGCAAGCGTGTTCGCGCTGGTTACCTTCGGGACCCTGGCGCTTGCGGTAGTGGGAGGGGCTATCACGCAAACGGGGTTCAGCGAGCGCTACACCGCGGTGATCTTCCCGTTCTTCATCCTCATGGCCGCCTGCGGCGTGACCCTCTTGGAGAACCGTCGCATCCGGACGTGGGTTCTTGCGGCCGTAGTTGTCCTCGGCCTGATCGGTGGGGGTGTGGCGGTGTTCCGGCACAGAACCCAGGCCGGTGAGATAGCGCGGACTATCGCGCTCGGGGGAGGCGCCGGCGACGTCGTCGCCTACTGCCCGGACCAACTGGGTCCCGCGGTCGATCGTTTGTTGCCACCCGAGATGCACCAGATGGTCTTCCCAGCCGGTGGGACGCCTGAGTTCGTCGATTGGGTGGACTATGAAGAGCGGAACGAGGCCGCGGATCCGGTCGCGTTCGCGCACGCCCTCGATGAAGCGTCGCCGGGGTCGAATGTCTGGCTCGTGACCGCGCCCGGTTACAAGACCTTCGGGATGAAGTGCGAGCGCCTGGCGGAGGCGCTGGGACGTCTGCGCGTGCGCACGACGGTCGTGTGGGAGAAACCCAGCTACTTCGAGGGGGCGACGCTGATCCGCTACGACCCCAGGTGAGGTGGCCTGCACCGTGGCGGCGGGCTGTGGCGGACGAGGGGCTGCGTGCTGCGCTCGTGCCGTGGCTGCTAGCGCGCGCGATCGTCCTGGCAGCGATCGTCGCTGCGTACTTCATCTGGGACCACTTCATCGGAGACATCGGTCCTTGTCTCGAACCACCGTGTCTGTACCCCGACACGCAGTCGCTCGCCTCGACGTTCCTCCGCCGCGAACAAGGCTTGCTGGCGTGGGATGCGGACTGGTACCTGGGGATCGCGCGCGGCGGGTATGACTCGATGCAGGTCGAGGCTTTGCGGTACTTCCCCCTCTACCCGCTGGCCGGCCGCTTCCTCGCCCCAGTCTTTGGAGGATCTGAGGTTGCCGCTCTGTTGATGTTGACGAACGCAGCAGCGCTGCTGTTGCCGGTTCTCTTGTACAAGCTGGTGACGGCGGAAGAACTCTCTGTCGCCGTCGCCAGACGCAGCGTCTGGCTCATCACCCTGGCTCCGGCTGCCTTCGTGTTCGTGATGGCTTACACCGAACCGATCGCGATCTCTCTCGCGGTGGTGGTCTTCCTCGCGATGCGCCGCCGGAGGTGGTTGGGCGCGGCGGCGGCGGGGTTCCTGTCTGGCCTCGTGCGCCCCACCGGTCTGCTTCTGGTGCCGGCGATCGCGTTCGAGGCGTACCGAGATCGGAACGAGCTGTCTGCCGGGGGCGTCGCGGTTCGTCTAGCTGCGACCGTCTCTCCGGTCGCGGGGATGGGTGTCTACCTGTTTTGGTCGTACCTGGCGAACGGCGATTTCTGGCTCCCTCTCACCGTGCAGAACCAACCCAACGGCCGCGGCCCCTTCGCCTTTCCTCTCGCGACCATCTTCGGCGCCGCGCGCGATGCCGTGACCGAGGCTCGGCTCGACCAAGCGCTTCATCTCGTTTGGCTCGGTATCTTCATCGCTCTCATCGTGGTCGCGTTCCGCCGGTGGCCCGGCTCCTACGGCGTTTACGCGACCGTAAGCGTGCTGCAAGCGATCAGCACAACGAACCTGAACTCCCTCGAGCGCTATGGACTTGCGGCGTTCCCGCTGGTGCTGGCGGCTGCGACGGTGGACGTGGACCAGAAGCGGGCGCGGCTGGTGATCGTCGCGTCCGCCATCTTGATGTTCGTCTACGCGACCGCGGCGTTCGACAGCGGGTACGTGCCCTGACGAGTTAGGTCAGGCGACCCGGTGCGACAACAGTGAAGTAAGGGGGTCGAGGTCGAATGGGTGCCCGATCTTCACGATGAGGTGCTGAGCCCCGGCGTCCTGGTACGGGGTGATGTTGTTCACCTCGTGTGGGTCGATCAGGACGGTGCGCTCGATCTCGTCGGGGGCGCGACCGATCTTCTCGCACCAGGAGTTCAACACCGCGTTCTTGTGCGCGTAGACCTCGGGGGGGCCGAACGAGTTCCACATGTCCGCGTGCTGTGCCACGAGTCGGAGGGTGACCTTCTCGCCGCCGCCCCCGATGAGCAGCGGCAGCGGGCCTCGGGGTGGCGGGTTCAGCCGCTCCAACCGCCGCTGGATCCGGTGGATCGATTCCTCTAGCGCGTGGAGGCGCTTGGTCGCGGTCGCGAAGGGATAGCCGTACTCGGTGTAGTCGCGCTCGAACCACCCCGCTCCGAGACCGAGGATCAAGCGGCCGCCGCCGAGGTGGTCGATGGTTCGCGCCATGTCGGCGAGAAGATCAGGATTCCTGTAGGTGTTACACGTCACGAGGATCCCGAACCGAGCACGCGACGTGTCCACCGCCATCGCTGCCAGCAGCGACCACCCCTCGAAGTGGGAACCGTCCCGGTCGCCCCACAGTGGGAAGAAGTGGTCCCACGTCCAGATCGTGTCCACCCCGAGCTCGTCCGCGCGCCGCCACGCCCGGCGCAGGTCGTCGACCGTCGTGTGCTGCGGGTGAAGCTGAACGCCGATCCTCACCGCGCCGTGCTGGCCTTGAGGACGCGCGGCTGACTGGAGCGACCGTGCCCGGGGCGCTTCGAAAGACGCCGGTGAAGAGCCAACGCCTGCGCCGTCACCTGGTCCATGTTGTAGTACTTGTAGGTCGCCAGGCGCCCCACGAAATGCACGTTGTCCGTGGCATCCGCCAAAGCCTTGTATCTCTTGTAGAGGTCGGCGTTCTCGGGGCGGGGGACCGGGTAGTAAGGGTCTCCGTCCGCCTGCGGGTATTCGTACACGAGCGTGCTGTGCGCGTGTTCCTGTCCCGTCAGGTACTTGAACTCGGTTACCCGCGTGTATGCCTGCTGGTTCGGGTAGTTGATGACGGGCGCCGGCTGCACCAGAGGCTTCGGGTGGGTCTCGAACTTGAAGTCCAGCGATCGGTAGGGGAGCTTGCCGTACCGGTAGCCGAAGTACTCGTCGACTGGGCCGGTGTAGATCATCTCTTCGAACGGGACGATGTCGACGATCTCTCGATAGTCGGTGTTGATCATGATCTTGATGTTGGGGTGGTCCAGCATCTTCTCGAACATCCGCGTGTACCCGTGAAGCGGCATCGCCTGGTACTTGTCGGTGAAGTAGCGGTCATCGCGATTGGTTCGCGTCGGCACTCGCGCTGTAACCGAAGCGTCGAGCTCGCTAGGGTCGAGGTCCCACTGCTTGCGAGTGTAGTTGCGGAAGAACTTCTCGTATAGATCCCGCCCCACCTTGCTGACCACGACATCCTCCGAGGTTTCGCAGTGGGCGACGGGCTCGGCCATGGACTCGAAGAACTTCTCCACCTCTAGGGAGCTGAGGCTCAATCCGTAGATCTCGTTGATCGTGTCGAGGTTGATCGGGATCGGGACCAGTCGTCCGTCGACGCTGGCCAGAACCCGGTGCTCGTACTGGCGCCATTCGGTGAACATCGAGAGGTAGTCGAAGACCTCCCGCGAGTTCGTGTGGAAGATGTGGGGGCCGTACTTGTGAACGAGGACGCCGCTCTCGTCGTAGTGGTCGTATGCGTTCCCGCCGATGTGTGGCCGCTTGTCGACGATCAGGACGCGCCTGCCGTCCTGCGTCGCCAACCGCTCGGCGAGCACGCTTCCCGCGTACCCGGCTCCCACGATCAGGAAGTCGAACGCGCGTTGCCGGCGCATAGCGCTTGTGGGGGGCGTCTCCCCTAGCTTCGCCGCCAGCGCCTCGTCCATCAGCTCCGACATGCGTTGAGCGATGGCGTCCCAGCGGTGACGATCGAGCAGTGGTCGCAGCTTCTGGTCGCGCTCCTGCAGCGAGTGCCGGTAGACGTCGCGACAGGCTGCCGCGAACCCGGCTGCGTCATCCTGGAGATCGACGACGCTGCCGTACTCCGAGAGGACGTCAGGCACGGGCGTCGACACGACGGGCAGACCCGCGGCGAGGTACTCGAGCGTCTTCGTCGGGCTGATCGAGCGCGTCGCCTCGTTCAGCGCGAACGGCATCAACGCGACGTCGAAGCCGCCCATCACCTCGGGCAGTGAGTCGTACGGTTTCTGTCCGGGGTACGTGATGTTGCGCTGAGACGGCAACGTCGCGGGGTCGATCTTGATGACGGGCCCGACGATCTGGAGGTTCCAGTCCGGCAGGAGGTCCGCCAGCTGAGACAGGAGATCGAGGTCGAGGCGCTCGTCAACGACTCCCACATAGCCGGCGACTGGACGCTCCCGGGGCTCCCGGTGGCCGCGGGCCGCGGCGTAGTGCTCCGGGTCGACGCCGCTGGAGAACATGTAGGCGCGGGCAGGATTCTGCCGCTGCACCTTGTTGAACAGCGAGCGGCCTCCGGCGAACACGACGTCGGCGGCCGCCACCGCCTGGTGCTGGCGCAGCTGTAGCGCCTCCGCCGCGCCGGCGAACGAAGACAGATCGTCCATCACGTCGTAGACCAAGAGCTTTGGTTCGAACACCTCCGCCATCCCGAGTGCCATGGGCGTGTACAGCCACACCGTCGGATCCTCGACGTCTTTCAGGAGCTCCTGCAGCAGCGGCAGGTACCGGGCCGCCTCGGCCGTTCCGAAGGTGATCCCGAAGGGAGCCTCGACGCGCGGGATCTCCAGCCACACCCGCGTGACGACGCCATGGTCTTCACTTCCAAGCCGGGGCTCCTCCACGTCCGCGACCACGGGTTCCTCGATGAACCAGGTCCTGCGATAGCCGCGGGCGAGCCTTGATATGAGGTGTTGTGGCCGCTGCCAGACAAACGTCCAACGCAGATGAGAGAAGACGATCAAGTCGTTGGTTCGATTCAAGGAAGGCCTCCAAGGTCGGCTTCGGTGTCGGGGTTAGGCATCACATCTGAACGAGGAGCGGGCTCCCACTCCCAGTGCTCCATCTGGGGGAGCAGGTAGCTCAGCCACTCGTCCACCGGTGGCTGGAACCGGTAGGCCGGAAGCTCCGCCGCGCTTGCACCGCCCGCCGCGAGCGTGAAGCAGTCCGACATCACCGAAGCGCGCCGGTCGAGGTTCTCGTCCAACCAGAAGACACCGACCGGGTCCACGTGCCCCTCGGCATTCGCGAGGAGGGAGTCCCAGTCGCAGGAGTCGATGAACGGGAACCAGCAGTAGCCGCGTACATCGGCACCGGCTTCTTGTGCAAGCTCACATTGCTCCAGGGTGTACCTGAGCCAGCTGACGCGGTCGCTCGGGAGCCCGCGGATGTTTGTCTCGGTCAGGATCATGGGAAGCCGGTAACGGTCCCAGTACTCCACGATCAGTGAGGCCAGGCCCCGCGGTGTCGGCGAAGGCGTGATCCCCTTCGTGTGGTCGATGAAGGACCACTCCATGTGGGCGTAGTAGTCGAGGCCCAGTACGTCGATCGTTGCCGGCGCTAGCTCGAACAGCTCTTCGCCGCCCGCCTCCTGGACGCGCCGGAAGAAGGGCCTCGCCGGGTCCACGTCGTGGCCGGTCAGGACGTCAAGGATGAAGAACCGCCGGTCGTTCGCGACCTCGGCGAACTCCGTCCCCGTCGGCTGTGCTGCACTATGACCTTCGCAGGCGTCGTTGTACACGTGGCGGGCACCCGGCAGGAGGTCGCGGTACATGTGCATCGCCTGCGACAGCGGGGGAAGCGCGTTCGTAAGGAACGAGACGAAGGACGACATACCGCTCCCGTATGGCGGCCACACCGCTTCGTGGCCGGACAGCAACAGCGTCGAGAACGGTTCGTTGAACAGCGTGTACTCGTCGATCCAGGGGTAGCGATGGGCGAATGCCTCGCAATACGCCAGATAGGCATCCCCGAATCGAGGATCGACAAATCCGCCGTCGAGCCAGGCGGGGAAGCTGCAGTGATGCACGAGGTCCACGATCGGCCGGAACCCCTGGTCCCGGAGGTGTCCCAGGACCTCGTCGGTCTCGCTCCAGTCGAAGCTGCCGTCCTCCCGATGGAGTCGGTGCCACCGGATCGGGTATCGCAGCCGGTCGATGCCGCAGCGGCGGACCAGCTCTAGGTCCTCGCGCCAGCGGCGCGAGTGCTCCGTGAGCTCTAGAACATCGACGTCGTGCTGCGAGAGGTAGGTGCTCTCGAAACCCGCGATGAACTCGAGTGCCACTGCAGTCCCTTCACTGATGGAATAGGAAGGGAGAGACATCGCCAGGTCCTTGCCACTGCCGACCCCGACCCCCCGAAGCTGGGGCTCAACCGGCGCCAGGTTACACGGCCGAGTGCGATTCGAGCATTTTGTCCCCTAGACGACTGCACAGAGCCTCTGCCGGCGGCGGATGGGCCGGAATCAGAGATGTGGTGGACGCGTTGGCGCGAGCGACGCTCGAGACAGAGGAGAGGGTTCGATGAAGCTCGAAGGTATCCACCACGTCACCGCGATCACCGGAGACGCGCCGGGAAACGTCGACTTCTACGCAGGCGTGCTGGGTCTTCGTCTGGTGAAGAAGACGGTCAACCAGGATGACCCGACCGTGTACCACCTCTTCTATGCGGACGAGCTTGGAAGCGCCGGCTCGGACATCACGTTCTTCGAGTATCCCGGTGTTCCGAGGGGCCGAGCAGGCGAAGGGATGGTCCACCGGGTCGTTTTCCGTATCCCGTCTACGGACGCGCTCGACTTCTGGCAACGGCGGCTCGACGCGGCGCGCGTTGAGGCAGTGCGCACCGGCGACACGCTGTTGTTCTCCGATCGCGAGGGGCTGGATCTGGAGCTGGTCGTGGACGAGTCGGGCGACGAGCCCCTGAAGGCGAACCATCCCGACGTTCCGCTCGAGGTCGCGATCCAGGGCTTCGACGGTGTCCGTGCCTACAGCAGCAGCCCGCGGGCCAGCGCGGCTCTGTTCGAGGAGGCGCTGGTGTTCGAGCCGACGGGAGACGCGCTGTGGCTAGCGCGCGGAGAACAGAGAGGCGGGTGGTACCGCTTCGACGCACCGCCGAGTCAGCGCGCGTTGAACGGCGCCGGAACCGTGCATCACGTGGCCTGGGCTTCGACGATGGACGAGCACGAGTCGTGGCGCGATCGCGTCCTCGCCGCGGGCGCGTCCCCGACGCCCGTCATCGATCGCTTCTACTTCAGATCGATCTACTTCCGGGAGCCGTCGGGAGTGCTGTTCGAGATCGCGACTCTCGGTCCCGGCTTCACCACGGACGAGGATTTGGAATCGCTCGGGGAACGACTGTCGCTGCCGCCAAACTACGAGCACCTCCGCGACAAGCTGAAGGACGTGCTGACGCCACTGCCCGATCCTCGAGGTTCCACTGGAACAACGACCGGCTCGGGCCAGAAGGACACGCCGCCGTCCGCTGAAGAAGGATCCGGCTTACCGGCTTAACTCGGACGGATGGTGGCAGACCGAGATCTGGTGCAGATGATCGTGGGGTTCACGACCCCGGGTGGCGTTATCTCCTTGCGCTTGGCAACGGTGTAGAAGCGGCCGCGAGGGTTGCGGAAACCGCCTATGTGGTAGCGCCCTCTCCGGTTCGTGACGTCACGGCTGAGAGCTTGATCCGGACGGTCCCTCCTGGCCTTCTTGAGGAGGACGACGCGCCTGCGCACGCAACGCTGTTCGCTCGAGGACACCCTCCCCCGGAAAGCCTCCCGCTCCGATGAATACCTGACGGTCACGACGCTCTCGACCCTTACGAGCTGCTGGCTCACCGCCGAACCTCCCAGCATCATGCTGAACAGCGTGATCCCTGCGGCCAGACGCACTGTTCTTCCGACACCCGTCTCTTCAGTCACCGCTCCACCCCTTCGACCGAAAGTCGTGATCCCCTCCAGGCGCCCCTACCCTAGACCGTACCGAGGTCTACGCCGCAAAAACGGGTGTTTGGGATGTGTCACCTTCTTTGCCGAGGAAGTCCTTGGCCTCAACCCGGAGGTACGCCCCGCTCCGTAGGGGCCGACTGCTGCGCTTTGGGCTGCGCCCAGCGCCGCAGCTCTTCGCGCGCGATCACCATCTTGTGGACCTCGTCGGCGCCGTCGACGATGTGAAGGGTGCGCGCGTGCGCGTACATCAGCGCGAGTGGGAAGTCGTCCGAGACCCCCGCGCCTCCGTGAACCTGGATCGCGCGGTCTATCACCCAGGTAGCTAGCTCCGCGGCCGCCACCTTGATCGCGGATATCTCCGTCCTCGCCTTCTCTTTGCCGACCGTGTCCATCATCCAAGCGGCTTTCAGCGTGAGCAACCGCGCCTGCTCGATCCTGATACGAGCTTCGGCGATCCAATCTCTGATGACACCCTGCTTCGAGAGCGGGATGCCGAACGCGGTCCGCGCCTGTGCGCGTCGGCACATCAACTCGAGCGCACGCTCCGCCATGCCGATCGCCCGCATGCAGTGGTGGATGCGGCCCGGCCCCAAGCGCGCTTGGCCTATGAGGAAGCCGCCACCTTCCTGGCCCAGCAGGTTGGCGCGCGGCACCCGCACGTCCTCGAACGCGATCTCGCAGTGTCCGTGACCGACGTCGTAGCCGAAGACGGGCAAGGTCCGGAGCACGTTCACGCCCGGCGCGTCCATCGGCACGAGCACGAGGCTGTGCTGCAGGTACTTCTCTCCGTCGGGGTTGCTGCGCCCTAGGAACAGACACACCTTGCAGCGAGGGTCGGCCGCGCCGCTGGTCCACCACTTGCGCCCGTTGATCACGTAGTCGTCTCCGTCCACGGCGATCGTGCTCTCCAGGTTCGTAGGGTCCGAGCTAGCGACCTGTGGCTCGGTCATCCCGAAGCAAGAGCGGATCTCGCCGGCCAGCAGCGGGTCGAGCCACCGCTCCTTCTGAGCGTCGGTCCCGAACTCGAGGAGGATCTCCATGTTCCCGGTGTCGGGCGCACCGCAGTTCGTCGCCTCCGGCGCCAGGGGGCTGCGGCCCATGATCTCGGCGAGCGGCGCGTAGTCGAGGTTGCCGAGTCCCGCGCCGTGCACCTCGTCCGGCAGGAACAGGTTCCAGAGGCCTTGCGCCTGGGCCTCGCGCTTTAGGTCTTCCATGACAGGCGGCTGGACATGGGGATCTTCCTGAGACATCACCTGTTCCGCGTACACGCGCTCGCTCGGATAGATGTGCTCTTCCATGTAGGCGCGGAGCTTCACCTGTAGCTCTTGCGACCTCCGGCTGTGCTCGAAGTCCACGTCAACCTCCCGGGTAGATGTGGGCGGAATTCGGTGCCTTCTGCAGGTTAGTTGCGGCCCTAGGAGGGCGCTGCCTCGTGCGCGAGGCGGACGGCTTCCGCCGCCCCTCCCGCCCATGGCTCCCCGTGGCCCGTAAGCACGAGCGTTGCGCCCGTCTCCGCGATCGCGTCCAACGTTTCGAGGTTGCGCTCACGATCCGCGGTGGCGGCTCCGGACACGATCTGTGGTCCGTCACTCGCACCGGTATACGGGTCGAGCATTACGAGCGCATCGCCAGTGATGACGGTGTCGCGGTCGGGGAAGTGGAAGGCGCAGTGCCCGAGCGTGTGGCCCGGCGTGTAGACGATCTGCGGCGTCCCCGGCACCGGCAAGGTTCCTTGATCGTCGGTGAACCGCGTCACCTCCGCGATGGGACTCGGCCAGAACGCTCGTGCCTTCAATAAAGCCGCCTGGATCGGGAAGCTGCGCGGGTTCAAGAGGTACGGCAGCCTGCCGGTTGCGTGCGAGTACTGCGCGGGGTGCTGCGTGAGCGGCACGTCGTTCGTGTGCACCCACACCGGAACCCCTAGTTCCTTACGCGCGCGTTCGGCGAACCCGATGTGATCGAAGTGAGCGTGCGTCAGGATCACGGCGTCGACGTCGTCATGGCTTCGGCCAAGCGTGGTGAGCGCCTCGCCGAGCGAGCTCCAGGACGAGCGAACGCCGCAATCGATGATCGTGAGCCTTCCTCCGTCTTCGACGAGGTACCAGTTCGTGTACGCGTCTTCGATCCTGTGGATCCCCTTCGCAACGTCGCGGGTAAGCAGTGTGGTCCTCCTATCTGGTCGCGGAACCGCAGGCCTGTCCGCCTGCTGCCGCCGGTTTGGGGCTGTGTAGGTCCAGTAGCGCTGCCATTATCCAGCCCCCGCTTCTCCAGTCCCTGGTAGAGACGCGCGGCGGTTCAGGCGATCGCCTGAACCGAGCGCTCCTGGCAGTGGCCGGCGCCACAGCCGGCGAGCTTCCCCGCTCCTAGCGTCGAGCGCGTCATTGGCGTTCGACGAAGGAGCGAGACGATGCGTTGGTTGGCCGGCATCTTTCTGTGCGCGTTGCTTCCGGCAACGGCGGGGGCGGTGGCCTCTGAAGGTTGCACCACCGGTACCTCCCACGACGACGAGATCGTGTGCTCGATCCGTGATGACACACACCCCGGCGATGCGGGCAACGACATGGTCGTCGGACGCCAGGGCAACGACCGGCTGAGCGGGGGCACCGGCAACGACCGCCTCTTCGGCGGCAATGGCGCGGACGCGCTGGTGGGTGACGGGGGCAACGACATCATCGACGGCGAGGGGGCGGCTGACTCGCTGTTCGGCGACGGTGGCTTCGACGACCTTCGGGGCGCCGGCGGCTCCGATTCCCTGCTGGGCGGAGCCGACGACGACTCTCTGGACGGCGGCACCAACGACGACGAGGTGCGGGGGCAGGGCGGAGCCGATGGGCTGTTCGGTGGAGACGGGAATGACCGTCTGAACGGGGGGTACGGCCGCGACATGCTGGACGGGCAGTGGGGCCACGACGCGCTCGGGGGCCGCGGCGGGGCGGACGAGCTCTATGGCGGCTCCGGGAACGACGAGTTCCTGCCCGGACCCGGGATCGACTTCGTGTCCGGTGGCGCCGGCGACGACCTGATCTACTCGGCGGCCGGCGGTCGCGACCGAATCCGGTGCGGCCCCGGCAACGACACGATCGAGGCGGATCGGAGCGACCGGGTAGCTGCGAGCTGCGAGACGGTCCACCGCCGCCGCGAACCCTCCTGAATCTCCACACGCCGATCCCTAGGAAGGTGTTGTAAAGCTCGGGCCGGGTGATGCCGATAGCCCTGTAGCTGACTAGTCACATCGAGCTAGTCCAAGTCAGGAGACCAGCATGTATGCGCCCGTGACCCCGCTTGCGGAAGCTGCTGCAGGTCGTCGCATCCTGACCTCGTTCGTCACCGAGCAGGTACGGGTGCTCCTCGAGGAGCGCTCCACCAGGCTAGGCGTGGTCGGTGCTCTTCTGGTCCTGGCCTCGCTGTTCAGCCTGATCCCGACGCCGATGGGGGTAGATCCCGGTTGGATGTTCATCGTCCCGGTCGCGATTGCGTCGATCGCCGCGGGGCTGCGCCAGGGCGTCGTTACTGCCGTTGTGGCGTCGGGGCTCGTGGCTCTCTACGCGGGTGCTTCGACAGGCGGGTTCGACCCGAGCGTCATCGCGGGTGTGGTGCTCGCACGCTTCGCTCTGTACGGGCTCACCGCCGCCTTTCTCGGCGCGTTCGCGGAGGCTCATTATTCGGTCCAGTCCGGGCTTCGCCAACTCGCGTCCACGGACCCACTGACGAAGGTTTCGAACGTCACTCGCTTCTACGAAGAGATCGGGAGGCTGGAGACGCACTTCAGCCACTTTGCGATCCTCCTGATCGATCTCGACGATCTGAAGGCGTTGAACGACAAGTACGGCCATCAGTCGGGATCGCTCGCGATCCAAACGGTGGCAAACTGTCTTCGAAGGGTTGTCCGCGGGACCGACTGCGTCGCCCGCTTCGGTGGCGACGAATTCGTCGTGGTCTTGAAGGACGCCGACCGCGCCGGCGCTCAGATCATGACCAACCGACTCCGTGAGGTGCTTCAAGAGCAGGGTCTCCCTGCCGCCCCGGAGCACCGCTTGAGCGTAAGCATCGGCGTCGCGATCGCGGGGGAGGACGGCTCGACAACCGAAGAGCTGCTGGCGGCCGCGGACGAGGCGATGTACATGGACAAGAGGACGCGCAAGGCCGGGGCTCGCGATCGTGCCGGCGTCGGCGTCGCATGACGCGGCCCGCCGTGCAAGAGCGCGACCCATCTGCGGCGCCGGTCGACGCTTGTTTCTGCGATAGCTGCAGGCGGCTCCTCTACCTCATCCGGGAGCCAGAGATGTTCTGCCCCGTGTGCTCGTGGCCGGTGGCCCCGGCGAGCAGCGAGGTCGCTCGTAGCCGCGACGAGGAGCCGCCGAAGTCACAGGGTTGAGGCGGAGGTCTCCCTGTAGCATCCCGTCGATGAGCGATGTAGCCGCGCTGGCGACGGAGAACACCCTGCTGGAGACCCTGGGTATCCGCGCCCTAGAGGCATCTCCGGATCGCGTCGTGATGGAGCTCGATGTCACGGCGCGCGTCCATCAGCCCATGGGTCTCCTGCACGGTGGGGCCACCGCTGCGTTGGCGGAGACGGCAGCATCGATCGGCGCCTACATCAGCAGTGACCCCCAACGGGAGTACGCGGTGGGGACGGATCTGAACATCAGTCACCTGCGGGCCCGGCGGGGTGGCACGATCCGCGCCACTGCGACCCCGATCCGCAAGGGCCGAACCATCCACGTCTGGAACGTCGACATCGCAGACGAACGAGGGGTTCCGGTCGCGGTCGCTCGGTGCACCCTCGCGATCCGGCCGCATAGTGAGCCGCAGGAGAGCTAGGAGAACGATGTACAAGCGCGTGCTGGTGGGAACCGACCTGTCGCCGACGGCGCACGTTGCTACCGACCGGGCCGCGGCACTCGCGTCTCGCCTCGGATCAGACCTCGTGCTGGTTCACGCAGGCGCGGGCGCCGATAGCTTGGACGCCCTCGCGGATCGCTACGGCGCCAAGGCCGTCGCCGCTCCAGGCCCTCCCGCCGAGGTCCTGATGGCGCAGGCGGAGGCTCAGGACGCCGACCTCATCGTCGTGGGAAGCGTGGGGATGTCGGGGGCTCGCCGCTTCTTGTTGGGGAGCGTTCCGAACAAGGTGTCTCACCACGCGCCGACCGACGTTCTGATCGTGAAGACCGAGCCACCTCGACACATCGCGGACTACCGGAAGGTCCTCGTCGGCACCGACGGGTCACCTACGGCTATGCGAGCTGTCGACATGGCGGCGGATCTCGCGACACGTATAGGTGCTGTGGCAACCGTTGTGTGCGTGTTCGAGCCTCCGACCGAGCAGGAGCTTCAACAACTCAGAGCCGACCCGGCCGACCCGGTGGCGCAGTGGAACGTCGGGAGAGACGTGCAGTCCGTGCCCGAGGAGTTCCGGTGGCGGGTGGCCGGAGCGGCTCAGGCCGAAGACATCCTGGAGCGGTCGCTGGAGCACGCGAGCGCGGCGGGGTCCCCCGCCGAGGCGCGAGCCGTGGAAGGTAACCCTGCCGAAGAGCTGATACGGCTCGCGCAGCAGGAGGCGTTCGACATGATCGCCGTGGGGAGCGTCGGCATGAGCGGGGCCAAGCGCTTCATGCTGGGGAACGTGCCTCACCGGATCTCTCATCACGCACCGACGGACGTGCTGATCCTGCGTACCGCGTGAGCTGGCGTGCTCTAGTCGTCACGGCTCATCCCGATGACATGGAGTTCGGCTCGGCCGGGACGCTGGCGAAGTGGGCCGATGCCGGAGCCGAGATAACGCTGTGCATCACTACAGACGGTTCTACGGGAACGCAGGATCCCGGGCTGATGGGCGGACGATTGCACCAGGTCCGGGTCGAGGAATCGCAGCGTGCCGCCGACATCCTCGGGATCAAGGAGGTCGTGTGGTTGGGTTACCGCGACGGCTACGTCGAGTACACGCTGGATCTTCGCAAGGACATCGCCCGCGTCTTCAGGAGGTACCGGCCGCACCGGTTCATGGTCATGGATCCGACACCCACGATCGATGGCTTCATCAATCACCCCGATCATCGGGCCATCGGTCAGGCCTCGTTGGATGTGTCGATGACAGCAGGCACGACCCCCGGTCACTTCCCCGAGCTCCTCGACGAGGGGCTCGAGCCATGGCGGGCTCTCCGCGAGCTGTGGATCGCCGGCCCCGGCCTCAAGCCGCGGCTGGTCGATATCACCGCCACGATCGACCGCAAGATCGCAGCGCTCATGTGTCACCACAGCCAGGTCGGAGACGACGCAGAGCGGATCGCGGCGTTCGTGCGGAAGTTCTCCGCCGCGGCCGGCGCCACGGGAGGATTCGAATACGCGGAGTCCTTCGAGGTGCTCGACGAGGGGCCGGGCTTCCACAGCGGCGAGCAGGACGACGTAGACCTCGGGGACCTAGCCAAGGCGCCGACGGACCCGCGTTCCGCAAAGACCTAGCGCCGACTTCCTCCACCTTCATCCAAGGTTCACCTACGAGCGCAGAGGGGGTCGGCGGTGAACGCCGAACCTCTACTGCTTAGACCGCATCTACCGGAGGTGTCTCAGTTGCGTCTCGGCAAAGTGTTCCTGCTACCTCTGGTCGCCCTGTTGCTCGGCTCTCCGGCCGGCGCGGCAGTCTCTCCCGGCGTCGATGCAGACAACGAATGGCTCGACCGCAAGGTGCTGAACATCGCGCACCAGGGCGGCGAGATAGAGGCTCCCTCCAACACCTTGTTCGCCTTCAAGACCGCCAAGGAAAAGGGAGCCGACGTCCTCGAGCTGGACGTTCACGCGAGCGCCGACGGTGAGCTCGTCGTGATTCACGATGCCACGGTCGACCGGACGACGGACGGCTCCGGGCAGGTGGACGAGATGACCGTTCGCGAGCTCAAGCGCCTGGATGCCGCCTACTGGTTCGTGCCCGGCTGCGGCACCTGTCCCGACGAGCCTGCGGACTCCTACGCCTACCGCGGGCTCGCCACAGGGGAGCGGCCCATGCCGGACGAACTGGTCGGTTTCGAGCCCAATGACTTCCGCATCCCCACCCTGCGCGAGGTCTTGAAGGAGTTCCCTCGCGACCTGATCAACATCGAGATCAAGGCGAGTGCGCCGCAGACCAGGCCGTACGAGGACAAGCTCGCCGCTCTCCTTCGGGAGTTCGACCGCTCCGACGACACGATCGTCGTCTCGTTCCTGGACCACGCCGTCGAAGCTTTCGCCCTCCACGCTCCCGAGGTTGATACCGCCACTGGAACGGGCGAGGCAGGGGCTTTCTGGGCCAGCAGCCGGGGCCCACTGCCGGGAAGCCCCAGTCATCACCAGGCCCTCCAGGTCCCGATCGAATTCGGCGGGGTCCCGGTGGTGAGCGAGGATTTCGTCGCCGACGCTCATGCCAACGGGCTCGCCGTCCACGTGTGGACGATCAACACCCGGCGCGAGATGGAGTGGCTGATCGACATCGGCGTTGACGGGATCATGACCGACCGGCCGACCCTCCTCGAAGAGGTGATCGGGGAGGCCCGCGCAAAGTACAAGCCCTCCCGCGGCAAACCTGCCAAGCCCTGAGAAAGCCGTCTGAGCTGGATAAACGGGATTAGGTTGCCCTAACCTGGCGTTGTAAGCTGAGGAAACCTCGAGCACCGCGACAGGAAGGGTTCACACGTGGCAACCGACGCCGACGACCTGAAGATCCAGCAAGAGAACGAGCAGGTCCGTGCCCTGAAGGGCGACTACAAGTACGGCTGGCACGACGCGACCAGCTACGACGAGGCTCCCAGCAAGGGCGTGTCGCACGAGGTCCTCGACATGATGAGCGATCGCAAGGGCGAGCCCGACTGGATGCGGAAGTTCCGCCACAAGAGCCTGGACGTCTTCTACCGGAAGCCGATGCCCACCTGGGGCGCGGACCTCTCGGGCATCGACTTCGACGACATCTACTACTACATCAAGCCGATGAACCAGGTGACCTCCTGGGACGACATGCCGGAGGACATCAAGGCGACCTGGGACAAGCTCGGGATCCCGGAGGCCGAGAAGAACTACCTCGGCGGCGTGACCGCGCAATACGAGTCGGAGGTCGTGTACCACAAGACCCAGGAGGAGCTCGAGCGGCAGGGGATCATCTTCACGGACATGGACTCGGCGCTGCGCGAGCATCCGGATCTGGTCAAGCAGTACTTCGGCACCATCATCCCGCCCGCCGACAACAAGTTCGCCGCCCTCAACTCCGCCGTGTGGTCTGGGGGCTCGTTCATCTACGTCCCGCCGGGCGTCGAGGTTGAGATCCCTCTCCAGGCGTACTTCCGCATCAATCAGGAGAACATGGGTCAGTTCGAGCGGACGCTGATCATCGTCGACGAGAACGCGAAGGTTCACTACGTCGAGGGTTGCTCGGCTCCGATCTACTCCAGCGACTCGCTTCATTCCGCCGTCGTCGAGATCATCGTGAAGGACCACGGCCGGTGCCGCTACACGACGATCCAGAACTGGTCGAACAACGTCTACAACCTGGTCACCAAGCGCGCCGCCGCCCACAAGGGCGCCATCATGGAGTGGGTCGACGGAAACCTCGGGTCGAAGGTGACGATGAAGTACCCGGCCGTGTGGTTGCTCGGCGAGCATGCGAAGGGCGAGGTGCTGTCGATCGCCTACGCGGGTGAGGGCCAGCACCAGGACGCCGGGGGCAAGATCATCCACGCTGCTCCCAACACGCAAAGCTCGATCACGTCGAAGTCGATCAGCAAGGACGGGGGCCGTGGTGGCTACCGGGGGCTCATCCGGATCGAGGACGGCGCCGCGCACGCGAAGAGCCACGTCATCTGTGATGCCTTGATCCTCGACGACTACTCGCGCTCCGACACCTACCCCTACATCGAGATCGAAGAGGAGTCCGCCGCGGTCAGTCACGAGGCGAGCGTCTCCAAGGTTTCGGACGAGCAGCTCTTCTATCTCATGAGCCGGGGCCTGGACGAGACGCAGGCGATGCAGATGATCGTGCGGGGGTTCATCGAGCCGATCACGAAGGAGCTGCCGATGGAGTATGCGGTTGAGCTCCAGCGTCTGGTGGAGCTGCAGATGGAAGGCTCCGTCGGCTAGCTCCCCCTTTCGCCACACCAGGCAGGTTCTGTAACAGCTATGTGACGCGAGCAGGTAGCTTGCACCTCCGCGCCGAATACCCACGCCGGTGGACCCACCGATAGAGGGCGGCGGCCGGAGGGTGGAGATGACGCTTTCGCTGGTAGGCGGATGAGCCGCATCGAGCGCGACCGCGTGCGCTGGCCTGAGGGCGAGGATCTTGCCGCGCAGCTGGCGAAGGCCGAGGAGAGTCTCGCTCACCTCTCAAGACTTCAGGAGTCCATCCTGGAATGCGCCGGCGAGGGCATCTACGGGACGGATACCGACGGCAGGATCACCTTCATAAACCCAGCCGGGGCGGCGCTCCTGGGGTGGCAACCGGAGGAGTTGGTGGGACGTCCCGCCCACGAGACGGTGCACCACTCGCGCCCGGATGGATCTGTGTACCGGGCCGACGAATGCAGCATCCACGAATCCTTCGTGTTGAACCGCGTCCATCACTCGGAGGAGGAGTTCTTCTGGAGGAAGGACGGGACCAGTTTCCCGATCTCGTTGACCTGCACGCCCATTGTCGACGACGGCGAAGTGGTGGGCGGCGTTCTCGTGTTCAGAGACATCACCGAGCGAAAGGAAGCTCAGGATCGGATCGCGAAGAGCGAGAGGGAGCTCAGGGAGGCTCAGCAGGTGGCCCGTGTCGGCAGCTGGACCTGGTCGCTTTCGACCGGAGAGCTGACTTGGTCCGACGAGCTCTTCCGGATCTTCGGCATGGATCCTCGCCACGATGTTCCCACCTACGAGGTGTGGCTGGAACGGATACATCCAGCCGATCGGGCTTCCGTGGATGCCGCCGTCGGTCGGGCGTTGGCGGCCCGAAAGGACCTGCAGTTCGACAATCGGATCGTTCTGCGGTCGGGAGAAGAGCGGACCCTCCAGTGTCACGCGAGATTCGTGACCGACGAGAGTGGCGGCACGTGTGTTGTTGGCACCGCGTTTGATATCACCGAAAGAGTCGATCGTGAGCGGCGTATCGCGGAGAGCGAGGACCGCTACCGCGGCATCTTCGAGAACGCGGTAGAGGGGATCTACCAGTCTTCCTTTGATGGGCGGCTGCTGGCGATCAACCCGGCGGGTGCGCACATCCTCGGGTACGACTCTCCCGAGGCCGCTCAGCGCGCGATCAGAGACCTTCGGAGCATCTACGTCGACCCGCGGCGGCGAGAGGAGCTCATCTCCATCCTTCGGGAGCGCGGAGCCGTCACCGGATACGAGGCACAGGTGCGTCGCGCTGACGGGCAGCTCATCTGGGTGCAGTTGAACGTTCGTGTCGTAAACGACGCCGATCGCGCAAACGCGTTCATGGAAGGGATGGTCCTGGACATCACGGCTCGCAAGCTGGCCGAGCTGGCGGTCGGGGACCAGGAGCGGGTGCAGGAGGCCCTGGAGCGGTTGGAGCTGCAGGTCGCGCACATGCAGAAGGTGGAGACGCTGGGGCAGCTGGTAGGCGGGATCGTTCACGACTTCAACAACCTTCTCGGGGTCATCCAGAACTACGCCGGGTTCGTCCGCGCGGAGCTACCGGAGGACGCACCGATCGTGCACGACATCGATCAAGTCCTCGAGGCGTCGGAACGGGCGGCAGCGCTCACGCGACAGTTGGTCACGTTCGCCCGCCGGGACGCGGCCGAGCCACGCGTGATCGATCTGAACGAGGTCGTGTTGGACATGGAGAAGTTGCTGCGGCGGACGATCCCGCAGCAGGTACGCGTCACGACCGAGCTTTCGGCGCGGTTGTCGCCTATCAAGGTCGACATCGGTCAGCTCGAGCAGGTGATCATGAACCTGGTCCTCAACGCGCGCGACGCGATGCCGGACGGCGGTGATCTCACGCTGACAACCTGCAACGTGGTTGTGGACGAGCGCCTGAGCGGCTTGCTCGGCCTCGCGGAAGGACGGTTCGTCCGTTTGAGCGTGCGAGACACGGGATGCGGGATACCTCCTGCGACCGGCGATCGCATCTTCGAGCCGTTCTTCACCTCCAAGGAGAAGGGAAGCGGGACCGGCTTCGGGCTGGCGACGGTGGCGGCGCACGTGAAGAGGGCGGGTGGGCACATCACCTTTGACTCTCATCAGGACCGCGGCACTACATTCGATGTCTACTTCCCCGCCGCCGACGTGCAGGTTGACCTCACCGGCGTGGAAGTGATCGTTCCCAACGAGGGCAGGAGTCACTTGACCTAAAGCAGCACATGGCATGAGGTAGCTGCCATGACTTTCGTCCGCGAAGCAGACGTTGTGATCGTCGGCGCGGGCGTGATGGGGGCCGCGACGGCGTGGGCGCTCGCTCCTTCGGGCCGCGACGTGGTGGTTCTGGAGCAGTTCACACCCGCGCATAGACGCGGCTCGAGTCACGGGCGGACGCGGATCTTCCGGCTGTCCTACCCGGACGCTCGCTGGGTGCGGATGGCGCAACGAGCTCTGAAGCTGTGGCGCGAGCTGGAGGCCGAGGTGGGAGAAAGGCTCCTGGCGCAGTCGGGCGGCCTCGACATCGGTGATGGTGTCGCGGCTAACGCAGCCGCATTGGAAGAGTGCGGTGCGGACTACGAGCTAGAGGAGGGTCGCGCGTTCGGCCGCCGCTTTCCCGGGATAGCTCTGGCGCCCGGGGAGGCCGTGCTCTTCCAGCCGGATGCGGGCGTGGTGGCGGCGGAGTTGTCGGTGGCGGCATTCCTCGGGAGCGCGCAGCGTCGCGGGGCCGAGGTGGCTTACTCGCAGCGCGTTGTCGCGCTTCACGCACACGCTGAAGGTGTCGAGGTTCGAACCGATCACAGTCTGTACCGCGCCCGGGTAGCGGTCGTCACTGCCGGCGGCTGGGCGCGGAACCTGTTGCGCACCGCGGGTATCGAGCTGCCGGTGCGAGTCACGCGCGAGACGGTGGCGTACTTCGCCCTCGATGGCGTCCCGCCGCCACCGGTCGTGGAATGGGACGCTCCCGCGACCTACTGCCTCCCCAGTCCGGACCAGGGCGTCAAGGCCGCTCAACACATCGCCGGCCCCGAGGTGGACCCCGACAGCGAGCCGGTGCCGAACCCGAGGTCGGTAGAGGTGGTGTGCGAGTGGGTGAGGCGAAGGCTTCCCCATGTCGATCCGACGCCGCACCACATCGAGACCTGTCTCTACACCAACACCGTGGACGAACGCTTCATCATCGAGCGCCACGGGCCGATCGTGGTCGCGTCCCCGTGCAGCGGCCATGGGTTCAAGTTCGCCCCCTACACGGGGCACCGGATCGGCAACCTCGCGCAGGGGCTGGAGACCTAGGCGACGCGCGCTGGTTCGTTGGGGGCGGCTTCCAGCTGCAGCCACACGACAGCTCCCAGGATCAGCGCTCCCCCCGCGATCTGCACGAGCGACAACATCTGTCCCAGCCACACCCACGCCACGATGCCGGCGAACAGCGGCTCGAGCGTGGCCGCGATCACTGCCCGCTCGGAACGGATGCGGCCGATCGCCCACACGTAGAGGAGGAACGGCATAAGCGTTCCGGCGATCCCGACGAAAGCGACACTGGGGAGATTTGCAGGGTCGAACAGCGTGCTCGGTAAGCCCTGCGGGAGCTGATACAGGAACCAGAAGACCGAAGCGGCCACGAACGCGCGGAACACCGCGCCGATCGGTCCGAACACCGCCGCCGCTTCCTCGCTCTGGAGTGTGTAGGCGGCGAAGAAGACCGCGCTCGCAAGACCGGCGCCGAGCCCGATCAGGTCCACCGCACCGAAGTCACCGCCGGTGACCTCTGAGACGAGGACGACGCCGACGAAGGCGACCACGACCGCGGTCGCGACGCGGGCCGAGGGGCGTCGCCGTCGAGCCAGCGCGTTCCAGGCCACTACCAGGCCGGGACCGAGGTACTGCAGGACGATCGCGACCGCGACCGCCAGCCTCGCGATCGCCGTGTAATAGGCGGCGTTGACGAGGGCGATCGAGAGGCCAAGAGCGATGACGATCCTGCCGGCGTCCGGTCTTCGGCGCCGTCGCGAACGCCAGGTGACGGGCAGCAAGGCGAGCCCCAGCGCGCTTAGAACGGCTCGGGCCTCGACGAGGTGGATCGGCGGGACTCCGGCGTCGAAGAGGTCCCGGGCAACCACCGCCGCGATCGCCCACAACAGCGCTGCGAGCGCGATCGCCGCCACGGGGAGCGGGGTCGCGGAATGAGATGTCTCTCCACCGCGTTCACCCACTTGAGCAGGGTAAACGCGCCGCTCCGCTGCGCCGCCAGCCGCTGGTTAGGCGGCCCTAACTGATAAGGTTGTGAAATCGTTCACAAACGCTGGAGACCTTCTTTCCGATGCCTCAGAACCTCACACGAGAAGCCGTAGCGGCCCTCGCCGACGCCACCGGCGAGCCCGGCTGGCTCGCGGAGCGGCGGATCCAAGCCTTCGACATCTTCGAGAAGCTGGATGACCCGGATCCGAAGGGCGAGGAGTGGCGGTACGTCGACGTCCGCGGCTTCGACTTCTCCCGTTTCCAGGCTCCCGAGACCTCGCTGACCGCTCCCGCGCTGCCGGATCAGCTGCGGGCCAAGGGGGTGGTCTTCACCGACTTCGCCACCGCGGCCCGCGAGCATCCGGACCTGTTGAGGGAGCACTTCTTCACCGAGGTCCCGGTAGACGAGCACCGATTCACGGCTCTGCATGGCGCGTTCCACTCGGATGGCGTCCTGATCTACGTGCCGCGTCAGGTCGAGGTGGAGATCCCTCTCGAGGCGATCCGGCGTGTGGCCGCCGGCGGTTCCGTATTCCCGCACACGACGATCGTGGTCGAGGAGCAGGGGGCTCTGACGTTCGTGGACCGTTTCTCGTCCGCCGAGTTCGCGGATCCTGCGTTGTGTGCCAGTGTGGTCGAGGTCGAGGCGCGCCGAGGCGCGGTCGTCAACTACATCTCGCTGCAGGAGTGGGGGCGCTCCGTACACCACTTCCAGACGCAGCGCTTCACCGGCCACCGTGATGTAACCGTGCGCAGCCTCGCGGTGAACCTGGGCTCCACCTTCGCGCGCACGCAGGTGGAGTCGGTCCTGAAGGGTGAGGGCTCTTTCTCAGAGATGCTCGGGCTTTACTTCGCCGACACCGATCAGCACTTCGCGCAACGGACGCTGCAATCGCACAACGCGGCTCACGCCACGTCCGACCTGCTCTACAAAGGCGCGCTCAAGGAGCGGTCGCGCTCCGAGTACTCGGGGCTCATCAAGGTGCTGCAAGGGGCGCAGGGCACGGACGCGTACCAGGCGAACCGGAACCTGATCCTCTCTGAGGAGGCGCTGGCTCGGTCGATCCCTCAGCTCGAGATCGAGGCCAACGAGGTCCGCTGCACGCACGGCGCGACGGTGTCGCCGGTGGAGGAGGAGCACCTCTTCTATCTGATGAGCCGGGGCATCGACCGCATCACGGCGCAGAAGTTGGTAGTCTTCGGCTTCTTCCGCGACGTCCTCGACCGGATCCGGGTCGAGCAGGTGCGTGACGAGCTGTCGGCCGCGATCTCGGCGAAGGTCGAGGGCGCGCAGCACCTCGAGGTGGCCGTCTGATGGCGTTCGCAGCGGTGGCGACGCTAGGGGAGATTCCGGACGGAGGCGTCAAGCAGGTGTCGGTCCACGGCGACGTGGTCGGCTTGTATCGCGTCGGCCTCGACGTCTACGCGATCAACGACTACTGCAGCCACGAGGAGACCTTCCTCAGCGAGGGAGAGTTCGACCGCGAGGAGCTGGAGGTCGAGTGCCCACTCCACGGCTCGCGCTTCAACGTCGTCGACGGAAGCGTCCGCATCCTGCCCGCGACGAAGCCCGTCGCTAGTTACCCAGTGAAGGTAGAGGGCGACGTGGTTCTCGTCGGTCCTCGGGCCGAGAAATAAGGAGTAAGCCGATGAGCGACAAGCTGCTTCACATAGAGGACCTGCACGTGGAGGTCGAGGGCCGCGAGATCCTGAAGGGCCTGAACCTCTCGCTCGACAAGGGCGAGATCCACGCCATCATGGGTCCGAACGGGTCGGGCAAGTCGACGCTCGCCTACGTACTTACCGGAAGGCCGGGGTACGAGGTGACGGCAGGAAAGGTCCTCTACAACGGCGAGGACATCTTGGACCTCCAGCCCAACGAGCGCGCGCAGCGCGGGATCTTCCTAGCGTTCCAGTATCCGACGGAGGTCCCGGGCGTATCGGTCGTGAATTTCCTGCGGACCGCGTACAACGCCATCCACCCCGACGCGCAGAAGAGCGCCATGGCCTTCCGGATGTACCTGCAGGAGAAGGTCGACCTGCTCGAGATCCCGACCGAGCTGGTGGACCGGTACGTGAACCAGGGGTTCTCAGGTGGCGAGAAGAAGCGCAACGAGATCTTGCAGATGGCGGTCCTGCAGCCGGAGCTAGCCATCCTGGACGAGACCGACTCGGGGCTCGACATCGACGCTCTGAAGCACGTCTCGAGCGGCGTCAACAAGCTTGCCGGCCCGGACGTGGGCATATTGATGATCACGCACTACCAGCGGCTGCTTAACTACATCCGTCCCTCGACCGTCCACGTCTTGATGGGCGGGCGGGTCGTGCGGTCGGGTGGCTTCGAGCTTGCCGAGCAGTTGGAGGCCGAGGGTTACGCGGGGCTTGCCAAGGACGCAGGGTTGAGCGACGAAGAGGTCGCCGAGGTGGAGGGGCAGAAGGTTTGAGCTTCGACGCGTCGGTCGTCCGCAAGGACTTTCCGATCTTCGAGACCGAGACGCGCGGCAAGCGCCTCGTGTACCTGGATTCGGCCAACACGTCACAGAAGCCTCGCCAAGTGTTGGACCGCATCCAGCTCTTCTACGAGACCGAGAACGCGAACGTCCACCGCGCTGTTTACGAGTTGAGCGAGAAGGCGACGGCTGGCTACGAGGGCGCGCGCGATGCCTGCGCTCGCTTCATCGGTGCCGGCAGCTCCCGGTCCATCGTGTTCACCCGCGGGACGACCGAGTCGATCAACCTGATCCGTTTCACATGGGCGCGCCAGACCGTCCATGAGGGTGACGAGATCCTGATCACCGAGATGGAGCACCATTCGAACCTGATCCCGTGGCAGCTGCTCGTCCAGGAGACGGGCGCGATCCTTCGCCACCTGCCGATCGACGACGAGGGGCGCCTCAGAACGGACCTGCTCGAGGAGTACGTCACCGAGAAGACGAAGCTCGTGTCGTTGAGCCTGATGTCCAACGTGCTGGGCACGATCAATCCCGTGCGGACGGTGGCAGATGCCGCCCATGCGGTGGGCGCCAGAGTGCTCGTCGACGCGGCCCAGGCCGCTCCGCATCTCCGCTTCGACGTCAACGAGCTCGATGCGGATTTCCTCGCCTACTCGTCGCACAAGATGTGTGGCCCCACAGGCGCGGGGGTGCTCTACGGGCGCGAGGAGCTGCTGGAAGAGATGCCTCCTTTCCACGGAGGCGGCGAGATGATCCGCGAGGTGTGGGCGGATCGGGCGACCTGGAACGAGATCCCCTACAAGTTCGAGGCCGGGACGCCGAACCTCGCCCAAGCGGTCGGCATGGGGGCCGCGGTTGATTACCTCGAGGGGCTCGGGATGGAGGCCGTCCGCGAGCACGAGCTGGAGCTGACCGCGTACGCGCTCGATCGTCTCGACTCCGTCGGTGCCACGATCTATGGCCCACGTCGGTCCGACGACCGCGGCGGCGTCGTCTCCTTCAACATCGACGGGGTCCATCCGCACGACATGTCGACCATCGTCGATCAAGAGGGCGTCTGCATCCGCGCCGGGCATCACTGCGCTCAGCCGCTTATGAGGCGATTGGGTGTTCCCGCTACGGCGCGAGCGAGCTTCTACGTCTACAACACCGTGGAAGACGTGGATGCTTTGATAGATGCCGTGGAGAAATCGAAAGGATGGTTCGCGTGAGCCTGGAGGAGCTCTATAAGGAAGTCATCCTCGATCACTACCGGGACCCGCGCAACAAAGGCCGGCTCGACCCTCACGACGTCTTGCTCGAGCGCAACAACCCCCTGTGCGGCGACGAGATCGAGTTGTTCCTGAAGTTCGAGGACGGAGAGCTCGATGGCATCTCCTTCGATGGCAAGGGCTGCTCCATCTCCCTGGCCAGTACTTCGATGATGACCGAGAAGGTCAAGGGACTGAGTGTCGAGCAGGCGCGCCAGGTGACCGAGTCGATCAAGCGCATGATGGCGGGCGAGGAAGATGGAGATCCGGATGCCTTGGGCGATCTAGTGTCGCTGAAGGGCGTCGTGAAGTACCCGGTGCGGATCAAGTGCGCGCTTCTCGGGTGGAACACGCTGCTCGAGGGTCTCGCGGAGAACAACGAGGCATCTGCCTAGGAACGTTCGTTTCTGCTGACGCGTCGAATAAGAAACCACGAGGAGGTTCGACGTGATGAGGGTGGGGTTGCTTCTTGTGATCGGGACGCTCGGAGTCTCGGGCTGCGGCGTCTCCGGCGAGACCGGGGGCGGATACCAGCCTCCAGCGGGAGGAGGAGCGGCCCCGACGACCGCGGGCCCGGACGAGCCCGTGTCCGTCTCTCCCGCCCCGGGGAGCAGCGTCCACGACCTCGCCGACGGGCGTGAGCGCGTGACCCCCCGACCCGGCATGGCGAATCTCCGAAAGGTCCCGTGGGAGTCGTTCCTGCCCAAAGGTGCAACCGGGCTCGACCTCAAGTACTGGAGCGGGGTGGAGCCCTGCAACGTGCTGGATCACGTCGAGGTCGAAGAGGACCAGAAGCGGGTGGTGGTCACGCTGTTCGAGGGGAGCGACCCCCAGGCGAAAGACGTCGCCTGCATCGAGCTCGCGGTGCTCAAAGTTGTGCGGGTGGAGCTCGACCGGCCGCTGGGGGGGCGCAAGATCTTCGACGGTGCAAAGTGAGAGGCGAGACTTAGTCCTATTCTTACTTGCTTAAGGTGACGAATGTGGTATCACAGGTAGATGCCCGAGCTGGGAGACGACGCCGCAACTAGGACCGCCAAGGTCCTTTCTCTTCCCACCCGCGCCGCGATCCTGTCCCTGCTGCTGCGCAGCGGGGCGAAGACGGTCAAGGAGATCGCAGAGGCGTTCGCGATCCATCCCAACGTGGCGCGGGCACACCTCGACCTCATGGTGGAGGCGGGCTTCCTTGCCACCGAGACCCGCCGCCGCAGCAAGGGCCGCCCCGCCAAGGTCTATTTCACCTGGGAGGGCGAGGCCGGCTCGCTGCCCGAGGTCGATCCGGTCCAGAAGAAGCACCGCAACGAGCTCGAGGTCGAGATCCGGATGCTCGAACGGATGCTGACCGACGCCATGTCACAGCTTGGAAGGGTCCGGGAACTGATGGGTGAGTCGAAGGAGGAAACAACGTGACCGAGTACGCGAACAAGGACGCGCTGGTCGAGACAGACTGGCTCGAGCAGAACCTGGAGAACGACTCCGTCGTCGTCGTGGAGGTGGACGAGGACATCCAGGCCTACGAGAAGGGCCACATCCCGAACGCGATCGCGATCAACTGGGAGAACGAGTTGCACGATCTTCCTCGCCGGGAGTTCATCAGTTCCGAGCAGCTCGCGAGACTCCTGGGCGAGAAAGGCATCTCGAATGACGACACGATCGTTCTTTACAGCGGCAACAACAACTGGTTCGCCGCTTACGCGTACTGGCTGTTCAAGTACCGCGGTGTAGACAACGTCAAGCTCTTGAACGGCGGACGCAAGAAGTGGGAGCTCGAGAGCCGCCTCCTCAGCCAGGACGAACCCAACCGGCCCGCGACGACGTACGAGATCGGCGCGGAGCAACCAGAGCTGCGGATCTTCCGTGAAGAGGTCATCTCTCGCGCCACCTCGGGTGGCGAGGCCTGGGTCGACGTCCGTTCGCCAGAGGAGTTCCGCGGCGAGTTGCTGGCACCTCCGCACCTCCCGCAGGAGCAGGCACAGGTTCCGGGCCACATCCCAGGCTCCGCAAACATCACCTGGTCCAAGACGGTCAACGATGACGGCACTTTCAAGTCTCCCGAGGAGCTGAGGGCTCTGTACGAGGCGGAGGGGATCACCGCGGACAAGGATGTCGTCACGTACTGCCGCATCGGCGAGCGCTCCTCGCACTCGTGGTTCGTGCTGCGCGAGCTTCTCGGCTTCGAGAACGTCCGCAACTACGACGGCTCGTGGACCGAGTACGGGAGCCTCGTCGGCGTACCTATCGAGAAGTAACAACCAGTCCTACTGGCACGGGAAAGGCCGTCGCCCCGGCACCGGGCGGCGGCCTTTCCGCGTCTTTCGTCCCCGCGAGCTCGGGTGGGTGAGCGAGGCCAACGGGGTAACGTTGTTGACGCTTGTCCGGCGCCCCTCTCGATGAAGGAGTGATCTAGGTGGACGCGACGATGACCTCCAGCAGCGACACTTCGGCTCCGATGCTGCAGTCCTTCAACCCGCGAACCGGCCAGGTGCTAAGAGAGATTCCGGTCACGCCCGTGGCGGAGGTTGCCCTGGCGGTCGAGCGAGCGCGCAAGATGGCACCCGAGT
Organism: Actinomycetota bacterium; assembly: GCA_030776625.1. Lineage (NCBI taxonomy): Bacteria > Bacillati > Actinomycetota > Actinomycetota bacterium. The sequence goes on along the minus strand of JALYHL010000004.1, from coordinate 38,880 downwards.
GGGCGGCGATCGATCCCGCGGGGCGCGCCCGGATGATGCGCGAGGTCCGCCATCGCATCAATGATCGGATCGAAGACATCGTCGAAACGGTGTCGGCTGAGTGCGGGAAGCCGCGCGCCGAGGCGCTGGCGCACGACGTATTGCCGGTCGTGATGATGCTGATCTACTTCGAGAAGATCGCGGCCAAGGCTCTGCGCCCGCAGAGGGTGGGCCGGGTGATGGGACCGCTGGCGGGAGTCAAGTCACACATCGAGTGGAGGCCGTTCGGCGTCGTCGGCGCTATCACGCCGTGGAACTACCCGATGACGAACTGCTTCCTTGCATTCGCACCAGCGCTGTTTGCCGGCAACACCGTCGTGATCAAGCCGTCGGAGGTGACACCGGCCTGCGGGGAACTACTGCGGGAGTTGCTCGAGCCCCTGCCGCCGAGCGTCGCGACGGTCATCCAGGGCGGCGGCGATGTGGGAGCAGCTCTGGTCGACGCGCGGTGCGACAAGATCTCTTTCATCGGTTCGCCCGCCACGGGTCGCAGGATCTGTGAGGCCGCGGCGAAGCATCTGACCCCGGTCGTCATGGAGCTTGGCGGCAAGGATGCCGCGCTCGTGCTGTCGGACGCCGACGTGGACCGGGCGGCCGCGGGGATCGCCTGGGGAGCCTTCTTCAACGCGGGGCAAACGTGCTGTTCCGTGGAGCGCGCGTACGTCACCGACGCGGTGGCGGATGAGTTCGAACAGAAGCTCTTGAGCAAGCTGAGTGACGTCAGGCAAGGCGACGAGGTCGGGACACTCACCTTCAAGCGTCAGTTCGAGATCGTCGAGCGCCATGTCGCCGACGCCGTGTCCAAGGGAGCGCGCGTGCTGGCCGGTGGACCCGAGGCCGGGATCGCCAACGAGAACGGCTCTCTCTGGTACGCGCCGACGGTGCTCGACAACGTCACGCCGGAGATGGACGTGGCGAAGGAGGAGACGTTCGGGCCGGTTCTATCGGTGACCCGCGTGCGAGACGACGAAGAGGCCGTACGTCGCGCCAACGAAGACGGGGTGAACCTGACGGCATCCGTCTGGACGCGAGACGAGAAGAAAGCCTCCCGCATCGGGGAGAAGTTGAGAGCCGGCACCGTCACCGCAAACCTCCATGGCGAGACCGCGGCGGCGCCGTGGGGCCCGTGGGGTGGGGTGGGGGAGTCGGGATATGGACGGCTGAACGGGGAGCTGGGGTTGAAGGAGTTCACCGTGCCGACGCATGTCGCGAGCACTCCGCTCGTATCTCTCGGTCGGCTGTGGTGGTACCCGTACGACGATGCTACGCAGACATCGTTACGCGCGATAGCGGACATCTTGTCCGCGCGCGAGATGTCCACGAAGATGAGCGGCGTGCGCGAGGTTCTGACGCACTCGCTCAAGGCCATGAAGAAGAAGTTCTAAGGGCCTGGCAGCTCGAGGACTCTCGTTTCGATGTCGGCCAGGGCTTTTCCCACCAGCGCCTCGACGTCCAGCGAGACCTCCGCCTTGTCCGCCTGCGCCGCATAGGCGCGGGTGGCGGGGGAGCGAGGCTCGAACAACACGCAGCAATCTTGGTACTTGCGCGTTGAGATGTCGTAGGTGCCGATCCTCTTCGCATCGTCGACGATCTCCTGCTTGTCCATCCCGACGAGTGGTCGAAGGATCTCCAGTCCGTCGGCGACCGGGAGAGCCGAGTCGACGGTGGTGATGTTCTCGATCGTCTGTGAGGCGACCTGACCCAGCGAGTCACCCGTGATCAGCGCCTTGGCCTCGCGTTCCTTCGCGAGCTGCGCGGCGATGCGCATCATCATGCGCCGGTAGAGGATCACGCGCAGGCTCGAAGGCGCGTTCGTGACGATCTCTCGTTGTATGTCTCCGAGCGGAACAAGGTGCAGGACGGTTTGCAGCTGGTATCTCGTCAGCGCCTCCGCCAGCTCGGATGCTTGACGGATCGAGGACGGATCGGTGAAGGGCCGGCCGTGGAAGTGGACCATCTCGACCTCGGCGCCCCTACGCGCCATGCGCCAGGCCGCGACGGGGGAGTCGATGCCACCCGAAAGGAGCGCCAGCATCTTTCCCGACACGCCCGCCGGGAGGCCGCCCGGGCCTTCCAGGCGCTTCCTGTAGATGAGGGCCGCCCCGCCGAAGAGGTCGATCCAGATCGTCGCGTCCGGGCTCGTGAGATCGACCCGGGCCCCGGTCGCTTCCTGGAACCGGCGGCCGATCTCCACGTTGATCTGCTGCGACTTCATCTCGAAGCTGGAATAGGTACGCCGGGAGCGAACGGCGAACGATCCGAAAGGTTCCTCCCGCAGCAGCGCGAGTCCCACCCGCTCCATCTCGTCGAGCAACGGTTCGATCCGCTTGCCGCATCCGATGTAAGCGACGCCGAAGACGCGGGCAGCGCGGTGGGCGGCTTCAACGACGGGCGAGCCTTCGTCGAAGTCGACGACGATGCGGCCGAAGCCCCGCCGGACGCGGGAATAGCCGGTTCCGCGCAGCGCTCGCTTCAGGTTCCCCGCGAGTTGCTGCTCGAAGAAGTCGCGATTGCGCCCCTTCAGACCGACCTCGTGATAGTGCGCGACGAGCGCGTCCAACGGGAGCTCCTAGGAGAGTTCTTCTTCGAAGCCGACGGAGAACATCGCGTCGACGTCGTGGCGCGAGTAGACCTTGAAGGCGACCAGCGTTTGCGTCCGGATCACGCCCGGCACCTTCGCGATCTGCTCGGACACCACCTGCGCCAGGTCATCGTGGTTACGCACGCGGACCATGATCACGAGGTCGTAGTCGCCCGCCACCGAATAGACCTCGCTCACGTCCTGTAGGTCCGCGATCTGCTGCGCGGTTTCGGGGATCTGGTGGATGTCGCAGACGGCAAGAACCACTGTAGTGACCATGGATGAAGGCTATCCCAGCACCTTGCCGGCCCAACGAGTACGGCGCACCCGTGGGTGCGCCGTCTTTATATACCTTTGAACGGGCCGCCAGGGCCCCGTGTTCAGGTAGAACGGCTAGATCGTCACCATGTCCCGGAGCTTGCCCGGGGTGCTCGGGTGACGAAGCTTCGACAGAGCCTTCGCCTCGATCTGCCGGATCCGCTCACGGGTCAGGTTGAACTCCTTGCCCACCTCTTCCAGCGTCCGAGGCTCGCCCGTGACCAGACCGAACCTGAGCGCCAGCACCTTGCGCTCCCGGTCGGAGAGAGAACCGAGCATGTTCCACAGGTCCTCCTGGCGTAGCGCAACGGCGGCTGCCTGGAAGGGTCCCTCGACGTCCTCGTCCTCGATGAAGTCACCGAGCTCGGCGTCCTCGTCTCCTACGGGCTCGTGCAGAGACACCGGCTCCGGAAGGACCCGGAACGCTTCGCGCACCTTGTCGGGCGTGAGGTCCGACGCCTCTGCGATCTCGTCGATCGTCGGCTCGCGCCCGTGCTTCTCGAGCAACTCCGACTGCACCTTGCGGACGCGGTACAGCGTCTCGACCATGTGAACGGGGATCCGGATCGTGCGCGCCTTGTCCGCGATGGCCCGCGTGATCGCCTGGCGGATCCACCACGTCGCGTACGTCGAGAACTTGAAGCCTCGCTGGTAGTCGAACTTCTCGACCGCGCGCATCAGGCCGAGGTTGCCCTCCTGGATCAGGTCGAGGAGCGGAAGACCCGCGGCCGAGTACTTCTTCGCTATCGAGACGACGAGACGAAGGTTCGAGCGGATGAACCGCTTCTTGGCTACCTCACCCTCACGCGCCCTGACCTCCAGCGTCACACGCTGCTTGTCGGAGATCTTCTTGCCGGCGTCGAGCCGCTGCTGGGCCTTCTCGCCCTCTTCGATGGCGCGGGCCAGCTCGACCTCTTCGACATCCGTCAGGAGTGGGTACTGTCCGATCTCCCGCAGGTACTGCCGTACGAGATCCTCATGTGCTGCTTCTTCCCTAGAGGATTCGTAAGAGCGAGTCGCAGTAGCCAAGGTGCATCAACCTCTTTCTCTCGTTGAGTGCTCGCACTTCATGCCCGCAAGAGGTGAGCATGCGCCCGCCTCTGCTTCGTCTCTCCCTCGGTCATCGGCCGGCGATGTGCCCCGGAGGGCTGCCGCGCTGCGGCTGGCCGGGCGCCGATGCAGTCCGAGAGGATGGAAGGCATCAGAAGCTGTTTGTCTTCGAGTAACTGTTCTCCCATGGTAAGGGAATCCCTCCCGTAGAGGAAGCCCCATTCTGTTGGCTTTCGGAGCCAAAAACGCCCGCTGCGGGCTCGATATTCCTCCGTCCCATGCTCCCGTAGCTCCTAACCTGTCCTACCTCGTGTCGAAAAAGTCCCTTTCTGGCCAGCCCGGGCCGGTGCTCGTGTCTGCTTGCCTTGCCGGAAGGGCCTGCCGCTTCGACGGTTCCTCGAATAAAGACGACGAGGTGTCCCGATTGGTTGCAGAGGGACGGGCGGTGCTCGTATGCCCGGAGGAGGACGGCGGGCTCGGGACCCCACGACCCGCGGCCGAGATCATCGGCGGAGACGGCCACGATGTTCTGGCGGGCCGGGCCCGCGTGGTCACCCGCGCGGGACGAGACGTGACCGAGGCCTACGTACTCGGTGCCGAGCTGGCGCTGGAGGCGGCTCGGCGCGAGGGCGCCACGACGGCCATCCTGAAGGGTCGCAGCCCCTCGTGCGGTAAGGGCTGCATCTATGACGGGACCTTCTCTCGCACTGCCACGGCGGGCGACGGCGTAACCGCGGCCCTGCTCATTCAGGCGGGAATCGACGTCGTCACCGAAGAAGAGATCTAGGGGCGCAGGAAAGTGGTGGAAAGGGACGAATCCTGCATCTGGGAGAGACCACTCGACTAGGGGAGCGACACGATGAAGAAGGCCATCGCTGTAGCGTTGTCACTGGGATTGCTAGCAGGAGCTCTCGTAGCTCCCGCCCAGGCGGGGAAGAAGAAGAAGAAGCCGAAGCGTGTCGAGAGGGTAGCCGAGGTTAATTACGAGGCACCTGCATTCGGTTCTCCGAGCACGGTGGGCGTCTGCTTCCGGCCCACCAACAGCTGCGGCGATATCCCGACGGGCTCGACCGAGAGCTGGGTGAAGATGGAGATCGACGACGCCTCCGGCACTGCCGTGGCCTTCACGCTGGGCCAGGACACCGACCCCGAGACCTTCGGAACCGAGACGACCTACGGAGACTTCTGCGGGACGACCGGTGACGAGCCGCTCCAGATCGAGCCCGGCTTCCCGCTGATCGTCTTCCCCTGGGCCTTCGGCGACGTCGTTTGCCCCGGAGCGTTCGGCACTCAGGGCACGATCAAGGCGACTCTTTCCAACCTCCCGTAACAACAGACGCACCACTTTGAAAGAGGTCGCGGCCGAAGGGCCCCGGCCTCTTTCTCGTTTTGCAGCGGCGGAAGTCCAACGGGGGCAGGAACGCATCCGCCCCGGGCGAACCTGTGCGGGTAACCTCTATCGCTAGAAGGAGCCATCATGCGCAAGGCGTTCGGCATCGTCCTTTCTCTGACCCTCGTCGTCGCTGCGCTGGCGGGAACGGCTACCGCCAAGAAGGCCAAGCCTGTTCCGACGAAGCTCTTCCTCCACGGTGCGAGCGCGTTCGGCGAGAACGACAGCTTCTCGGTGTTGGCGGAGGGATACCTGCCGATGGATACGACGGAACCCGCGGCCGGCCAGCCGAAGTCGCGCCAGATCACCAACTACGTGGTAGGGCCGAACCCCGAATGTGCCGGCAACAACCTGTTCCCGGTGTGGAGCGGCAAGCTCGCCGGGCAGGTGAAGGGCGACATGAAGTTCACGTTCTCCACGGTCGGCACACCCGGCCAGGTGGTCGTGCGTGTTTGGCCCGACGTCAGCATGTCGCTGTGCAACTCGCCCGCGACGGGTGCTGCTGACTACCCGAAGCCGGCCGGAGAGGTCGTAGTCGATCTACCGCCGGGCGAAGGCACCGTTGAAGCCGTCATGAAACGCGTGAACTTCACGGCGGTCGGAAGCGTGATCGTGCAGATCAGCCCCGCTGTGGCCGTCGACATCCCCGACCCGGCCGGAGTTGTCCTGGCTCCGCTGTTCGCACGCGTCCTCTACGACAGCCCAGAGTTCTCCTCTTCCCTCGAGTTCAAGTGCATCCCCGTGAAGGGCGCAAAGACCTGCGCGTAGCTCGTACCTACTGAACGAAAAAGAGGCCGGGCGCTCTGCCCGGCCTCTTTTCATTAGCGCCTGTTCGACTATCGGGCTTGCGTCAGCCTCTGGTTGACCTGATCCCAGTCGACGACGTTCCACCACGCCTCGATGTAGTCCGGACGCTTGTTCTGATACTTGAGGTAATACGCGTGCTCCCACACGTCTAGACCCAGGATCGGCGTCTTACCCTGGATCAGCGGTGAGTCTTGATTAGGCAGGCTAATCACATCCGCTTTCCCTGCGTCCAGGACGAGCCATGCCCATCCGCTGCCGAAGTGGGCGGTCGCGGTCGCGTTGAACTTCTCCTGGAACTCCTTGAAGGAACCGAAGGCGTCGGAGATGGCTGCAGCTACCTCTCCGGTGGGCTCGCCGCCGCGGTCGGCCCCCATGATCGTCCAGAACAGCGTGTGGTTCGAGTGCCCACCTCCGTGGTTCCGAACGGCACCCTTGATGTTCTCCGGCACCGAGTCGAAGTTCTTGAGCAACTCGTCCACGTGGTCGTACTGAAGGTTGTCGTGGCCCTCGATGGCCGCGTTCAGCTTGTCCACGTAGGTCTGGTGGTGCTTCGTGTGGTGGATCTCCATCGTTCTGGCGTCGATGTGAGGCTCGAGCGCCGAGTAGTCGTACGGGAGATCTGGCAGTGAGTACGCCATTTCCTCTCCTTCCGAATCGTGGGTGAGTTCGGTTCTCTACCCTATCTAGGGGCAACCCCGTGGGGCGTGTCAGCATTCCAAGCTCAAGCGGAGACGATCCTGACGAAGTCGGTGCTTCCAGCACGGGGCTCGGGTCCTCCCGCTACGACCGCGACCAAGTGACCTGGCTGCGCAAGACCGCTTGATCTTGCCGCTTCTAGTGCGCGCGGGACGGTCTCGTCAGGGGCGAGCTCCTCTGGCAGGAACGGCAGGGTCTTGGGGACGACTCCCCATACCAGAGCGAGTGGTCTGACGGTGCGGTCCTCGTGACCGAGGGCCAGGATCGGCATGCTGGGCCGGAAAGCCGCAACCCGCCTTGCCGTCGCACCGCTGCGTGTAGGGCACACGATCGTCGCGACTTGGAGCTCCTCGGCGGCATGAACCGCCGCGCGAGCGATCGCCCACGACACGGGGTCCTCAGCCTCTTCGTGCTGGATCGCCGCCAGCTGCGACCGCCCGCGGCGCTCTGCGGCTTCCGCGATGTCCGCCATCGTGCGAACGGTCTCCGTGGGGAATCTCCCGACCGCGGTCTCTTCCGACAGCATCAGCGCGTCGGTCCCGTCCAGCACCGCGTTGGCGACGTCGTTCACCTCCGCCCGGCTCGGCAAGGGCCCGTGCGTCATGGACTCGAGCATCTGCGTGGCCGTTATCACGGGGACGCCGGCGCGGTTGCAGGTCCGGATGATCTCTTTCTGCAGCAGGGGAACGTCCTTGAACGGAAGCTGGATCCCGAGGTCGCCGCGAGCGACCATCACCGCATCCGACAGCGCCACGATCTGGTCGAGGTTCTCGGTCGCCGAGCGCGTCTCGATCTTCGCGACGAGGAGAGGCTGCGTCGAGCTCGAGACCGAGGACAGCCCGCTACGTGCTTTGGCAACGTCTCTCGCATCCCGGATGAACGAGAGGCCGATCAGATCCGCCCCCGCCTCCACCGCCGTCTGCAGCGAGAGTTGGTCGTCACGGGTGAATGACTCGATGCGTGCTTCCGCTTTCGGGACGTGCATCCCCTTGCGCGAGCGCAGCAACCCGCGACGAACCACCTCGGTGTGGACGTCGCCCGAATCGGTGGAGATCACTTTCAGGATCACCGCTCCGTCCGCGAGGAAGATCTCGTCGTTCGGTGCCACCAGCTCGGCGAGGTTAGGCACCGTCGTCGACACTCCCGAGGCGTCACCTTCTTTGGAGCGGTGGAACAGCGTGAAACGCTGCCCGGGCTCCAGCGCGACCTCGTCCGCTGCGATCGGGCCCGTTCGCATCTTGGGCCCGGGCAGGTCCGCAAGGATCCCGATGGTCTTACCGAGCCGTGCCGCTTCTGATCGCGCTGCTCCCGCGACGCGTATGTGCGTCGGAGGATCCGCGTGAGCTAGGTTCAGCCGCACCACGTCTGCCCCGGCCTCCAGCAACGACGCCAAGCTCTCGCGGTCCCATGTTGCGGGCCCGAGGGTCGAGACGATCTTTGTCCTGCGCATCTACCACCTGTCGTTCTGGCCTGCCACAGAGGCAGGAAAAGGAAGGAAAACGCCAAATAGGACGTTAGACCCTATTGACAACCTGGCAATGGCTTATCCAAGAAGGGCGGAACGTCTGTGAAGAGACTCCTGATCGGCTCAATGGCGCTGGCGCTGTCTCTGTCCGGGCTGACCGCCGGCGGCGGCGGTGCGGTAGCAGTAGCGGGACCCACGCCTGGAGGCATCACCTCCGGCGACGAGGTTCAGTACGTCGGCTTTGTCCCGTTCGAGCAATCCACCTCGACCGGTGCCACGATCCGCGGCAAGTTCATGTACACGACGAGCTGGAAGAACATCTCGACCTACGACATCTCGAACCCGGAGAGCCCGAAGCTCCTGGACCAGTTGCCGGTCGGCTTCATGTTCGAGAACGAGGACGTAGCGGTGTCGCCGAACCAGACCTTCTTGCTCTTCTCGGAATCGCTTCCGAACGATGTGTTGCACGTCTACGACGTCGAAGACAAGAGCAACATCCAGGAGATCGCAGCGGTAGAGGGTGCTGGTGACCACACCACCTCTTGCGTCCTGCAGTGCACCTACACCTACGGCTCCGACGGCAGCATCGTCGACATGCGTGACCCGGCCAACCCCAAGGTCATCGCGCTCGACACCGACGACAACAACTGGCACGCCAAGATCGGCCTGCAGGGCGGTGGTCACGACGTCACGGAGGTGAAGAACGGCTTCATCCTGGTGTCGCCGATCGACGGCCCGCCCCTGTACGTGGACGTGACGGACCCGGCTAACCCGAAGGTGGTCGCCCGCGGCAACGACAACCTGCCGAGAGGCGAGCGCGGCTACCTATGGCACTCGGGCGAGTGGCCGCGGGGCGGGGAGGACCGCTGGATCCTGATGCAGGGAGAGGACAACTTCAACCCCGAGTGTCAGGAGAAGATCGGACCGTTCGCGACCTACGACACCCGCGGCTGGCAGACGAGCAAGACCTTCAAGCTCACCGACACCTACAAGGTGACGAACGGCGTTATCGCGGACGGTGACCCGCCCGCGAACGCCCTCGGCTGCTCTGCCCACTGGTTCGAGGAGCACTCGAGCTTTAACGACGGGGGCCTCGTGGTGATCGCTTTCTACGAGCACGGGACGAGGTTCCTGAACGTCGACAAGGTGACCGGGAAGATCACGAAGAAGGCGTTCTTCTACCCCTACGGAGGATCGACCTCGGCCACCTACTGGGTGAACGACGAGATCGTCTACGCGGTCGACTACACCCGAGGGATCGACATCCTGAGATACAAGGAGATCCCCGGGCCCCGCGTTCGCCTCGGCGTCAACGACAAGACGGCGAACAAGGGGCAGACGATCAAGTTCCGCACCAGCCTGCGTCGCTGCAAGGGGCATGGCGGGACCAACATCAAGCTGATGCGCAAGCTCGAGGGGGAAGACAAGTTCGTCGAGGTCGCGATGGCGAAGCTCAGCCAGGCTTGCTCCGCCGTCATCAAGCAGGTCGTCGGGTTCAGGGGCAAGGCTACGTACAAGGCGGTGTGGCCGAAGCAGGACGACGACCACCGCCAAGGCACGTCCCGCCCGCTGACGATCGCGGGTCGCTAGAGCCAACCTTCGTTTCACACAGGAGCCCGCTTCGGCGGGCTCCTGTCGCGTGGTGATAGATGCAGTCGCACTACATACCGAGCTAGGTCCGTCATGCGGGTACTGTCGTCGCTATCCCCGGCACAGGAGGCGACATGATCTTCACGAGCCCATACCCCGACGCCGCGATCGACGAGGTTCCTCTCGGCGAGTTCGTGTTGAAGAAGGGGGCCGAACTCGGCGAAAAAGCTGCGTTGATCGACGGCCCCAGCGGGCGGACCCTCACGTACGGGCAGCTCGTCGCCGGCGTGAAGATGGTGGCGGCCGGTCTGCACGAGCGCGGTTTCCGCAAGGGCGACGTCTTCGCTATCTACTCGCCGAACGTCCCGGAATACGTCGTCGCTTATCTCGCAGTTGCCAGCATCGGCGGCATCAACACCACAGCCAGCCCGCTGTACACGGCGGACGAACTCACGTTCCAGCTGAACGACGCGGACGCGAAGTACCTCTTGACGATCCCGCAGCTACTGGAGGTCGCGCTGAAGGCCGCCGCCCAGTCCAACGTGCGAGAGGTGTTCGTGCTCGGCGAAGCAGAGGGCGCGACGCCCTTCGCGTCTCTGATGCAGGGCGGCGGCGAAGCTCCCGCAGTCGAGATCGACGTGCACAACGACCTCGTCGCGCTCCCGTACTCGAGCGGGACGACGGGATTGCCCAAGGGCGTGATGCTCACGCACAGGAACCTCGTCGGGAACATCTGTCAGACGCTCGAGCTGCACCGCACAACCGAGAGCGATCGCCTGATGGGCGTGCTGCCGTTCTTCCACATCTACGGGCAGCAGGTGATCATGAACGCGGGACTGTTTCGCGGCGCCACGATCGTCACGATGCCGCGCTTCGATCTCGAGCAGTTCCTCCAGATCATGCAGGAGCACAAGATCACGCGCGCCTACCTGGTCCCACCGATCGTGCTGGCGCTGGCGAAGCACCCGCTGGTCGACAAGTTCGATCTCTCTGAGCTGCAGCTCATCCTTTCGGGCGCGGCGCCTCTTGGGGAGGAGCTCCAACAGGCGGTCGAGAACCGGCTCGGATGCCGCGCCGTCCAGGGGTACGGACTGACGGAAACGTCGCCGGTCACGCACGTCACCGCGGACGACGACGCGACGGCCAAGGCGGGATCGATAGGACACCTCGTTCCCAACACCGAGGCCAAGTTGGTGGACGTGGAGAGTGGTGAAGAGCTGGGGCCGAACGAGCGCGGCGAGCTCTGGGTGAGAGGCCCCCAGATCATGAAGGGCTATCTCAACAACAAGGAGGCGACGGCTCACACGATCGATGCCGATGCCTTCCTGCACACGGGTGACATCGGCTACGTCGACGACGACGGCTACTTCTTCATCGTCGACCGACTCAAAGAGCTCATCAAATACAAAGGGTTCCAGGTTCCCCCTGCGGAGCTGGAGGCTTTGTTGCTGGGGCACGAGGCCGTTGCCGATGCCGCCGTCATCCCGGTGCCGGACGAAGAAGCCGGTGAGATCCCGAAGGCGTTCGTCGTCGCGAGCGGTGATATCGATCCTGACGCGCTGATGGCGTGGGTGGCGGAGCGCGTGGCGGCACACAAGAAGATCCGCCAGGTCGAGGTGGTGGAGGAGATCCCCAAGTCACCATCGGGCAAGATCCTGCGGCGGGTGCTTGTGGAGCGGGAGCGGGCGCGGCTCGGTTGATCCCGTAGTTGGACGCAGCACCGTTCGCCGCGACGCCTCTACTATCGCTGCTAGAAGGTTCCCGGGCGGTTAGCTCAGCGGGAGAGCACTGCGCTTACAACGCAGGGGTCGCTGGTTCGATCCCAGCACCGCCCACCGTGCGACCATCCGAAGCATCACCTTCTTGTGTGGTCGGGGCGGGCGGCGATGAGAGGAGACGAATGTGGCCGAGGACCGCGATGTAGAGAAGATGTATTCGATGCCGGAGGTGGTCGCGAAGCTCCGGCGGCTGGCTGACGCGTTGGAATCGGGCGAGCCGTTCCGGATCCAGGTCGCGGGGGAGCGGATCCGTGTGCCCGCGCGCGCGGAGTTCAGCATCGAGCACGAGCGTGGCTCGGATGAGGAAGAGATCGAGTTCCAGCTCAAGTGGAGCATCGAGGAGAGCTCAGATGACGACGGCGACGACGGCGACGAAGACCTGGTGTGATCGTCGGTCAACGGGGATCCACCCAGCTACGGGGCTGAGCGAAGCTAGGTCCGACGTGCAGACATCGCCCGCTCCGCCTCTTGTAAATAGACGGCAGTTGCTCTTAGGTAGGCCGCAGTGAAGTATCTAGACGGTGAGACCCTGCGCGCTCACCTAGCGGCGATCGTCGATTCCAGTGACGACGCCATCCTGAGTAAGTCACTGGACGGCATCGTGCTGAGCTGGAATCCCGCTGCCGAACGGCTCTACGGCTATCGCCCGGACGAGATCGTCGGCAAGTCGATCGCCACGCTGGTGCCGGACGATCGGGCGGGTGAAGTGGACAAGATCCTCGAACGCATCCGGCAAGGCCGGGCTGTTGAGCACTTCGAAACCGTCCGGGTCCACAAGAACGGCACCCGGATCCCGGTGTCGCTGACGATCTCTCCGATCAGGGATGCCGCAGGCAACATCGCGGGGGCATCGACGATTGCGCGGGACATCAGCGAGCGCAAACGCCTGGAGCGGGAACTTCAAGAGGCGCGGGACCAGGCACTGGAGGCGAGCCGCCTGAAGTCGGATTTCCTCGCCACCATGAGCCATGAGATCCGTACGCCGATGAACGGTGTGATCGGGATGACCGGCGTCCTCCTCGACACGGAGCTCGACCCGCAGCAGCGCCAGTACGCGGAGACGGTCCGGCGTTCGGGTGAGGGGTTGTTGACCATCATCAACGACATCCTGGATTTCTCGAAGATCGAAGCCGGCAAGCTCGACCTCGAGATCCTCGACTTCGACCTCCGAACGGTTGTCGAGGAGGTCGCAGACCTCCTGGCCGAACAGGCTCATAGCAAGGGTCTGGAACTGGTGACGCGCCTTCGGCCGGCTGTGCCACGCGCTGTACGAGGTGATCCCGGCCGCGTCCGGCAGGTCCTCACTAACCTTGTCGGAAACGCGATCAAGTTCACCGAGACCGGAGAGGTCGTGGTCGACGCCGACGTCGCGGAGGAAGGTCCCGAGGAGGTCCTCGTGCGCTTCAACGTGACCGACACCGGGATCGGGATAGCTCCGAACCTTCTGCCTCGACTCTTCACGCCGTTTTCCCAAGCCGACTCGTCTACCACCCGTACCCACGGCGGGACGGGACTCGGGCTCGCGATCTCTAAACAGCTCGTCGAGATGATGGGCGGGACCATAGAGGTCGACAGCCAGCCGGGGGAGGGAAGCACGTTCACCTTCACCGTTCGCTTGGCGAAACGATCCGAGCGGGCTCCGAAGGAGCGGGCTGCGCGTCACCTGCACGGGTTGCGCGTGTTGGTCGTGGACGACAACCGTACGAACCGCGAGATCCTGGAACACCAGGTGGCGTCGTGGGGGATGAGCTCTGCTACCGCTCCCGACGCCGACTCCGCCCTCGCGCTGCTGAGGGAGGCCGCGGCGACCGGCAGGCCGTTCGATATCGCTCTTCTCGACATGGAGATGCCCGGCACGGATGGACTGGCGCTCGCCGAAGCGATCCGCGCCGATCGGCTGATCGGCGCGCTCCCGCTGGTTCTCCTGACCTCGTCAGGAGTCAGGGGGTCCGCGGAGTCGGCGCGCGACGCGGGTTTTGCCGCTTACCTCACCAAGCCGGTGCGGCAATCGCACCTCTATGACTGCGTCGCCACGGTGATCGGTGCCGGCGTCCCCGTCCCGCCTCGGCTGATCACGCGACAAACGCTGACGCAAGCGAGAGCGGAATCGCGTCCTCGGGTCCTCGTTGCAGAGGACAACCAGGTCAACCAGAAGGTTGCGGCCGCGATGTTGGCGAAGCTTGGCTACCGCACAGACATCGTCGCGAACGGAGCAGAGGCGGTCGAGGCACTGTCGCGCATCCCGTATGGGGCCGTATTGATGGATTGTCAGATGCCCGAGATGGATGGTTACGAGGCCACGCTAGAGATCCGGAACGCCGAACGCGGCAAGACCCGTACCCCCATCATCGCGATGACCGCGGCGGCTATGGCAGGTGAGCGCGAGAAGTGCCTGGCCGTGGGGATGGACGACTACGTCTCAAAGCCGGTGAAACTGGACGAACTCAGTTCCGTGCTCGCGCGGTGGGTGCCATCGAACGCCGCTGATCCGGCAGATGGTCAAGGAGCCGATGATGTAGACGTTCCCGGCGAGCCGCCGACCCTCGACCCGCAGATAGTGCTCCAGCTCCGCGCTCTGGGCGAAGATCACGGATCGGACCTCTTCACCCGCATGGCGGAGCTGTTCCTGACCGAAAGCGCGCGACGACTGGAAGTGCTGCAAACGGCGATCGCCCAGGGGGATGTTGCAACGCTCAAGCAAGAGGTGCACGCCTTGAAGGGCGTAAGCGGCACGCTTGGAGCGGCTCGGGTGGCCTACCGGTGCCGGGAGCTCGAGGAAGCCATCGCCTCAGGTGAGGCGGACCTGGATCCGGCCGCCCTCGACCCGCTGCGGGAAGACCTCGCTGCGGTCAAGTCCGCCTTCTCCGCGCTGGGTGGGGCCGCCGGGGCCTGACCGGACGTTGGGCGCCGCCGCCCGGGAGATGCTGCGGAGGAAGCTGAGCCCCGCGACGCTCTGGCTCCTTAGCCCACGTCTCCGCCCAATCGGCGGCGGCTCGTCAGCGACAACATCGCGATCGAGATCGACCTCCGTCTGCCGGAGAGCCGCCAGGTCGTCCTGGACGAGGCCGAGGCTGACATCTCGGCCGCCTGTGAGCGGCAGCTGAGGCTGGCGCGCAGAGGAGGGGCTGGTCGATCCAGCCCCTCCTCCAAACTCCTTACCTAGCGGACCTGTAGCTCAAGTCCGACTACTGCTTACCTCCTGCGTCTGTCGCGGCGGTTCTGGTCGCTCTGCTCGCAGCTGCGGAAGGAATCGCGGCCCTTGCTGCCGATGCAGCTGTCTTTGCCCTGGTCGCCGTTGATGATGTCGTCACCTTCGTAGCCGCGGAGCGAGTCGTTCCCGGGCCCGCCGCGCAGGACGTCGTCTTGCCTGCCGCCCTGCAGCGTGTCGCGATCCTTGCCGCCGCGCAGGGTGTCGATTCCCTTGTTCCCCTTCAGCTGGTCGCTGTCGGCGCCGCCGGTGATGATGTCCTGGCCGCCACCGCCGTTGATGGTGTCGGAGCCGAGGCCACCCTGGATCGAGTCCTTGGCGAGGCCGCCGTCCGCTGTGTCATCACCCTTGCCCAGAACAACGAGGTCCGCCCCATCACCCGCTTCCACGATGTCGTTGCCGCCTCGGGAGCAGATGAGGTCGTCCTGATCGGTACCGGTGATCAGGTCGGCGTCGTTGGTGCCGACGATCACCCGCCCGCTCGGCTCCTGACCCGCCTGGACACGGCAGGCCGCCGGGATGAAGCCGCTCTCGTCGTTGTCATCGGGTCCGGTGCAGTTCGGGTCCTGGAGGTCGATCACACCGTCGCCATCATTGTCGACGCCGTCGCTGCATTGGGTCGGCCCCGCCGGTCCCGGGTTCGGGTCACAGGCATCACCGATGCCGTCGTTGTCGGTGTCCTTCTGGTCGGGGTTGAACACCGTCGGACAGTTGTCCTGGCTGTCGGGCACGCCGTCGCCGTCACGATCGGGCAGCGCCGTGGTGTCGCACGCATCGCCGATGCCGTCGTTGTCCGAGTCCTTCTGGTCGGGGTTGAACACCCTCGGGCAGTTGTCCTGATCGTCGGGCACGCCGTCGCCGTCGTCGTCCGTGTCACAGCGATCTCCGATCCCGTCGCCGTCAAGGTCCTCCTGGTCCTCGTTGTGCACGAGCGGGCAGTTGTCCTGCGGGTCCGGCACCGTGTCGTTGTCATCGTCGGGATCACACGCGTTGCCCAGGCCGTCGCCGTCCGTGTCCGTCTGGTCGGGGTTGTTCGTGTTCGGGCAGTTGTCCGGTGCGTTCGTCGAGCCGACGCCGGGCGTGGTGAGCACGCCGTCGTCGTCGGGATCCTCTAGACAGTCGGCGGTTGCCTCGGCGTGGCCGATGATGACGTCCTCGCCGGTCGAGGTGATCAGGTGCAGCGCGTTGACCCAGACCGTGTCGGACCCGTCGGTGGTCGTGTTCGTCCTGGGGTCCCAGTTGGTCTCAAAGAAGGTCCCGGAGGCGAATGACCCGACGGGGGTCGTTAGTGGCTGGTTCGGCTGGGTCGTGTTAGCAGGTGCAATGGCGCCGTAGGTGACCGCCGCCGCCACCTCGAGCTCGTTCGTCTCGTTGCAACGGGCAACGGCCTCGGCCTGCACGTCCCCGAATGCGGGCGCGTTCGTTCGGGCGTAGCCGCGTCCGTTCCACAGGGGCAGCGTGGCGCGGCAGGTCGGGCTGAATGCGGGGTTGGCCGGGTCTCTCTGGGCCGTGGTGAGGCTCTCGCAGTTGGGAGGCGGAGTCCGCGTCGGAGTCGCGGTCGGAGTCGCGGTCGGAGTCGCAGTCGGACTCGCGGTCGGACTCGCGGTCGCCGTGCCGGTTGGAGTTGCCTGCGGCGCGGTGACCGGCCTCACACAGCGAGCGGTCGCCGGGAAGCCTTCGGGATACCGGACCTCCTCCCGCCGGGGGTCCTCTTCGGGCCTTTGCGGGCCGGGGGCGGGTTCCACGTCATCGTTGAATTCGTCGTCCGTGTCGGCCTCAGGCGTCAGACCAGGATGCGAGCGGATCTGCGCTTCGTTGATCCGTTTTTGCAACCTCGCGGACACGCCGGGGTCCAAGCAGGCATCCGCCTCCACGTTCCCGACGACCACGGAGGGGAGCGGGGAGGCGGTGCTGGCCCCCGTGTCCTGGTCGCTTTCGGCTCGGACCTGCTCCTGATCCTCGGAGGGCGGAACCTCTGCCTCGACCTCTGGGAGCGGGTTAACGGGTTGTTCCCGGTCGTCAAGGGTGCTTACGCCAAACGCGTATCCCCGGGCGCGCAGCACCTCGGCGGAAAGCGTCGTGTCGTTATGGCCCGCCGATGACGAGGTGATCGCCACCAGTCCTGTAAGCAGCGCGGCCGCGGTGACCAGCGCCAGCCGCAGATGGGTTCTCTTCCCTCTCACATCCAACCTCCTTGGTCTGGTACCGATCGCCCGTGGAACGCCCGCGTGACGAACCTGTTTCGCTCTTGTTTCGCTGCCGCTTTGCCAATTCCTCCCACCAAAGCCCCTTTTCGAGTATTTACTTCCCCCGAACGAGGGCCGCGGTCCTTCACCTGGTTCGCTACCGTCCGTCGCAATCCTGCCACTAAACGCCACTTTTGGGTATTTCTGCCCCCCGGCAGAGGGGGGCCGGGCACCCGGGACTACACCACCGGGTGCACCCTGCCGATACATCCCAAATGCGATCCTCCGGCTTCATCGCCTCCACAACCGCGCTGGTTCTTCTCATCGCGCCGCTCGGGGGTCGACAGGATGCCGTTGCCTCCGAGAGCTCGGACTCGTCGACCCAGGAGTCGCGCGGGATGCACCCGTTGGATCTTCCCGAGGGTGCCGAAGGCGGCCACCGAGCGTCCTACGGTCACTCGCGTAGTGCGACCGACGGCCAGTCGTTCACCGCTGCGGCCGTGGGGACGGCTGCTCATGTTCCGGTGATCCTGGCCGACTTCACCGACAACCCGGCCGAAGCTTCGCTGCATAGCCCGGCGGCTTACCAGTCGATGTTCTTCGAGCCAGACTGGCCGCACGGCGCGGGATCGATGCGCGACTACTACCGGGACCAATCCGGTGGACTGTTCGACGTGACCGGAGAGGTCACCTCATGGCTGCGGATGCCGCGCCCTTACTCCGACTACGTCGGGTCGAGTCACGGCTACCAGCTGACGCAGCCGAACGACTGGACGCTCGTGACGGACGCGGTCGCGGCCGCCGATGCTCAGATGGACTTCTGCGACAGCGACACCGACGGCGACGGCCTCGTGGACACCGTGTTCGTTGCACACGCGGGAGCGGGTGCGGAGGAGGCGGGATCGGGTATCTGGTCGATCCGCTGGCAGCTACCCTCCGCATTCGCCACGGACGACACCTGCGCCAACGGCATGCGAGTAGCCGTGAAGGACTTCGTCGTCGGTCCCGAGGAGCACATGAACAAGGTTTTGGGCGCGCCGGGGGCAGCGGAGCGCCTGATATCGATCGGGATGTGGACGCACGAGTTCGGCCATGCACTGGGGCTGCCGGACCTCTACGACACCGATATGTCCAGCGCCGGTGGCGTGGGGCAGTGGGACGTGATGGGTACCGGAGCGTGGGGCTTCACCGGCGCGCGTCCATGGCGCCCGACGCCGCTGTCGGCGTGGTCGAAATTGCAGCTGGGATGGGCGACCGCGCGCAACGTCGAGACGGATATGACCGATGTCGCCATCCCGTCAAGCGACCGCGCGCGCTCCGGCAAGTTCGACGGCGTCTACCGCCTGGCGCCGGGCGGCGCGGCGCAGGCCACCGAGTACTTCCTGGTCGAGAACCGGGAGCCGACCGGATGGGCGGCCGACTTCCCCGGTGGCGGTCTAGCGGTGTGGCACGTCGACGAGACACATGGTCATAACGACGATGAGTCACGGCGGGCGGTCGAGCTCGTGCAGGCGGACGGTCTCGACGAGCTCGGAGCCGTCGGAGCTCAGCGAGTGTTCGCTGACCAGGGGGATCTTTTCCCCGGTGCTCTCGGCGCGCGTGGCGTCAACGACACTACGAACCCCGACACGAAGATGCATTCGGGCGCCGCCAGCGGTGTCGCCGTGGAGATGGTCGGAGACCCCGGAGAAGTAACGACCGCGGATCTCTACGTCACGCCGGCCCCAGACGCTCCACCGGCGCCGCCGAGCGACCTGGTCGCGAACAGCGCCGGCAGTGACGTCACCCTGAACTGGAAGGCGTCGCCGTCGGCGGATCCCACCGCCTATCGGGTCTATCGCTCGATGTCGCCGAGCGATGCGTTCGCCCTGATCGGTCAGGTCGACGCCGCATCGAGCTCGTACGTGGATGCGGGCGCGACGAGCGCCTCCTACTACTACCGAGTGCGCGCTTTCAACCGATTCGAATCTGTCGATTCCAACACCGCGTTCGCAGCCGCATCCGGGGATGGATCATCGGACGATGCGCCCGACGGGGACCTCGGGCCAAGCTACGCCCCTCGCTCCCTGCGCATCGACGTTGGACGGAAGACGTCGGGTTCGGTCGCGTCGCTCAGGTCCACCGACGGGGCGCGGTTGTCGATCAAAGCGGACCGTGACCGGAGCGTCTACAGGGCGCGCTACGGGATGAGGATCCCCGTCACAAAGAGCGACGCGCGCTCGGCGCGGGCTCTGACGATCGAGATCGCGGCGGCGAGCCCGATATCGGGACGACTGAAGGTCGTGCGCAGGTCGGGGCAGGCTCTGACCTTTAGCATCGCTAACAGCAAGAACGTCCACATCACCTTGCTGAACCCGGCCGGCTTCGTGAATTCCAAGGGCGAGATCGATCTCAGTTTCTCGAGCTCTAGGCGGTCGCTGTTCCGTCACACGCTCGACCTGCTACGCATCTCGCTCGAACGGTAGACGCCTAGCCCCCGCTGGTCCCGCTGACCGCCCCACTCAGCGTTTCGCTGCCTTCGAGCGTCAAGAGGGAGACCCGATCTTCCTGCCGAGCGGGTCGCGACGATGACTAGACTCCCGCTCGTCGGCGCGTACTTCGCCGGGGCGGATCTTCAGCGGAGGTCGTGGTGCTGTTCAACTCCATAGAGTTCGCCATCTTCTTCCCCGCGGTGCTGATCCTCTACTGGACGCTGCGCCTGCGGGGGCAGAACATCCTGCTGCTCGTCGCCTCCTACATCTTCTACATGGCGTTCGACTGGCGTTTCCTGTCGTTGCTCGTGTTCCAGACGCTGGTCGATTACGTGGCGGGACTGGGCATCGGGCGGCACGATGACGAGGCGATGCGGAAGCGCTACCTCATCGGCGCCATCAGCATCAACCTCACGATCCTCGCGGTGTTCAAGTACTACGGGTTCTTCGTCGAATCCGCGGTCGACCTGTTCAACCTGATCGGGATGAGGCCACACCCGCCTCTGCTGGAGATCATCCTGCCGATCGGGATCAGCTTCTATACGTTCCAGTCGATCACGTATTCGTTCGACGTGTATCGCCGGCGGGTCGAACCGACTAGAGACATCATCGATTACGCGGTCTTCGTTGCGTACTTCCCGCACATGGTTGCCGGTCCGATCCAACAGGCGAAGCACCTGCTTCCACAGATCGAGAGGCCGCGCACTCGGCCCAGCTTCGACAAGGTGCGCTCTGCGCTCTTTCTGATCCTCATGGGGTTCTTCAAGAAGGTCGCGGTCGCGGACGCGGTCGCCCTGGTCGCCAATCTCGCGTTCGACTCCGCGGCCGAGGCCGGAAGCGTCACGTTGATGATCGGCGCGGTCGCGTTCGCCCTGCAGATCTACGGCGACTTCGCGGGCTATTCGGATATGGCGCGTGGGCTGTCGCGGCTCCTCGGGATCGAGCTGACGCGGAACTTCGAACAGCCGTACCTATCGCGCAACATCACCGAGTTCTGGCGGACCTGGCACATCTCGCTGTCGAGCTGGTTGCACGACTACCTCTACGTGCCACTCGGCGGCAACAAGAAGGGCAACCTCGTGACATACCGCAACCTCATGATCACGATGCTCCTGGGGGGATTGTGGCACGGCGCCTCGTACAACTTCATCATCTGGGGTGGCCTTCACGGTCTGCTGCTGTCGATCCACCGAGCGATGGGCGGCTATGTGCCACGAGGACAGCTGGAGCGACTGCAGTGGCGGCAGATCCCGAAGATCGCCGGGACCTTCGCGCTGGTCTGCGTCGTGTGGGTGTTCTTCCGCGCCGCCACCTTCACGCAGGCCGCCGACTACATCTACGGCATGTTCAGCTTCCGTCCCGGGCCGGTCAATCTCGGCGACGTCATCATCGTCGGCTTCTCGGCGCTGGCGATCCTGATCCTGGATCTGTCACAGCGCGTCACGCACGATCACGAGGCCGTACTGCGGTGGCATCCCGCGCTGCGCGGCCTGGCCTACGCGGTGTTGATCATCAGCGTCGTGATCTGGAGCGGCGGCGCGGCGCAGCCGTTCATCTACTTCCAGTTCTAAGCCCCGCGCGGCGCGGGCGCGCTGCGTGAGATGGTCCCGGTCAGCCCCAACCGAGCTGGTGCAGACGCTCCTCTTCGATGCCGAAGTGATGGCCGATCTCGTGGATGACCGTGCGACGAACCTGCTCGCGGATCTCGTCGTCGGACCGGGCGCTTCTCGTGATCGGACCCTCGTAGATCGAGATCTTGTCCGGAAGGACGCGGTCGTAGTCGCCGCGCTTCGTCAGAGGCACGCCGTGGTACAGCCCGAAGAGGGTGTGCCCCCGAGGGAGGTCTTGGAGGTAGGCGACGGGCGGCTCGGCTTCGACAACGACGTCGACGTTCTCGATCATCTCGACGATGTCTTCCGGGAGTGAGTCGAGAGCCTCTGAAACCAGTTGCTCGAAGGTCGTCCGGGCATCGTCCATAGAAGCGTCAACGTCCCCGCCGGCACTTCCTTCCCGACGCAGCTGCGGTTCAGCGGCCTTTACACTCGCTACAACCCCTGCAAGGAGCTGTGGTTATGCCCACACGCGATGACGTTCGCAACGTTGCGATCGTCGCCCACGTAGATCACGGCAAGACGACGCTGGTCGATGCCATGTTGTGGCAGTCCGGCGTCTTCGGCGCGCACCAAGACGTCAACGAGCGCGTGATGGACTCGATGGATCTGGAGCGAGAGAAGGGCATCACCATCCTCGCCAAGAACACTGCTGTCCGGTACGGGGACGTGAAGATCAACATCATCGACACCCCAGGTCACGCGGACTTCGGGGGCGAGGTAGAGCGAGGGCTGACGATGGTCGACGGGGTCTTGCTGCTCGTCGACGCGAGTGAAGGCCCCCTTCCCCAGACGAGGTTCGTGCTGCGCAAGGCGCTGGAGGGTCATCTCCCGGTCATCCTCGTCGTGAACAAGGTCGACCGTCCCGACGCTCGCATCAAAGATGTCGTCAACGAGGTGTACGAGCTGTTCCTCGATCTCGACGCCGCCGAGCATCACATCGAGTTCCCGATCGTCTACTGCAACGCCAGGGCGGGTTGGGCCTCGCTGGAGGAGGGGATCGAGGGCAGCGATCTGAAGCCCCTGTTCGAGCTGTTGCTCGAGACCATCCCGGCCCCCTCCTACGAAGAGAACCACCCGATGCAGGCCCTGGTGACGAACCTCGACGCTTCTCCTTACGTCGGTCGCCTCGCGCTGTGCCGGATGTTCCACGGCAAGCTCGTGCGCGGGCAGCAGGTGGCCTGGTGCCGCGCCGACGAAAGCATCCAGAACGTGAAGATCACGGAGCTATACGTGACCGAGGCGCTGGATCGCGTCGACGCGGACACGGTCGGGCCCGGTGACATCTTCGCGATAGCCGGGCTGGCCGACGTAACCATCGGTGAGACCTTGTCGGACCCGGAGGACCCGCGCCCCCTGCCGGTCAGTCACTTCGACGACCCGAGTCTTTCGATGACCATAGGCATCAACACGTCGCCGCTTTCCGGCCGCGACGGAGACAAGCTGACCGCGCGGCTAGTAAAGAACAGGCTCGACCAAGAGCTGGTCGGAAACGTTTCGATACGTGTCCTTGAGACGGAGCGTCCGGATGCGTGGGAGGTACAGGGCCGCGGCGAGCTGCAGCTCGCGGTCCTCGTCGAGATGATGCGCCGGGAAGGGTTCGAGCTGACCGTTGGCAAACCGCAGGTGGTCACGAAGGAGATCGACGGAAAGCTGTGTGAGCCCGTAGAGCGACTAACGATCGACGCGCCCGAGGACTTCATGGGCGTCGTCACGCAGTTGCTGGCGCTACGCAAGGGCCGCCTCGAGAACATGGTCAACCACGGGACCGGATGGGTGCGGATGGAGTACCTGGTCCCGGCCCGCGGCCTGATCGGCTTCCGCACCGAGTTCATGACCGAGACCCGCGGAACCGGGCTGTTGCATCACGTGTTCGAGCGGTACGAGCCGTGGCACGGCGACCTCCGAACGCGCCCGACCGGGAGCCTCGTCGCCGATCGATCCGGGCCGACCACCTCGTACGCGCTGCTCAACCTGCAGGAGCGGGGGACGATGTTCGTGGCGCCCGGGACCGACGTGTACGAGGGGATGATCGTCGGCGAGAACGCCCGCTCCGACGACATGGACGTCAATCCCACCAAAGAGAAGAAGCTCACGAACATGCGCTCGTCGACGAGCGAGGAGCTCGTGCGGTTGATCCCACACAAGGAGATGTCGCTGGAGCAGGCGCTGGAGTTCATCCGCGAGGACGAATGCGTCGAGGTGACGCCGGGCCGCGTCCGGCTGCGCAAGGTCGTTCTCGACGCGAGTCAGCGCGCCCGCACCTCGAAGAGAGAGGCTAAGTCGCGCCTGGGTTGATCGCCGGCACCTCCGCTTGACGCTAAACCTACGGTACCGTAAGTTACGGAACCGTAGGTAACAAGCGACGCCTAGGAGGTCCCGTGACGAACGCCATGCTCGACGAAGAGGCGCCGCCAGCGCGGCCGCCCTACGTGATCCCGGGGGTGGTGGAGCTACAGGGTCCCGCCCTGAAGCTCCAGCGACGCCTGGTCTTGCTCGTGACCGTCGTCCCCCTCCTCGGGGTCGCGTTCGCGGCCTGGACGCTGTGGGGCCGGGGGCTGTCCCTGCTGGACGCAGCCTTGTTCCTTCTCACCTACGTCTTCACCGGTCTCGGGGTAACCGTCGGCTTCCACCGGCTGTTCACGCATCGGAGCTTCAAGACCACGCCGGCGCTGCGGGCGCTGCTCGCGGTGGCGGGCTCGATGGCGATCCAGGGTCCGATCATCAAGTGGGTGGCCGACCATCGCCGCCACCATGCCTTCGCGGATCAACCCGGCGACCCGCATTCGCCGCACCTGGATGAGGGACCCGGCCTCCGGGGGGTTCTGAAGGGGCTGTGGCACGCGCACATGGGCTGGTTCTGGGACGAAGAGGTGACCGAGCTGAAGAGGTGGGCGCCCGATCTCATGAAGGAGTCGCCCATCCGCAGGATCGACTCGCTGTTCCCGCTGTGGGCGACGCTGTCGTTCGTCGGACCCGGGATCATCGGACTCGTCGTGACCCGAAGTTGGTCGGGTGCGCTCACCGCCTTCGTGTGGGGCGGCCTCGTCCGGATCTTCTTGCTGCACCACGTCACCTGGAGCGTCAACTCGATCTGTCACTTCTATGGCAAGCGGCCGCACGACACGACCGACCACAGCACCAACAACTGGCCTCTGGCACTCATCAGCTTCGGCGAGTCCTGGCACAACAACCACCACGCCTTCCCGGTCTCGGCCGTCCATGGCATAGGTCGGCGCCAGGTCGACCTGACCGCCGGCGTGATCCGCGCTCTCGAGAAGGCGGGGGTTGTGTGGGACGTCAGAACGGTGACCGAGAAGCAGCTGGAGGCGGTGAGGCCGGCCGTCGAGTAGACAGGCGCCGTGGCTGAAGAGGGCAAGCGGGTGCGGATGACCGGCCAACAGCGGCGCGCTCAGTTGCTGGACGTGGCGCGCTCCCGCTTCGCATCCAAGGGCTTCGACGCCACGTCCATCGAGGAGATAGCTCAGACCGCGGGCGTGTCGAAGCCGGTCGTCTACGAGCACTTCGGCGGCAAAGAGGGCATGTACGCGGTCATCGTGGATCGCGAGGTCCAACACCTGCTGGGTCGCATCACGGAGGCGCTGGACGGGACGACGCCGCGCGAGCTGCTGGAGCAGGCAGCGCTCGCGTTCCTCACCTATATAGAGGAGGAACCCGACGGCTTCACGATCCTCGTTCGCGACTCGCCTCTGCCGTCTTCAACGGGAACGCTGGCGAGCGTCATCGGCGACATCGCGTCGCAGGTGGAATACGTATTGGTGAACGAGTTCAAGCGCCGTGGGTTCGACGTCAAGCTCGCGCCCCTCTACTCGCGGGCGCTGGTCGGGATGGTCGGGCTGGTGGGGCAGTGGTGGCTGGACACCGCCAAGCCGCGCCGCGATGTCGTGGCGGCGCATCTCGTGAACCTCGCGTGGAACGGCTTGAAGGGCCTCGAGCAGAAGCCCCGGCTCGTCGCCACACCTGGCGCGGGGGGACGGCGGACGCCGCGGCCAGACGATCTGGTGGGGGAGAGCTAAGGCTCGCACCGGCACTAAGCTCGGTCCCGAGATGGACTCCCTGAGGGACCGATTCCGCAAGCAACAAGAGAGCCAGCCGCCCAAGGGCGAGAAGGCCAGCCCAAAGGGGCCGCCCGGGCCGGATCCGGCGCGCCAACGATGGACGACCCTCGCGTGGATCCTTGGGAGCCTCCTCCTGTTCTCTTTCCTGCAGGGCGGACTCGGGTCTGCGGAGCGCACCGAGCTGTCTCTCTCCGAGCTGTTCGACCGCGTCGAAGCGGGCCAGGTCAAGGAGGCCACGATCTCCGAGAGAACGGTGGAAGGCGTGCTGCAACCTGAGGGCGACGGCGCCGCGGAAGAGGAGTTCACCACGACCCTTCCTCCCACCTTCGAGAGTGATCAGCTCTTCCGGCGCCTCGACGAAGCCGGTGTCGACGTGACCGGCGCCCAGCCGAGCGCCTTCAGTGGGATCCTCGTGTCCCTGCTGCCGTTGTTCTTGATCGGCCTCCTGTACTACTTCTTCATCTTCAGGCGGCTGCGCAATCTCGGTGGGGGAGCGGGCGGTCCGCTGTCGCTCGGTAAGAACAAGGCCAAGCTCTACGACCGAACGGACATGAAGACGACCTTCGATGACGTCGCAGGCGTGGACGAGGTCGAGACCGAGCTGGCCGAGCTGGTCGACTACCTGCGAAACTCCGACAAGTTCAAGAAGGTCGGGGCGCGCATCCCGAAGGGGGTCCTGCTCGTCGGTCCGCCCGGCACGGGCAAGACGCTGTTGGCGCGAGCCGTTGCGGGCGAAGCCCAGGTTCCTTTCTTCTACATCTCTGCATCGGAGTTCATCGAGCTGTTCGTCGGCCTCGGCGCGGCACGGATGCGCGACCTGTTCCAACAAGCGCGTGACCGCGCGCCGGCGATCGTGTTCATCGACGAGATCGACGCCATCGGGCAGTCCCGTTCAGGGGCCGCGGGTTATCAGATGGGCTCGAACCAGGAGCAGGAGCAAACGCTGCAACAGCTCTTGACGGAGATGGACGGCTTCGAGGCCAACACGGGCGTGATCATCGTCGCCGCTTCGAACCGTCCCGAGGTCCTCGACCCCGCGTTGCTCCGTCCGGGCCGCTTCGATCGCCAGATCCAGGTGAACCTTCCAGAGGTGAAGGGGCGCGAGCAGATCCTGGAGATCCACGCCCGCGATGTACCGCTGGAGCCCGGGGTCGACCTGAAGGTGCTGGCCCGGCGGACGCCGGGTTTCTCCGGGGCGCAGTTGGCCAACGTCATCAACGAGGGCGCGCTGCTGGCTGCGCGGCGCGGCAAGACGACCGTCGGGATGCTCGAGCTGGAGGAAGCGATCGACCGCGTCGTGGCGGGACTGGAACGGCGGTCACAAGTGCTGACGGATGAGGAGCGCAAGCTCGTCGCGTTCCACGAGCTGGGGCACGCGCTGGTTGCCTACTTCGTCGACCACTCTGACCCCGTGCACCGCATCTCGATCATCCCGCGCGGGATCGGCGCGCTCGGCTACACGCAGCAGTTGCCGGAAGAGGAGCGATACCTGATGTCGGAGCCGGAGCTGCACGACCGGATCGCCGTCCTTCTCGGGGGCCGGGCTGCGGAGGAGACCGTCTTCGGCTTTGCCACGACCGGAGCGCAGGACGATCTGAAGAAGGCAACAGAGATCGCGCGGCGGATGGTGATGGAGTTCGGGATGTCGCCGCGCGTCGGCCCGATCAACATCGCCGACAACGGACCACGCTTCCTGTCTCCCGCCTTCCGACGCACCGAGGAGGTCTCGGACGAGACCGAGGTGGCCATCGACCGCGAGGTAAAGAGCATCTTGATCCAAGCCCAGCAGCGGGCGCGCGGGATCCTCGGCGAGCACCGCGACGACCTGGACCAGCTCGCGAGGTTGCTCCTGGAGAGGGAGAACCTGTCGGGGCGCGATCTCGCGGCGCATTTCGAGCGGCGGCTTGTGACCGAAGAACTCGAGGCGGAGCCCACCCCCACCTAGCCTTTTGCTCGGCAAATGTCCCGATTTTCGGGATGTTTGCCGATCAAACCCGCGACACAGCCGGACGCGTCAGAGGCCCGGGAGAATGCCGGGGCCTCTGGAAGCGCGTCTGCGCGACTGCCTAACCGCCCGTCGAGATCACCTCGACGAGCCGGCCGATGTCATCGTCCTCGGCATTCTTCGCGACGTCGGCCTGGCTGACGATGCCGACCAGGTCGTGACCGTCGATGACCGGCAGCCGCCGGACCTTGTGATCGGCCATGGTCTGGATCGCGAGCTGGATCGAGTCGTCCGCCCCGATCGTGACCGGCTTGCCCTGTCCCAGCTCGCCGGCCTTCGTGGTCGCCGGGTCACGTCCTTCGGCGAGGACCTTCACCACGATGTCGCGGTCGGTCAGCATGCCCTTGAGGCGGTTGTCCTCGCCGCAGATGGGCATCGAGCCGACGTTCAGCTTCGCCAGCATCTTCGCGGCGTCGAGGACGGTGTCGTTCTCGCCGATGCACTCCACCGAGGGGGTCATGATGTCGCGCGCCGTTTTGGCCACTCCGCTCCTCCTTGTCTAGATCGTCTGTCCCCGATGCCTTTCCCCGTTCCGGCCTCGTCTACGCACGGGGCCGCGATGGCCGGATGGGGACTTCACGGCCGAGCTCTGGTCACTTCGCACCGCCCCGTCCGATCGATCGGGATGCTGCGCGCTTACCCGCGGGCGCCGCGGGTAATGAGCACCCATGATCAAACTCATAGCCCGCCTGTTGACCTTCAAGTTCGTCATCTCGGGCCTGCGGTCGCGCCAGGGTGGAGCACCGCCATCGGGTCCGCGGGCTCGTGCGGCGTTCGCCGGACCCTCCTCGCGGTCGCCCTCCGCGCGCGCGGAGCAGAACCGCTCCGCCGGGGCCGGGCGCGGGATCCCGGTGCAGGCGGAAGGGAGCCCCGGCCCGGATTCACCGCTCGACCTCGATCCACTCGACTGGAAAGCCACCGCGAAGCGGACCTTGAAGGAGATCAAGGACGACAGGGTGACTTTGATCGCTGCGGGCATGGCCTACTACTGGTTCCTTGCGCTGTTTCCCGCGGTGATCGCCGCGATCGGCGTCCTCGGGTTGATCAGCGCCCCTGAGTCGATGTACGAGTCGATCGAGGCGTCGGTCCGGAACACGCTTCCGTCGGGCGCAGGTGACATCATCGCAACGGCTATCGAGAACGCCCGCGGCCCCGCCGGCTCGGCCTCTTTGGTTGCGGCTCTGGTCGGTATCGCGGTCGCGCTTTGGAGCGCCTCGTCGGGGATGGTCGCGTTGCAGAAAGGGCTGAACGTTGCTTACGACGTGGCGGAGGAGAGGAAGTTCGTAAAGGCACGCCTGGTGGGGTTCGCCCTGATCCTCGCGACCGGGCTTCTGGGCGGCGTTCCGTCTCCGATCTTCACGTTCGGCGAGTCGACGGTGTTCATCGTGATCGGGTGGATCCTGACGGTCGTCGCGGTGATGGTCATGTTCAGCCTCTACTACTACTTGGGCCCGAATCGCGAGTCTCCGAGGTGGACGTGGGTGAGCACCGGAGGGATCGTCGGGGCGCTCCTGTGGTTGATCGTCTCGATCGGGTTCGGCTTCTACGTCACCGAGTTCGACTCTTACGGCAAGACCTACGGGAGCATGGCGGGCGTCGTTGTCTTGATCCTGTGGCTGTTCTTGACGTCGGTGTCCGTTCTCATCGGTGGCGAGCTGAACGCGGAGCTGGAGCGACAGGCCTCGAGAAAGGGCACCGCTAGCTCCTAGCTGCCTTCCATTCGGTGAACTCGCGCATCAGGTCCGTGCTCGATCGGGGCGCCGGCTTCTTGTCCAGCCAGCTCGCCCGCTTCTTGTCATCCTCCAACAGCACCCACTCGTATCCGTAGGTCCGAGGGCCGGCCCAGAAGGGCTCCACCCACGCCTCATGCTGCAGCGAGGCGACCGCGGCGTAGCCGTAGCGGGGGCGGCCACTCCAGAACGCGGCCACGTCATGGATCGCGGCCCCCCTGGTCCGGCTGCGCACCTCGTTGATGTGCGAGTACTCGCCGATCCAGCAAAGCTGCACCCGCGCCTTCGCGACCATCAGCCCGCCGCGGAGCTGCACCCATACCCCGTCGTTCGGAAAAGCCCCGTTCTTGTGCGCGGGGCCCGGCCTGTCGCGCGTCTCGACCGCGTAACCGATCTGAGGCGATCGACCGCTCCCGGTGAGATGTGCAAGCTGCCTGATGACCACGTGATCCAAGATGACCTCCTCCGGAGGACACGAAGGCTACAGTCGAGCCGGTCATGATCATCACCCTCTCAGGAGTCTGGAAGTCGTTCGGCGCGCGTGACCTCTTCCGCGGGGCGGACCTGCAGCTGAGGGCGCGCGACCGCGTGGCGTTGGTGGGGCCGAACGGCTCCGGCAAGACCACGCTGGTCGAGATGCTGATGGGCCTGCAGGCGCCCGACCGCGGCGACATCTCGATCGCCTCCGATGTGGTCATGGGATACCTCCCACAAGAGACAGACGACCTCCGTGGCCGCACGGTGTTGGAAGAGGTCCTTTCGGTGGGATCGCAGGTGACGGATGCGGGGCACCGGATGAAGGTGTTGGAGCACGAGATGGCCGATCTGCCGCCAGGTGAGGAGCGCGACAAGCTCGTGCGCGAGTACGGCGCGATGCAAGATCGGTTCACCGCTCTTGGTGGTTACAGCTTGGAGGCCGAGGCGAAGAAGATCCTCGGCGGGCTCGCCTTCAGCGACAACGATCTGGCGCGGCGGACCGA
The DNA here is from genome assembly GCA_030776625.1 of Actinomycetota bacterium. Lineage (NCBI taxonomy): Bacteria > Bacillati > Actinomycetota > Actinomycetota bacterium. Next base: position 8,897 of record JALYHL010000004.1, on the reverse strand, counting down.
AACGTTCTCCGGTGGCTGGCTGATGAGGATCGCGCTCGCCAAGCTGCTGCTGTCGAAGCCGGATCTGTTGATGCTCGATGAGCCGACGAACCATCTAGACGTGGAGTCGGTGGAGTGGCTGGAGCGATTCCTCGTGGCCTATGAAGGCGCCATCCTGTTGATCTCTCACGACCGTGACTTCATGAACACGATCGCGACGAAGGTCGTCGAGATAGACCGTCAGCAGCTGATCACCTATACCGGCGACTACGAGGCCTTCGTCCAACAACGGGAGCAGGTGGCGCTGCAGCGGGAAGCGGCCGCGAAGCACCAGGCGCGAGAGCGCGCTCAGACCGAGCAGTTCATCAGCCGGTTCCGCTACAAGGCGTCGAAGGCGCGTCAGGTGCAGAGCCGGATCAAGGCGTTGGAGCGAACCGAGAAGGTGGAACCCGTCGCGAGATCACGACGCAACATGAAGCTCACGTTCCCGAAGCCTCCGCCCGCGTCGCGGGTGGTGCTGGAGCTCGACGGCGTCGCGTTCTCTTATGGAGACAAGAACGTCTACGAGAAGCTCTCGCTCGCGATCGAGCGACACCACAAGATCGCGATCGTAGGTCCGAACGGCGCCGGGAAATCAACGCTCCTCAAGCTGATCGCCGGCGTGCTCGAACCAACCGGAGGCGAGCGACGCGTCAGCCCGAAGACGAGGCTCGGCTACTTCGCGCAGCACCAGATCGAGGCGCTCGATCCGAGCAAGCGGATCATCGAGGAGCTCCAGGCGTCGATCCCCCGGGACGCGAACGTGAAGCCGCGCGACCTCTTGGGACGCTTCCTGTTCTCGGGCGACGACGTGGACAAGCCGATCAGCGTCTTGTCGGGCGGCGAGCGGACGCGTGTAGCGCTGGCGAAGATGCTCGTGTCACCCTTGAACCTCCTGTGTCTCGACGAGCCGACGAACCACCTCGACATCGCGAGCCGCGACGTCTTAGAAGATGCGCTCGAGGATTACGAAGGCGCGCTGGTGCTGATCACGCACGACCGTCACCTGATCAGAAGCGTTGCGGACCACATCGTCGAAGTGGTGGAGGGGACGATCGCCGTGTACGACGGCGACTACGACTACTACCTCTCCAAGCGGCAGAGAGAGCTCGCGATATCGCCGCCGCCCAGGACCGGCGCACCGCCCGACGCGACCGCGGCGAAGGAGCGACGACGGCAGAATGCACAGGCCCGGGAGCGGACCCGCGCTCTTCGCAAGGAGGTCGCCACGATCGAGAAGAAGCTCGAGCGTGCGAGCGCCGAGATAGATCGGATCGGGGCCATATTGGCCGACCCGAACGTGTACTCGACCGATGTCGACATCACGAAGCTCTCGCGCGAGTACGAGGCCTCCCGCGACCGCGTCACCTCGCTAGAGGAGGCGTGGCAGCACGCGAGCGAGAAGCTCGAGGCGGTGGAAGCGGGGGCCGAGGCGTAACCGTCGGACAGGCGTGGCGGCCGACCAAGGAACAGCTCGCGGCCGCCTACGGCAAGAAGATCCGCGACGTCATCGCGGACGATCTAGACGTTCTGTTCTGCGGGATCAATCCCGGCCTCTATTCCGGGGCCGTCGGGCACCACTTCGCGCGGCCGGGGAACCGATTCTGGCCGGCGCTGCACAGGGGCGGCTTCACCCCTCGTCTCCTGAGCCCGTTCGAGGAACGGGACCTCCTCACGCTCGGCCTCGGGATCACCAACATCGTCGCGCGCACCACTGCTCGCGCCGACGAGCTGGAGGCGGACGAGCTGCGGCGAGGTGCGGCGCGCCTTCGGCGCAAGGTCCTGAATCGTCGCCCGCGTTGGCTCGCGCCGCTGGGGCTCACGGCGTACCGGATCGGCTTCGGCGATGCGAGCGCGCGGGTCGGGCCTCAGGAGGCTCGCATCGGGGCTACGCGAGTGTGGCTGTTGCCGAACCCGAGCGGGTTGAACGCGCATTACCAGCCAGACGATCTCGCGGCCGAGTTCGCACGCCTCCGAGCTGCGGTAGCAGGCTGATAGCGGTCAGGCGGCCGAAGAGGGGGACGCCGTCCGATGCCTAATCTGGCCCTTCAACTATCCCGATAGTAGAGGCGAAGGCAGTAGCCTCTTGAGACCAACATCTGGAACGGAAGGTCGGAGCTGATGGCTGAACGGTCCACGACCACGGCGGGAACTCAACCGCTCGCGGGTCTGAAGAAGCGCTTCGACGACTGGAACCTGCGCCGGCGCCGGCGCAACTCCGCGAAGCGGAAGTCGACGGGCCGCCGGACGACGATCGCGTTGTCGGTCATCGTGCTCCTTCTGTTTGCTGCGTTCGCCGCCTCCCTCAGGTACCTCACCCCGAAGCCGGAGGGGCTCGAGATCTCGATCGACCAGCTGAGCGCGCTCGCGGACGAGAAGCGGATCGAGACGGCGGAGTTCCGCGACGAGGACAACCACCTCGTCGGGACCTTCCTGGCGGAGTCCCTCGAGCCGGAGGAGCCGGGGAAGGCGAAGGGTGACGGGGACAAGGGCGCCGGAGCCAAGGGCGGTGAGGGTAACGGTGCCGGAGGAGCGGGCAGCGCTGCTGGCGGCAAGGGGAAAGCCGCGGGTGGCAACGACGGTGGCGCTCGCGCGGATGCTGTCGAGGAGGAGCCGTCGGTTGCGCCCATCGGCGAGGGCACTTACTGGCTCGCCTATCCATCCAGCGACGCAGCTTTCGGTGTGCTGGCCGAGGTCGTCACGGCGGCGGGCGCGACCGTGACGGTCGACCCACAGACGTCCAAGACGATCGTGAGGGCGGTTTCGACCTACCTCCTTCCGTTGCTCATCCTGGCCAGCTTCTTCGGGCTGCTGTTCACCGCCGGAAAGGGTGGCGGCTCAGCCATCGGCGAGGTGATGACCTTCGGCTCGATGGACAAGAAGGGCAAGAAGGGTGGCAAGGCGAGTGCGACCACGTTCGCCGACGTCGGCGGTGCCGAGGAAGCCGTGATCGAGCTGAAAGAGGTCGTCGACTACCTCACGAACCCAAAGCGGTACGAGGAGATCGGCGCAGTGCCGCCGAAGGGCGTGCTGCTGTTCGGCCCCCCCGGGTGTGGCAAGACCCTGCTGGCGAAGGCGGTGGCCGGAGAGGCCGGCGTTCCCTTCTTCTCTGTAGCGGGGGCCGAGTTCGTCGAGTCGCTGGTGGGCGTCGGGGCCGCCCGTGTTCGCGACCTCTTCGCGCGGGTCCGGGCGGTTGCGCCGGCGATCGTCTTCATCGACGAGCTCGACGCCGCCGGACGCAAGCGTGGTCACGGTGAGGGTGGCGGGTCGGACGAGCGCGAGCAGACGCTGAACCAGATGCTGGTCGAGATGGACGGCTTCGAGGTCAGCGCCGGCCTGGTCGTGATCGGTGCGACCAACCGCCCCGACATCCTCGACCCGGCGCTCCTGCGCCCGGGCCGCTTCGACCGCCACATCACGGTCGACCAACCGGATGCAGCGGGCCGGAAAGCGATCCTGGAGCTGCATGCGAAGGGCAAGCCGATGGCGGTCGCGGTCGATCTGGGCTACATCGCCAAACGAACGCCGGGGTTCTCGGGCGCCGACCTCGCCAACGTGATCAACGAAGCCGCTCTCCTGACGCTGCGCGAGGGGAAGCCGACGGTCGAGACGCCGGAGCTGGAGGAGGCGATCCAGCGCGTGCTGCACGGACCGAAGCGACGCGGCCGCGTCCTGACGCCGGAGGAAGAGCGCCGGGCGGCCTACCACGAGAGCGGGCACGCGATCGTTGCGGCCGCCCTAGGTCGTGCGGACGACCTCCACCGTGTGAGCATCCTCGCCAGGGCGCGAGGGATCGGCGGCACCGGGCTGGAGAGGCAGGACGAGACGCTTCTCCTCACGCGCGATCAGATCTTCGCTCGCGTGGTCGTGGCGATGGCCGGGATGGCGGCAGAGGAGCTGGTGCTCGGGGAACCGTCGACCGGCGCGGAGAACGATCTCGAGCAGGCGACGGACCTGGTCCGGGACATCGTCGGGCGCTATGGGATGAGCCCCGCCCTGGGCCGCGCTCGCCTGCTTATCGGGGACGTCGACCAGTACCTCGGCGGCGAGTCGGCCTTCGCGAATCTGTCCGACCAAACCCATGTCGAGTTCGACAACGAGGTTCGGCGGCTGCTGTCGGAGGCGGAGACCCAGGCGCGGCGCCTGTTGGACGCCAACAGAAGCGCCTTGAACGAGATGGCGGAGCGACTCGAGGTGGACGAGACGCTGGAGGGGGCTCCCCTGGAGGAGATCCTGCACAAGGTCCCGCGCAGCGACGTCGCGTTGGGAACGATCTTCACCTCGCGCGACGGCAATGGCCGCGCCACCGCAGCTACCGCGGCGCGGACGGCTGGCAAGAAGTAGCCGAGCTGTTAGACCTCTTCGCTGGCGGCGGTGATGTGGTGGAGGGACTCTGCGCTGCCATCTCCGGCGGCTTTGATGGCGATCTCGTCGCCCGCTCGCAGCGTCAGGAAGCGGCCGTGTTCGCCCCGGACCTTCTTCACGTACTCCACGAACCGGTTGAGGTAGAGCGCGTTCGCATGCGCTTCCAGCCGCTCGAGGTCGATCACGACGCCTTCCTGTCGCTGGTCCCCGGCCCCGTCCGCACCGTCAGTAGCTCTCAAGCTGGCCACCTCCTTCCCCCCGGAGGGACGCCCCCCCGCCCGGAGAACCTTACCCGTAGGAAATCGCAGACGAGATGAGCGTGTTGGGCAGCTATATGGGCCACAGCGTCAAGAGGATCGGTGTCGGGCTCCTGGCGAGCCTCGTCCTCGTCGCGCCCTTCGCCCTGGGAACCGCCAGCGCGCAGACCTCGTGCGGGCTCGTCCGCGGTAGCTGGACGACGCTGGATGCCCCCAGCTTCAGCGATGGCGGCAGCAGCCTGATCGGTTTCACGATCACCCCTGCTCGGCCGTCTCAGATGTTCGCGACGAACGGCACCGTCGTCATGCGTTCGACGGACGGGGGTTGTAGCTGGAAAGAGACGTACGCGCCCGGCGACGCCGGAGCCCTCGGAGGGGCGGGCGAGAACACGATCGAGGCGATCGTTGTCGCCGAGGCGTCAGCGGCGCGCCTTTACCTCATGATCCGCGAGCAAGCGGGGCCCTTGGTGCGTCCGAAGGTGCTGCGCAGCGACGACGCGGGGACGACGTGGACCGACGCATCCGCCGGGCTTCCTCCCGCGGGGGACCCCGCGTTCTTGCGGGTGGCCCCCAGTGCACCCGACACGCTCTACCTGGCCGTCGCGGTCCAGGGGGTAACCGAGCTCCTCTACGGCAGCGAGAACGGGGGCGGGTCCTGGACGCCGCGGAACAACTTCACCCGCAGGATCGAGGGCGGGATCAACGACGTGAAGGTCGACCCCATGGATGCCCAAGAGCTGTGGGTAGGAGCGGTCGACGGCCTCTATCGCTCGAAAGACGGAGGGCGCACCTTCTCGCCCGAGCAGGAGTTCGCGGGGGAGGCCACGGGGCCCGTCGACGTGTTCCACCAAGCTGGCGACGCCAGCATCATCGCGTTCAAGCAGGGCCAAGGGAGCGGATTGATCTCCGACGACGGCGGCAAGAACTGGTTGAAGATCAGCTCGCCGGGAACCCCCACCTCGATCGCGCACGGTCACGTCAAAGAGAGCCGTCTGATCAGCTCGGTCGGACGGGTCTGGGTGTACGCGCCGAACCTGTTCTCGTGGGTCGATGCGAACGCGTTGACCCCGGAGATCACGGGGCTGATCGCCGCTCGCACGGCGACGCCTGCGTTCTACGGGTTCACGCCTTCGACGATCGAGATCTACTCTGGCCCCCTAGGAGCCGACGTCCGGACGCCCCCCGACACGCTGGTGCTTCCGGACATCTCGCTGCTGGATCCTCTCGATCCGCCCGACCCTCGACCCGGCGAGCTCACGCCGAGCGAACGCGTCATCAAGATCGATGCAGGCGACTCGAAGACGGTGCCGTACCGCTTGACGGTGCCGCGGACGAAGACTCCGCTGGACGTCTACTTCGTGTTCGACACCTCTTCGAGCATGGCGAGGTTCCTCGCGGGCATGAGCCAGGCGTTGGAAGACATCATCACTCGGCTTGGCCAGTCCGGTGTTGACGTGCAGTTCGGGATGGCGGAGTACCGCGCCTACCCCGACGCAGAGCCGCCGAGAGTCGGCCCGCGCGGGACCGACCTCTACGAGCCGAACTTCGTCTACCGCCAACGCCAGGACATCGCTTCGAGCACGACGGGGATCGAGGCGGCGCTGGACAACGTCGAGCCCGACGGCGGCGGCTACTACAACGCGCAGCTGGGGGCGCTCTTCCACACCGCGAGCGCGGCGGGAGCCGACATCGAGCCCGCAGGCCCGGCAGGCCCCGATGTACCGGCGGGGACGAACGCCACCTTCAGGAAGGAGGCCTTGCGCGTCGCGCTCTTGGTCTCCGACGAGGAGTTCATGGACCAGCCCTATCCGGGAGACAACACGCCGCCGGATCTGCCGAAGTTCGACGAGGTCGCCGCCGCTTTGAATGCACAGAACATCAAGCAGGTCGGGATCTCGCTGGCATACAAGGGCACGGCGCAAGCGACCGGCGACATGCAGGCGATGGCCCGCGCCACCGGTGCGAGGGCTCCGAAGGGAGGGGTGGACTGTGACGGCGACGGCCAGGCGGACGTCGCGGGCGGTGCGCCCCTCGTCTGCACCGTAGACAACGAGTCTCTCGATAACGGCGCCAGCCTCGTCCCCTCGATCGTCAACCTCGTCGAGTCCATCAGGACCCGTGCCTCGGTGGGTCTCGCCGTCGCGCGAGGCGAGGAGGTGACCCAGAAGGTGACGCCGGAGGTGTACGCGAGCATGGTCCTGCAGTCCTCGAACCGGCTCACCTTCGACGTCACGTTCCGGTGCCCGCTGTCGCAGGCGGGGGAGAGGTTCGACGTCAAGCTGACGACGCAGGGCATCGCACCGGCGCTGTCCACCACCGCCACGGTCGTCTGTCGCTCCCTCGTCGAGTCGCAGGCAGACGACGACGAGCTGCCCCTACCGTTCCCGTTCGAGCGGGTTCTGGGTCTGATCCCGCTGGTGCCGCTGGGGCCCCCGCCGCCGATCACGGAGCTCGCTTCGTCCACGCAGGCGCAAGCCCAGTCGCAGGCGCAAGCTCAGGCACAGGCGTCGATGGCTGCCCAGGAGCAGGAGCAACCACAGCTCGCGTTCGTGCACGCCCTGCACGCGATGCGACAGAAGGCCCAAGAGGAATACGCGATGTCGAGCCTGCGCGACCGCCGGGAGGAGCCGTCGCACGGTTTCGTTCTCGCCGGTGCAACGCTTCTGATGTCATTGGCCTACGGCGCCACTGTTGTGATGCAACGCAGCCGCTCACGCGTCCGCCGCGCCCGCTGAAGCGTTTTCGGCCAACCGGGCGAGCAGGAGCGCCGCGTCCCGTGGCGAATCCCTCCCAGACCACACATTCAGGGAGGAAAACCATGAAACGGCTTCTATCTCTACTCGCTGTGCCGGCGCTGCTGGTCGGCCTGTTGTCTTCCGCATCTGCGGGTCCGACCGCGGGCGGCTTCGCCAGCGACACCGTTGAGTTCGTGGGCCACGTCCCGTTCGAGTCGAGCACCTCGACCGGCGTCACGATCGACGGAAAGTACATGTACCTCACGAGCTGGAAGAACGTCTCCGTCTACGACATCTCGGACCCGGTCAACCCGAAGCTCCTCGACATCGAGCACTTCGGGTTCTGGTTCGAGAACGAAGACGTGCCGGTCTCTCCCGACGGCAACACCATGCTGTTCTCGGAGTCGTTGCCCGGCGACGCCCTTCACGTATGGGACGTCGAGGACAAGACGAACATCAGGCTCATCGCCTCGCTGGAGGGCGCCGGTGACCACACCGCCTCCTGCGTGTTGAAGTGCAAGTGGGTCTACGGCTCCGACGGCACGATCGTCGACCTGCGCAATCCCACGAAGCCGAGGCTGGCGGTGGCGCGTTCTGACAAGAACAACTGGCACGCCCAGGTGGGCATCACGGGCGGCGGCCACGACGTGACCGAGTTCCGCAACGGGTTCATCCTCGTTTCCACGATCAGCGAGGGCTTCCAGATCCTGGACGTTCGCAAGCCGACGAGTCCCGAGCTGGTGGCGCGCTCCGCTCACCCGAACCCCGCGTGGCTGTTCCACTCCGGCGAGTGGCCCCGCGGCGGTAAGGACAAGTTCGTCTTGCTGCAAGGCGAGAAGAACTTCAAGCCTCGTTGCGATCCCAAGAACAACGGCCCGTTCCAGACCTGGACTCCTTCCGGCAACAGCTTCAAGCTGCTGGACACGTACGCGGTCGAGAACGGGACCTATCAGGACGGGCGGCCTGCGGTGAACGCGCTCGGCTGCTCCGCCCACTGGTTCGAGGCGCACAGCTCTTTCAAGAACGGCGGCCTCGTGACGGTTGGTTTCTACGAGCACGGGACCCGGTTCCTCGACGTCGCCTCGAACGGCAAGATCAGCGAGGCCGGCTACTTCGTGCCTTTCGGCGGCTCGACCTCGGCGTCTTACTGGGTGCCGACCGACAAGGAAGACCGCCTCGTCTACGCGGTCGACTACACCCGAGGCATCGACATCATCCGCTACACCGGCAAGCTCTAAACGCCGAGCACCACAGTTCCAAGAAGGGGCCCCTCCGGGGGCCCCTTCTTCTTGGCCCCCGCTCCGGAGCGCTCGCGCAGGCCGGGGTGGAGGACCGGGCCGGGACACTCCGGGCGCAAAACCGAGGCGCCCTCCGGAACCCGACCCGCTCCTCTTGCCCATAGAGATCACCCCGCCCGGGCGCAGAGCTGTGCAACGAGCGGAGGGGCTGCCGGCGGCGCAACCGTGCAACAACGGAGGCGGTGGCGTGTACGGGTTTGAGCGGACCGTTCGGAGGGCGACGT